>JAJTGZ010000024.1 GCA_021299385.1 Phycisphaeraceae bacterium | reverse complement strand
GAGAAGTGGGACGCCCTCTGCCGCGACCGGGCCGTCAAGGACATGCTACCGCTCAAGCTCGATGACTGGCTTGAGGAGGGGGAGAAGCCCGTAACGGCCGCCCAGTTTCTGCGCCGCATCAAGCCCGCTTCGTGTGCCTTCCACACAGACGGCGATTGGGACCTGAGCTTCAACGACGGCGAACTCTTTTTCGGGCACGACATCACCGTGCGGGCGAATAGGACTGGTGTTAGGGAGGTGTGCCTGGATGGATGAGGGGTACCGGCACAAAGAGTTGATCGACGCGTGCATCGGGGTGATCTTGGATTAATCGGCTGCGGCCGAAGGAGCCAACCCCACCCCTGCCCCTCCCCTCGGGGGAGGGTTTCTGTATTTCCTTTCGCATACGCTCTGCTACGCCATGAGCACCGAGCCGACACCTCCGAAACTTTCAGCAGGCGAGTTTTTGCGTATATGCCGACGATTAGCGCGTGGCTGCGGTCGCATGATGGGACGGGGGTGGTGATCTTTACGGGTGTGTTTGCGTTGCTGGCCGGGGTGGGGTTGCTGCCGACGTATGCGCAGTCGGCGTTGGGTGGTTTTGCGTTTGGGTGGCAGGTTGGGATTCCGGCGGCGCTGGCGGGGTTTGCGGGGGCGTCGGTGATTGGGTATTGGATCGCCCGAGCGGCGTCGGGTGAGCGTGTGATGGTCCTGATCGATGGGAACCCGCGTGCACGTGCCGTGCGGGATGCGTTGGTGCGTGATAAGCAGGCGGGTGGGACGTGGCTATCGACGATGTGGATGGTGGCGTTGTTGCGGCTGCCGCCGAACTCGCCGTTTGCGTTGTCGAACCTTGCGATGGCGGCGGCGCGGGTGCCGTTTGGGCCGTTTGTTGTTGGGACGGTTTTGGGGATGGCTCCGCGGACGGGCGTGGCAGTGGTGATCGGGTCGCTGGTTGACGGGGCGCTCACGGGCGAGGCGTTGGACAACGCCTCGCCGCGGTGGGTGTGGGGTGTGGGGATCGGGGTGTCGTTGTTGATCTTTTTGTTTATCGGCAACTTGGGCAAGCGTGCGGTGGAGAGGGTTACGCGGCAGCAGGGTGGTGGGGGTTGAGGACTGGGGGTGATCTATGGATCGCTGGTGCAAATCGTGCGTTCGAAGAGGTCAACCCCACCCCTGCCCCTCCCCTCGGGGGAGGGGTTCGATGCGGGTAAGAGTGGAGAAGTTTGTTACTCGCCGTATTTGGGGAGGTCGGCTTCGCCGAGGAGGCGGTATTCCTTGCGGCGGAGGATTTGGGCGGCGAGGGTGAGGTCGTCGACGGCGAGTGCGAGTGCGGCGATGCCGGCGGACCAGCCGGTGAGGGGGTAGGAGAAGCGGATGGAGAGCTCGGCACGGAGGAGGTGTTCGCACATGCCGGTGATGGTGTGCCCGGCGTCGAGGCAGACGACCAGGACCTCGCTTTCCATGAACGGAAGTTTGTGCTCGTGCAGGATCAGGCGGGCGGCGGCGGCGTTGTTGGGGATGATGCGGATGACGGCGTGGTCTGAGGCCTCGTGGACGGCCATGGCGCAGAGGCGGACCATGTTGTCGTCAAAGCCCTTGGTCATTTCGTGCATTTTGCCGACGCGGTTGGGCATGAAGATGGAGAACTGGGTTACGCTGGGGGAGGCGTAGCCGCGGGCGGTCTCGGTGGGTGTGGGGGCCTGAGACATAGGTTTGTGAGGGTAGGTAGGTGGGTGGGGTTGGTGATTAGGGGGTGATGGAGTCGAGTTGGGCGTCGATCTGGCCGCGGGTCTGGGTGTTGTTGTCGAGGTCTTTGAGGGTTAGTTCGGTGGTGCTCTCGATGATGAGGGCGTAGCGGGCGTCGGCGTCGGCGGCATCTTTGAGGAGTTTGCCGATGTTTTTGGTGGTCTTGTAGCTGCGGCGTGCGTTGAGGCCCAGTCGTCGGAGGCGGGCGAGGAGGTTGGGGACGAGGGCGTCGGCCTCGGGTGTGCCGTTGGAGAGGACGAAGGCGTCGGTGCGGAGGCCGAGGTCGCGGGAGATTTGTTGATCGGTGGGGATGAGGCCTTTGTCCTGGAGGATCAGGGAGAGGACGACGTCGCCCATGCCGAAGCCGACGGCGGGTGTGGGTGGGCCGGCGAAGGTCTCGATGAGTTTGTCGTATCGGCCGCCGCCTGCGACGGCGCGTTCGTTGTCGACGATGACCTCGAAGACCATGCCGGTGTAGTAGGCGAGTCCGCGTGCGACGTTGAGGTCGAGTGTGCACCAGTCGGCGATGTCGGCGTTTTGGAGGGCTTTATCGAGTGCGACGATGGGGCCGGCGATGGAGGGGTGCGCGGCGGTGCCGTGGGGGAGGTTGGCGAGTTCTTGGGCGATGGTGGTGGGCGTTGCGTTGTTGCGTGCGCGTGGCCTGCAGAGGAACTGGTGGAAGTCTGGGAAGTCTCCTTGGGGGAGGCCGAACTCGAAGGCTTGGTTTTCGAGTGCCTGGTTGTCGAGTTTTTCGCGTCGGTCTAGGAGGATGAATGCGGCGTCCATGTGCTCGTCGGTTACGCTGCAGGCGCGGAGGATGTCGGCCAGGACGCCGCGGTGGTTGAAGCGTACGGAGCAGTCTTGGGGTGTGAGGCCGAGGGTTGACAGGAGGTCAACGCAGCAGGCGATGGACTCGACGTCTGCGCGTGTGTGGTCGTCGTCGGCGAGGATGTCGCAGTTCCACTGGAGGAACTCGCGGAGGCGGCCGCGTTGCTGGCGTTCGGCGCGGAAGCAGGAGCTTTGCCAGAACCACTTGGTGGGCTTGGGCAGTTGGCCTGCGCGAGCGGCGTACATGCGTGCGAGTGTGGGGGTGAACTCTGGGCGGAGGGCGTATGGGGCGTGGCCGGCGGTGGCTTGGGCGCGTTGGGCGTCGTCCTTGCCGCTGAAGGCTTGGAAGATTTCCGAGAGGATTCCGGGGCCGCTTTTGACGGCGTAGAGGTGGGTGTGCTCGAAGGTCGGCCCGTCGATCTCGTCAAAGCCGTGGCGGATGGAGGTTGTTCGCCAGGCGTTTTCGATGTAGCGTCTGCGAGCGAGGTCGAGCGGGTAGAAGTCTCGCGTGCCGGGTGGTCGCTGGATGGGTTCGGGCATTGGGGAGGGTATGCGTGGGGCTAACTGGGCTTAGCGTCGCGGTGTGCGTGCGTAGGTGTGCTTGGGTGTGGGTGTGGGGTTGGGGGTTTCGGTTTCGATGCGTACGACGCGGGTGGCGAACCAGCCTTTGTCGCCGCGTTCGGCGTCGTAGGCGACGCGGCTGGCGTCTTTGAGGACGCGGAAGCCCTCGCCGGTGATTCGAGTGTAGTGCGCGAAGATGTCCTGGCCTTCTGGGCCGACGATGAAGCCGAAGCCTTTTTTGGGGTCAAACCACTTGACGGCGCCGTGTGCGTTGGTGATGGAGTTGTTGGTGATGATGGGGTTGTTGTTGCCGGGGGTTGGGTCGGTTGCACTCATGTGTGATCTCCATTCAGTGTACCCGCGTGGGGGGTCGTGGGCATGCCGACGGTGCACAGGCCGTTGAGACAGGTGAAACGGGGTGGATTGCGTGCCGAGCCCCTGCAGGAGCATACCCGATGGATAGGTGCGGGAGTTGCAGTTGGGAGAAGATTGTGTGGTTTTTGTAGTTTTTGTGGTGTTTGTGGGGTGGTTTGGAGGACGGGACCTCCCGGTGGCTCTGCCGGCCAGACCTTTCTGGGGCAGGTGTAAGAAAACCGCCGCCCATGGGGGCGGCGGTTGGAGGGATTTGGTTGGTGGTGCGAGGGGGTTAGTTGACCGGAGCGGGTGCGGGGGCTTGTGCGCCGAGCGGGGCAGCGGCAGCGGCGGCGTCGTCGCGCATGGCGGCTTTGCGGGAGAGTTTGATGCGGCCTTGCTCGTCGACGAGGATGACCTTGACCTTGACGACATCGCCGACGCGGACGACCTCGCCGACGGTTTTGACGAAGCCGTCGGCGAGTTCGGAGATGTGGCACATGCCGTCGGTGCCTGGTGCGAGTTCGATGAAGGCGCCGAAGTCTTTGGTGCTGACGACCTTTCCTGTGTAGACGGCCCCGACCTTGATTTCTTCGCAGAGGGCCTCGATCTCGCCGCGTGCCATGGCGATAGTCTCGCCGTTGGGGGAGGCGAGGGTGACGGTGCCGTCGTCTTCGACGTCGATGGAGATGCCGTAGCGCTCTTGGAGGGATCGGATGGTCTTGCCGCCTGGGCCGATGAGTTTGCCGATTTTTTCGGGGTTGATTTTGATGGTGACCAGTCGTGGGGCGTGGACGCTGATGTCGGGGCGTGGCTTGGCGATGATGCGTTCCATGATGTCGATGATTTCGAGGCGGCCCTGCTTGGCCTGCTGGAAGATGCGTTCGACTTGTTCGAGGACGAGGCCTCGGGCCTTGAGGTCGAGCTGGATGCCGGTGATGCCGCTGCGTGTGCCGGAGACCTTGAAGTCCATATCGCCGAAGAAGTCTTCTTCGCCGATGATGTCGGTGACGAAGACTTCGTTGTTGCCGTGGTCGTCGGTGAAGCGTCCGACGGAGATGCCCGCACAGATGGCCTTGATGGGGACGCCGGCGTCCATGAGGGCGAGGCAGCCGCCGCAGACGGAGGCCATGCTGGATGAGCCGTTGGACTCGGTGATATCGCTGACGACGCGGATGGTGTAGGGGAACTCTTCGGGGCTTGGTAGGATGGCCAGGAGGCTGCGTTCGGCGAGCGCGCCGTGGCCGATTTCGCGGCGACCTGGGGCCATGATGCGTTTGACTTCCCCGGTGCTAAAGGGTGGGAAGTTGTAGTGGAGCATGAACTTTTTGGAGTATTCGGGGAGGAGGCCATCGACGATTTGTTCGTCTTTGCCGGTGCCGAGGGTTACGGAGATGAGCGACTGGGTCTCGCCGCGCTGGAAGAAGGCGGAGCCGTGTGTGCGAGCGAAGACGCCGACCTCGCCTGTGATGGGTCGGATTTCGGTGGGGCCTCGGCCGTCGGCGCGGGCTTTGTTGAGTGCGATGAGCCTGCGGGTGACTTTTTCTTCGAGGCGTTTGAAGGCGTCCTTGGCGAGCAGGCGTGCTTTGTTGGAGTCGGCGAACTGGGCGTAGGTGCCGTCGGTCTTGACCTGGAAGTGGGTGTCGAGGACCTCTTTGCGGAGGGCGTCAACGGCGTTGTTGCGGTCTTGCTTGCCCTTGATGGTGCGGGCCTGGACCATTTTGGCCTCTGCGGCGGCGGCGACCTTTGCGGTGATCTCGGGGGTGGGCAGGTAGATGTCGCCGATGACTTTGGGGACGCCTGCTTTGGCTTGGAGCTCGCCGATAAGGGAGAGGAGTTCATCGATGTGGGCCTGGCCGAACTTGATGGCGGCGAGGACGTCGGCCTCGGGGAGCTCGGCTGCGCCGACCTCGATCATGTTCAGGCCGTCTTTGTGCCCGGAGAGGACGAGGTCCAGGTCGCTGAACTCCATCTGGCTCTGGGTGGGGTTGCAGACGAACTGGGGGCCGTTGTCGGTGTAGACACGGGCGACGCGGATGGTGGCGATGGGGCCCTCGAAGGGGACATCGCTGATGGCGAGCGCGGCGGAGGCGGCGGTGCCGGCGAGGACGTCGGCATCGTTCTCGGCGTCGTGGCTCATGACGAAGCACTGGACGAGGACCTCGTCGTAGTACCCGTCGGGGAAGAGTGGCCTGATCGGTCGGTCGATCATGCGCATGGTGAGGGTTTCTTTTTCGCTCGGTGGGCCTTCGCGCTTTTTGAAGCCGCCTGGGAACTTGCCGGCTGCGCTGGTGCGTTCACGGTAGTCGATGGTCAGGCCGAGGAAGTCGGGGAGCTCGTTGCGTGCCTTGCCCCGGACGACGGCGGCGAGGACGGTAGTGCCGCCGAAGGTGAGGACGACAGCGGCGTTAGCGAGCTTGGCGACCTTGCCGGTCTCGATGGTGAGCGTTCGCCCGGCGAACTGGCGTGAGAGAGCGATATGTGGCATGAGAGGAGCCCTTGTGCAAGAGGCGCGCGGGGGGCCCGGTAGTGGGCCGATTTGGTGCGCCTGCGAGCCTGGTCAGGCACGCCGTGCGGGCATCGCGCGCATGGGCGTGGGGGCTGTAGCCATTGCCAGGGGCAGGAGACACGGAGCGTCGGGCGTGTAGCCGGGCGATCGGTGTCCTCTGCCACGGATTTGGCGGTGGCCCCGGTTGTTGTGGTTGCGGGCGCGTTGCCTGCAACTCAAATGCGCCTGGCCGCGGTTTGGGCGGCCTGGGGCGAGGTGGTGTGTGCCAGAAAGAAACAAGCCCGCGATGTTGGCGCGGGCTTGCGGGGGGCTTACTTGCGGAGGCCGAGTTTGGCGATGAGGTCGAGGTAGCGGGGGCGGTCGGCGATGGCGAGGTACTTGAGCAGGCGGTTGCGCTTGGCGGCCATCATGACGAGGCCACGCCGGCTGTGGAAGTCTTTTTTATGGGCTTTGAGGTGCTCGGCCAGGTCGTTGATGCGCTCGGTGAGCAGCGCGATCTGGACAGCCGGGGAGCCGGTGTCGGTGGTGGAGGTCTGGAAGTTTTTGATCAACGTGGTCTTCTGCTCTGCGCTGCTGGGCATGGATCAATCCTTACGGGCCTCTGGCCCTGCTCTATTGGTCGGGATGATAGCACCGGGGGTGGGTGGGGGCAAGGTGGTTGGGGGTGGGCAGATGCGAACATTTGCCGTATGTGGGGGTGGGGAAGAGGAGAGGTTCGCGGAGGGGGCGGAGGGGGGCGGAGTGAAGGATTGGGGAGGAGTGGCAAAGTGGCAAAGTGGCGAAGTGTGCCGGTGCGAGAGGTATTGAACTGAATCAGGCAATTGGAGCCATGCCTCTGCCTTGCTCCGCGTTTGTCCGCTTACCTTTGCCCCCTCTGCAAACCTCTTCTCTTTGCCGGGCGGGGGTGGGCAGGGGCCACTATACTGGGGGCTTGTTGACTTGCTGTGCCTTTGATTTGGGCGTTGTGCCTGCCCCCGTTCTGTTGCCTTACACCATCGTCTTGGCGGTTGCCCGGCACGTGGGCAGGCCCTGACGCAGCACCGATCTGTTTCCCTGCGACCATCGAACCGAGGAGTAACCATGCCCATCCGCACGGCGTACACGGCGAAGATCGAATACCTGCAGATCCTTGACGAGGAGGGGAAGTTGGACGCCTCGCTGACGGCCCCCGGGACGCCGGGGATATTGACTGATCAGCAGGTGTTGCACTTGTACCAGCGGATGATCGAGTGTCGGCAGCTTGATGAGATTGCGTTTAAGTTGCAGCGGTCTGGGCGGATGCACACGTACCCGCAGAACAAGGGTCAGGAGGCGTGCGCGTTGGGTTCTGGGTTTGCGATGCGGGCGGGTGTGGACTGGATCGTGCCGTGCTATCGGGAGAACGCGGCGATGTTCATGCACGGGGTGCCGATGGCGAGCGTGCTGCTGTATTGGTCGGGCGATGAGCGTGGGAACCATTTCCCGCCGGGCGTGCAGGTGACGCCGATCGCGGTGCCGATCGGGACGCAGATGCTGCACGCGACGGGTATCGCGTGGGCGGCGAAGATGCGTCGTGAGGACCGTGTGGTGATCACGTACTTTGGGGACGGGGCGACGAGCGAGGGGGATTTTCATGAGGCGATGAACTTTGCGACGGTGTTCAATGTGCCGTGCATTTTCTTTTGCCAGAATAATCAGTGGGCGATCAGCGTGCCACGTGAGAGCCAGATGGCCAGTGAGACGATTGCGCAGAAGGGCTTGGCGTATGGGGCGCAGGTGCAGCAGGTGGACGGGAATGATTTGTTTGCGGTGTACAAGGCGGTGTACGACGCGCGTGAGCGTGCGCGTGCGGGCGGGGGCGTTACGCTGATCGAGTGCATTACGTACCGGCTGGCCGACCACACGACGGCCGACGACGCGCGGCGGTACCGCGACCAGAACGAGGTGGAGGCTTGGCGGAGCAAGGACCCGATGATCCGCGTGCGTTTGTACCTTGAGAGCAAGGGCCTGTGGGACGCCGGCAAGCAGAAGGCCGAGCAGGAGCGGGCGGAGGTGATGGTCAAGGAGGTTGTCGACAAGGTGCTCAACTGGCCTGCGCCCAAGCGGGAGGAGATGTTTGATCATCTGTATGCGGAGATGCCTGCGCTGCTGCGGCAGCAGCGTGATAGCTGGGCGACGCACTCGCTGGGGATGGGTCGGGAGGCGGGTTTGCAGAGCGGATCGGCGGCGGGGAGCCACCAGCACGCGTAGGTTGAGAGGGTGCAATGGAGCGACACGATGCACCGGCGGGGTTTGAGTGGGACAGGGCGAAGTCGGCCGCGAACGAGCGGAAGCACGGCGTTTCGTTCCAGGAGGCGATCTCCGTCTTTGCAAACCCCAGGACTGTTACGATCCCCGATGAGCACCATTCGGAGGTTGAGGATCGCTCGGTCAGCATCGGGGTGTCGGCGCTCTCGCGGGTGATTGTGGTCATTACGACCGAGAGGTATGGAAGGAACAACGAACTGACGCTCCGCGTCATCTCCGCACGCAAGGCGACCAAGCATGAAAAAACGGGCTTCTTCAAGATCATCAAAGACCGCGGCTGAGGACGCCAGCATGGCGGTGGAGTATGACTTTGCCGAGGCCGGGGATGCCGCGAGGCAGGGTGCGTACTTTGCGCACTACCTGGCGCACGCGCCGAAGGCACCAAAGAACTTCGTCAGGATCGATCCCGACCTGTCGGCGATCTTTCCCGACGCGCAGGCCGTCAACGAAGCACTGCGCACGCTGGCACGGCTTGGGGGTGGCAAGCCCGTCAAGCGCCCCGCACGCCGGCGTGCCTCCTGAGATTTGCAAATGACCTGACCCTTGACCCGATGCTTATCCTACACGTGTTTGCCGATTGGCTTTTTTCTGGAACCTCCCATGCCGCAGATGACCTTAGTGCAAGCGATCACCACCGCCCTGGACCAGGAGATGGCGAGCGACCCTCGCGTGGTCTGTCTGGGGGAGGATGTTGGCGTCAACGGGGGCGTTTTCCGGGTGACTGAGGGGTTGCAGAAAAAGTACGGGCCGGAGCGGGTGATTGATACGCCGTTGTCTGAGTCGGGGATCATCGGCTCGTCGATCGGGCTGGCGATCGCGGGGATGAGGCCGGTGCCTGAGATTCAGTTCGAGGGTTTTTTGGGTCCTGCGTACGACCAGTTGGTCAACCACGCGGCGCGGTTCCGCAACCGGACGCGTGGTGCGTTCACGGTGCCGATGGTGGTTCGTGTGCCGTGGGGTGGGGGGATTCACGCGCCGGAGTTTCACTCGGATTCGCCGGAGGCGATTTACGCGCACAGCCCTGGGCTGAAGGTGGTGTGCCCGAGCACGCCGTATGACGCTAAGGGGCTGTTGATCAGCGCGATCCGCGACCCTGACCCTGTGATCTTCTTTGAGCCAAAGCGTGTCTATCGCAGTTACCGCGAGGAGGTTCCCGAGGAGGAATACACCATCGAGATCGGCAAGGCGAAGGTGGTGGCCGAGGGCAGCGACCTGACGGTTGTTACGTGGGGTGCGAGTGTGTTCCAGTGTTTGGGTGCGCTGGACCAGTTGCCCGAGGACGTGAGCGTGGAGTTGATTGATCTGCGGACGATCCACCCGCTGGACCTTGGGACGATCGCCGCGAGCGTGCAGAAGACGGGTCGGTGCGTGATCGTGCAGGAGGCTCCGCGCACGGCGAGCATGTCTAGTGAGATCTCGTCGCTGGTGCAGGAAACCTGCTTCTTGCACCTCAAAGCCCCCGTCCAGCGCGTTACCGGCTTTGACACCATCATGCCCTACGCCAAGCTCGAACTTGAGTATTTGCCGGATGCGAAGCGCATCGCCGAGGCCGTCGTGGCGACGCTGGCGTACTGACAAGCAGAGTGGCCGAGGTTTGCGGGCCGATTTCAGGGCCGAGTCTCGCAAGCCACCTGACATCTTCGGGTTGTGGGC
Organism: Phycisphaeraceae bacterium; assembly: GCA_021299385.1. Taxonomy (GTDB): domain Bacteria; phylum Planctomycetota; class Phycisphaerae; order Phycisphaerales; family UBA1924; genus JAJTGZ01. The sequence continues at coordinate 22,572 of JAJTGZ010000024.1, read as the reverse complement.
CCGCACCGGGTTGACTCCGAATCAACGCGGCAGACGGCTTCTGCCGCCGCAACACGGTCCTTACACAACCTTGACCGATGCTTAACTGCCCGCCACTTGAAGAGGTAGTCGATGGGCTGCATGCTTGCGGCACAGTGCGTGTACGGCTGAACGTTTAGTTTGCCCACCTTGAGGCAGCCAGCCGGGCACGCTCTGTAAGGAGTGATAGCACATGCGTACAACCCTGCTTTCGATCGCCGCTGGCGCGGCCTTTGCCTTGTCCCCGCTCGCACTTACGCCGATGGCCCTGGCGAACGACCCAGCGTTGATCGCGTTGATCGGTGCGGACAAGTTCCGGGTGCTGCCGTATCTCCAGAGCCCGACGCCCAGCGGCATGACGCTCAACTGGTTTACCAGCAGCGCCGACGCGAGCAGCATCACCGTCTCCGGCCCCGGCCTGGCCGTCCCGCTGAACGTCAGCGTGACGCCGGTGCTGCTGCCCGAGCTGGACTATTCGGCCCAGGAAAAGGCCATCACTCCGCGCCCGGCCGACATGCTGGCCGACAACAGCGCGTACAAGCACACCTTCACGGCCACCGGCCTGCAGGCCGATGCGCAGTACAGCTATGTCGTTACGGCCGGCAGCAGCGGGGCCACCTTCAGCGGCACCTTCCGGACTGCGCCTGCCACCGGCGCGGCCCGCGCGCTGCGCCTGGCGGTGCTGAGCGACAGCGAGACGCTGATTGCCGGGCGCACCACCTTCCGCGAGTGGGCCCGCACGACGCCGCAGACCCCGACCAGCACGGGCCGCCCCGCTGGCACCGGTCGCGGGCGTGACCGCTACTTCCTGACGGAGACCGACGGCTATCAGAAGAACATCGCCTCGATCGACGGCCGGAACCCCGACCTGATCATCATGCCAGGGGACCTCATCGAGGGCAGCGGCAACGCGCTGGAGACGCACCGGCGCTGGGACGAGTTCTGGCGCCACAACGCGGGCCAGTACGACGACCTGCTGACCAAGCGCCCGATCGTCGCTGCCATCGGTAACAACTGCATCTTCTCGGGCTCAATCATCGATCCGGCCGACACCATCAACTTCCCAGACGCGACCCAGCGCAACCAGGTGCAGATCAACCGCGGCGTCAAGCGTGCGATGGACCAGTGGCGGGCGTATTTCGACATGCCCGCCGCGACGACCAGCGTCAACCCGGGCGCTGCGCAGGACGTCTACTTCCGCCAGGACTTCGGCCCGATCACGATCATCACGCTCTGCTCGGTGGGCGCGACCGAGGCGGCCAACGACCAGATCAGCGTGGCTAACCCCCTCTCGGTGCCCGTGCTGCCCACCGGCACGGCGTTGCCGATCAACACCGACACCAACCGCGCCTGGCTGAACGCCTATCCCTTCGGTGACCTGCCCGACTTCAACATCGGCACCGCGCAGTACGAGTGGGCCGCCCAGCAGCTGGCCGACGCCCGGGCCGCCGGGCAGATCATCTTCGTGCAGTGGCACCACACGCCGCTCTCGCGTGGTATCCACGGCACCAACGTTACCAGCAACCAGTCGGGTGAGGCCATGCGGATCTATCTGCCGCTGCTCGAGCAGTTCCGTGTCGCTGGTATCTTCACAGGCCACTCCGAAGTCGCCGAGCGGTCGTTCTTCGACCTCGATAGCGATGGCTACGGCATCAACCTCTGGGACGTTGGCATGGCCGGCGACGGCCTCCGCGGCGTCGAGGATGCGGCGGGCTCTGTTAGCAGCGGCATCACCACGTGGCGAAACAACCTGGCCAACCTCGAGGGGCAGAACTGGCACCCCAACCCCTACAGCCAGTGGACGGCCGACCAAAGCGAGGCCGAGACGTGGAACGGCACGCAGCTGCTCTCGGGCGGCAAGCACTACGGCTTCCTGGAGGTCAACCTCACGCCGCTGACCGAGGGCCGCTACCGCGTCGAGTTCCAGCCGTGGCACAACTTCCCGCTCAACGCCGGCGACGCTGGCTACACCGTTACCGGCAGCGAGCTGCGCCTGTACAACGACCGCGTGATCCTCGAGGGCACGCCCAACAATCTCCGGTCGGTCACGTGCAGCGCCAGCGACGTGGCTGGCGCTGCCCAGACCGTCGGTGGCGACGGCCAGCTGACGGCCGATGACATCATTGTCTACCTCAACTGGTTCTTCGCCGCGGATCGCCGCGCCAACATCGCCGGCCCTGGCCAGAGCACGACGCCCGATGCCGAGTTGACCGCAGACGACATCATCGTCTTCCTCAATCGGTTCTTCGTTGGGTGCTGAGCACCGGCGATTGCAGATCAAGCCCACGCTGCGGCCCCGGCAGATGCCGGGGCTGCGCGTGTTTTTGCAGGAAGCGCCGCGCACGGCGTGCATGCCCAGTGATATCTCGTCGCTGGTGCAGGAGTCGTGCTTCTTGTGGCTTAAGGTCTGGGTGCAGCGTCCAACAGGCTTTGACACGATCATGCCGTGTGCGAAGCTGGAGCTGGAGTATCTGCCAGATTCCAAGCGGATCGCGTCGGCGATCGTGCTTACGCTGGGGTATTGAGAAGTGATGGGTGGTCAGCGATGAGCAACGGGAGAAGATTGTTGATATGAGTAAAGGGAAGAAGAAAGTGGCCAAGAGAGGCGCGGCGCGTCGGAAGGCCGTTGCGGGCATCGACCTGCCGGCGTTGCGGAAGCAGATTGATGCGATCGACCACCGGCTTGTCGAGCTGCTCAACGCGCGGTCGCGGTTTGTTGTCCAGGTGGGTCGTTACAAGCAGGCGAACAACATCCCGATCTATGCCCCGCACCGCGAGCAGGAGGTGCTCGCGCGTGTGCTGGCGCACAACGATGGGCCGCTGGGGGATCGGACGATCGAGGGGGTGTACCGGGAGTTGATGTCCGGTTCGTTCGCGCTGGAGAGGCCGTTGTCGATCGGGTTTCTTGGGCCTGCGGGCAGTTACAGCCACCTGGCGGCGGTCAAGCAGTTTGGGTCGTCGGTGGCGTTTGAGGATTTGCACGAGATCGCGGGTGTGTTTACGGAGGTCGAGCGTGCGCATGTGGATTATGGGATCGTGCCGATTGAGAACTCGATCCACGGGAGTGTAACGGAGACGCTGGATTCGTTTGCACGGCGGGCTGGGCACGTGCATGTGTATGCGGAGGTGCAGCTGGACGTTCGGCACGCGCTGCTGGCGAACTGCCAGCCGAGCGCGGTGGAGCGGATATACAGCAAGCCGGAGGTTTTTAGCCAGTGCCGGTCGTGGCTGGCGACGCAGTATCCGCGGGCCGAGCAGGTGGCGGTGGCGTCGAGTTCGCGTGCGGTGCAGATGGTGGCCGAGGAGTCGAAGTTGCCGGCCGGGAAGCGGACGAGCGCGGCGATCGGGAGCACCTTGGCCGGGGAGTTGTACGGGGTGAACATCCTGTTTGAGGGGATTCAGGACGAGCCGAACAACATTACGCGGTTTGTGGTTATTAGCCGGGTGCGTGCGCAGGCGGTGGGCGGGGGCAATGACAAGACGAGTTTGATGTTCACGACGGTGAACAAGCCCGGCGCACTGGTGAAGGTGCTGGGCGATTTTCATGCCGCGGGGGTGAACCTGACGCACATTGACAAGCGGCCGAGCCGGCGGGACAACTGGACGTACACGTTTTTTATCGATGCCGAGGGGCACGAGAGCGACAAGAAGATGCAGAACGCGATCTCGCGTGCGCGGAAGCACTGCAAGGAGTTGCAGGTGCTGGGCAGTTACCCGAGGTCGCGGCGGATTTTGTAAACCCCGGTGTGTGGCGTGCGGGGGATTAGAGATAGTTTGAGAAGTCTGGCTCCGGTGGCACTGGCCCCTGACCTGTGCGGATGGCTTGCGTGATCCGCACAGGCCAGAGGCCAGTGCCACTGTTTGATACAGTGGATTAGAAATCTGCCTGCTTGGGCGCCCGAGGGAAGGGGATGACGTCGCGGATGTTTTGCATGCCGGTGGCGAACTGGATGAGTCGTTCGAAGCCAAGGCCGAAGCCGGCGTGGGGGACGGTGCCGTATTTGCGGAGGTCGCGGTACCACCAGTAGTCGGGCTGGTGCAGGCCCATCTCGGCCAGTCGCGCGTCGAGTTTGTCGAGGCGTTCCTCGCGTTGGCTGCCGCCGATGATTTCGCCGATGCCCGGCACGAGGATGTCCATGGCGCTGACGGTCTGGCGGTCTGGCTCGCAGTTGTCGTCCAGGCGCATGTAGAAGGCCTTGATCCCCTTTGGGTAGTTGGTCAGGATCACCGGCTGCTTGAAGTGTTCCTCGGTCAGGAAGCGCTCGTGCTCGCTCTGGAGGTCGATGCCCCACTTGACGGGGTACTCGAACTCTTTGCCGGCTTTGATGGCGTCTTCAAGGACTTTGACACCTTCGGTGTAGGTGAGGCGGAGGAAGGGTTTTTCGATGATGTGCGTGAGGCGGTCGATGGCGGTTTTTTCGATGCGCTGGGCGAAGAAGTGCATGTCGTCGGCGCGCTCGGCCAGGAGGGTTGTGAAGAGGTAGCGAAGCAGTTGCTCGGCCAGTTGGGCGTCGTCGGCGAGGTTGGCAAAGGCGATCTCAGGCTCGATCATCCAGAACTCGGCCAGGTGCCGGCTGGTGTTGCTGTTCTCGGCACGGAACGTCGGGCCGAAGGTGTAGACCCGGCTCAGGGCCATGCAGTAGGTCTCGACGTTGAGTTGCCCGCTGACGGTCAGGTGGGCTTCTTTGCCGAAGAAGTCTTGGGAAAAATCAGGGCCGAGGTTTGTGGGCCGAGGGCCGAGTGGAGAACCTGGTGCCGCAGCTGACTGTGCCTCGGCCCTCGGCCCTGAACCCTCGGCCCTGCCGAGTGCATCGAGCGTGCTGACGCGGAACATCTGGCCAGCGCCTTCGCAGTCGCTGGCGGTGATGATGGGGGTGTGGACGTAGTAAAAGCCGCGCTCGTGGAAGAAGCGGTGGATCGCCATGGCCAGGCAGTGGCGGACGCGTGCGACGGCGCCGAAGGTGTTCGTCCGCACACGCAGGTGGGCCTGCTCGCGGAGGTACTCAAAGGTGTGCGGCTTGGGCTGGATCGGGTAGGTGTCCGGGTGCTCGACCCACCCGACGACTTTGATCGAGCCACCGCTGGCCAGTTGCACGGCGACCTCGTTGCCACCTTTGGGGTTCTTGACGATCACCCCCTCGGCCTCGATGGCGCAGCCGGTTGTCAGGCGCCCGACCTCGGTGGTGAAGTTGGGGATGTCCCCCTTGATGACCAGTTGGATTGGCTCAAAGCAGGTGCCGTCGTGGAGCGCGACGAACGAGAGGCCACCGTCGGCCTTGCTGTCGCGGCGGGTGCGCACCCAACCCTTCACGACCACACGGGTGTCAACAGGGGCTGAGAGTGCATCAATGACGCGGAGCCAGGTCATACGGAATCTCCAAACTTGCTGTCCCCACACGGAGTGTGGGGGTACCCGGAGGCATCCCCACGCGGAGCGTGGGGGTACCCGGAGGCATCCCCACACGGAGTGTGGGGGTACCCGAGGCGTGCCCACGCGAGGTGTGGGGGTGCTCGGGGGGGATGGTACCCTCTGGCCGTGCGGATTGCCCTGTTTACGGACACCCTGGGTGATGTCAACGGCGTTGCGCGGTTTGTGCGTGGTGTGGCGGCGGAGGCGTTGGCGAGCGGGCGCGAGTTGACGGTGCTCACGAGCACGCGCACGGCTGTGCCGATCCAGGCCAACATCCTCAATGTGCCGCCGACGTGGGCGGTGCCGATGCCGGGGTATCGGCAGATCGAGTTGGTGTGGGCGCCCAGGGGGAGGTTGCTGAAGGCCGCGGCACGTTTGGGCCCAACTGTTGTGCATGCCTCCACGCCCGGGCCCGTGGGGATGCTTGGGCGGGGGTTTGCGCGGGCGAACGGGCTGCCCCTGGTGGGGACATACCACACCGACTTTCCTGCGTATGTCGAGCACCTGTTTGGGAACGAGGGGCTGACGGGCTTGGCGGGTGCGTTTGTGCGGTGGTTCTATCGCCCCTTTGACATGGTGCTGACGCGCTCGGGGGATTGTGCCAATCGCGCCCAGGGGGTGGGGATACCTCGGCAACGGCTGCGGGCCTTGCGCCCGGGGATCGACCTGGGGGCCTTTGACGTGGGGGAGGTGGAGCGTGGTGGGGCTGGGTTCTGGGGGGGGTATGCGGGTGTTCGAGCGGGGGCGGTCAAGTGCTTGTATGTGGGGCGTGTGAGCGTGGAGAAGAACCTGCCGCTGTTGGCGCGGGCGTGGCCGGGGATTGTGCGCGGCGCGGCCGGGCGGGGGATCGATGCGCAGTTGATCGTGGTGGGGGACGGGCCGTATCTGCCGACGATGCGGCGGGAGTTGGCGGGGACGGGGGTGGGTGCGTCGGCGGTTTTTCTGGGCTTTCGGCACGGGGTAGAACTGGCGCGGTTGTATCGTGGTGCGGACTTGTTTTTGTTCCCCTCGTGCACGGACACGCTCGGGCAGGTGGTGATGGAGGCGCAGGCGAGTGGGCTGCCGGTGGTGGTTACCCCGGTGGGCGGGCCGCGCGAGGTGATTGTGCAGGGCAGGACCGGGGTGGTTGTGCCAGCGAATGCGCAGGCGTGGGTAGAGGCGGTACTTCGCCTGCTGGGTGATGCGGACCGGCGTGCGGAGATGTCGCTAGCCGCACGCGAGTGGATGCTTCAGCACACATTTGAGGCGAGTTTCGAGGATTTCTGGGCCGCACACCGGGAGGTCTGCGACCGCATCGCGCCCGCCACTTCGTAACCCACCACGCGCGCCCGCCGCGCCGATTGCCGATTGCCCATTGCCTATTGCCTATTGCCCCTGCCCGCAACCCCCACCCTTACCACCCGCTGCGCATCTCCGCAACGATGTCCTTGGCCAACTGCTGGACCGCCTGGTCCTCGCCGGTCTGGATCAGCTCACCCCCCTGGCGTGCGGGGACAAAAGCGCGTGCGACCGAGAAGTTCTTCCGGCTCATCAGCACGCGACCGCTGCGGGTATCGGTCCAGGCAAAGTCGATCGTGATGCTCACGGCAGACTCGGCGGCCAGGCCCGTCTGCTGGTCGGTAAAGAGCGTCGGGAGGTTGATGGTGCGGATCGTTCCCGTCAGCAGCGTCTGCGCTTGGGCGCGGTCAACGATGGCGTAGGGGGTTTGCTTGCGGATCTCCGCGGCGATCGACTCGTTGAGTTTGCCGGCCATGCGCGGGTAGAACGTGTCGTTCTGGAAGATCGGCACGGCGATGGTCTGCACGTCCTGGCGGAATGCGGGGGAGAAGGAATAGCCCTGGCTCGGGTCGGTAGAACAGCCCGTCATCGGCAAAGAGCCGGCCATGACCGATGCGCCCAACGCGGCTGAGCAGAGCCTCAGCCTTGACACTAAAAGCCTTGACACTAGTTCTCACCTTTCGGACTATCGCCGGGGGGTTGGGTGGGGGGTGCGGGCACAGGTGTGGGCGTGCCGGTTGCTGCGGCTTTTTCTGCACCGGTCTGGACAAGCCAGTTGCGCTCTTGCAGTTGGGCCAGTGCCCGTTGGCCCGCGCCGGTCTGGGGGTACTTTCGGACCAGGCGGTTGAGGACCAGGCGGGCGGATTCGAGTTCCTCGCGGCGGATGTACCAGTTGGCGGTCTCGAGCATCTGCTCGGCGTTGCTCTCGTCGATGCGGCTCAGGAGCGTTGCGTCTAGGCCTAGGAGTTCGGCCTGGGCGGGATAGTCGTTCTGGAAGCGGTCGATGAGGGCCTTGCTGTCCAGGAGTTTGGTCGAGTCGTAGCGTGGGCCTTTGAACTGACCGAGGTTGCTGAAGATTTGGCGCTGGCGTGCGCGCATGGCGTAGGCGCTGCGGGGGTGGTTCTGCTGGAAGAGCTCGTAGGCGATAGCCGCGCTCTCCAGGTCGCTGGTGCGGTAGTAGTAATCGGCCAGTTCGATCCCCGCGCGCTCGGCCAGGCGGGAGCCTGGGAGGCGTTCGTGGACGCGCAGGAGGAGCTCTTCGCCGACCTTCTCGGCGTTGACCCAGCGGATGCCGAGCATCTTGCGGCGTGTGCCGTTGAGGTAGGTGCTGGCGATGTCCAACTCGCGCGAGACGGCCGTTACATACTCGGGTGAACTCGGGAAGCTCTTGATGAGCATCTCATAATCAAAGAGTGCTTCATACTCGTTGCCCCCCGCGGCCGTCGCGTCAGCACGCAGGAGGTAGGCCTGGGGGAGCAGGGCGTTGCTGGTCTGCTCGTTGGACTTGATCCACTTGTCGATCGTCGCGTGAGCGGCGTCGGGCTGGTCTTGCGCCAGTTCGCGCCTGGCTTTGGCGAGCACGGCCTCATCGCCCTCCGTCGGGGGTGTGCCCGTGGCCGACCATGAACCAGCGGTGTCCAGGGAATAGGTGGTGCTGGTGCGTCCGGCTGAACTGGCCGGGGGCTGCTCGGGCTGCTTCATCAGTGCCAACGGGTCGGGCAGTGGACCATCGCTGCCTGCTTTGCTAGAGCCAGAGCACCCGGCAAGAAGCCCGGCTGCAAGGGCGGCGAGGGCAAAGAGGCCCTGGGCCGCCACTGCCGAGTCTTTGCAGATCGCTGATGTCCTGCCTGGTCGTGCCATCGCCAGAGGGTAGCAAAGCCCCCGGCTCGGTGCCTAGCCTGCTCTGGCCATGGGTTCTCTGGGCGTGGCCATCGGCGTATCGTGGGGTATGAGCAATGCAAGCATGGAAATCCGACTCCGGCACGCGGAGATGCACATCCACAAGCCGGCCGAGCCGGCGACGGCGACGGTGGTCAAAAACGAGGCGTGCACCGCGGGGAAAAAGGCGGCGGGGTTTGTCCGCCACATCGAACTGGACCTGTCGGGAACCGGCCTGGCCGGCAAGTGCATCCCGGGCCAGAGCCTGGGCATCCTCGCCCCCGGGGTGGATGGCAACGGCAGGCCGCACAAGCCGAGGTTGTATTCGTTGGCCAGCCCAACGCGTGGCGAGGATGGGCATGGTGCCGTGCATGCGTTGACGGTCAAGCGGCTGATCGACGAGAACCCCGCGGACAACTCGTTGTTTCTTGGAGTGGCGAGCAACTATCTGTGCGGGTTGGGTGTGGGGAGCAAGGTGCAAGTGAGCGGGCCGAGCGGGAAGCGGTTTGTGCTGCCCGTCGATGCCGGGGCGCACGACTTTGTCTTTATCGCCACGGGCACGGGGATCGCCCCCTTCCGGGGGATGCTGATGGATTTGTTTGCGGGTGGATACAAGGGTGAGATCACGCTGATTATGGGTTCGCCGTACGCCACCGACCTGCTCTATCACGGGCAGTTGGCGCAGCTGGCGCAGGAGCACGCCAACTTCCACTACCGCACAGCCATCAGCCGGGAGGCCAACGCCCCGCACGGGAAGATGTACGTGCAAGACCGCCTGGCCGCGGAGTGGCCCGTGCTTGAGTCGCAGTTTGCCTCTGGGCGAGCGCTGGTGTATATCTGCGGGATCGCGGGGATGGAACTGGGGGTCTTTCAGCAGTTGGCGCGTGCGCTGGGGCCGGGGGTGTTGGAGCAGTATCTGGAGCTGGACCCAGAGGCCGCCGGGAATATTGATGGGTGGACGCGCGCGATGATCCACCGGCAGGTCAGGCCCACGCGGCGTGTCTTTCTGGAGGTCTACGCCTAAGACGCAGCTCGGCGTTGGCCTGCGACTGCCCACGATGCCCAAACGCGAACGCAAAAACCCGCGCGATGACCGGAGCAAACGGAAGGACCCGTTGATCGGGCCGGGGGGGAAGGTCGATCCGGGTGCGCTCTTTCGAGCGGCGAAGGCGGCCGGGACGGCCGCCCCACCAAATTCTGCGGCGACCGCCCCACCAAATTCTGCTGCGGCCGCCCAACCTCATCCTGCTGCGGCCGCCCCGCATCATCCTGCTGCGGTCGCCCCACCTGTGCCACCTGCAGAGTTGGCTCAAACGGATGCCGAGCTGGGTGATGATGACGTCGTGCCCGTGCAATCTCCGGCCCGGCAGCGGGTCGTCTTCACACTGCAAAAGGACCTGGACAAACGCCTGGATAAGTATCTCGTCGACCGGATCACGTTTATGAGCCGGGCCAAGCTCCAGCAGTTGATCGATGACGGCGGCGTACGCGTCAACGACCGCCTGGCCAAGGCGAGCACCAACCTTCGCCTGGGGGATGTCGTCGAGGTGATGATCGAGGCGCCCCCGGCGGAGGACGTGCCGCCGGAGGACATCCCGCTGGACGTGCTCTTTGAGGATGAGCACATCATCGTGCTTAACAAGTCGGCAGACATCATCGTCCACCCGGCGCGGTCGCACCTGTCAGGAACGCTCATCAACGCGTTGGCTTTTCACTTCCGCCACCGCTCGGGGACGGGCGGTGCCCTCTCGGCGGTGGGCAAGGAGTTTGCACGCCCGGGCGTCGTCCACCGCCTGGACCGGCAGACTTCCGGGGCGATCATCTTTGCCAAGACCGACCAGGCGCACTGGAAACTCGGGCACCAGTTCGAGCATCGGCAGACCGACAAGCGGTATGTTGCATTTGTGCACGGGTATGTCGAGCCTCCCATCGATGCCATCGACGAGCCGATCGGCCCGCACCCCTCGCGCGAGAAGGGGCACCGCGAGAAGCAGGTCATCCGCCACGACCACCTGGGCAAGGATGCGTTGACGATTTATCGTGTGCTTGGGCGGTATTGCTCGGCACCTGCGCGCGGGCTGGGCAAGCACGACCTGGCCGGGCCTAAGCCTGCGCTGGTCAAGGGGTGGGCGAGCACCCCTCCCGAGGCGGTCGCGTTGCCGGCTCTTGCACCGCAGGCCACACCGTCGGCGGATCGTCCCGGCCCGCTGCTGTCGGCGGATTCGCCGTGGGTGAGCCTTGTCGAGGTGGAACTGAAGACGGGGCGTACGCACCAGATTCGGGTGCACATGCAGCACCGCCAGCACCCGTTGCTGGCCGACGACATGTACCAGGGGCGCGTGATCTCTGCGGGCAAGGCTGGGCCGGGGATCGGTCGCGTCGCCCTGCACGCGGCGATCTTGAAGGTGCGCCACCCGATCACCGATGCGCAGATGGTCTTCCACGCCCCGCTGCCGGCGGACCTGAGCGCACTGCTGGTGCAACTGCGCCGGGGTGCGGTCTGTGATGAACTCGATCCCCCGCCGGCCGGGACGGTGTGGAAACTGCCGTAGCAGTGGGGGGGAGTTGCATGGATCAGCACTGAGCGTCGTGCGTCCGAAGTGGCAAACCCCACCCCTGCCCCTCCCCTCGGCGGATGGGTTCTGCGTAAGAGACAACCGGGAACCGTATTACGACCTGCCCGCTTCGCTGCCTTGGCGTGTGTTCTGCCAGACCGCGGCGATCAGCGTGATGACGACCAGCACCGCCAGTGTGATCAGCACCCTGCTGGCGGTTGGGTGGTCGGCGTCAAAGGCGAGGCGGAACTCCTGGGCCTGGACGTTCTGCCCTGCGCCGGCGGCGTCCCAGTACTTCCGCAGGTTTGCGCCCATCCTGGGTTGCAAGACCAGCAGGTGGTAACTGAGCAGCATCAGGCTCGCGCCCAGGCCGGCGATCCAGACGATCGCCGCCCGCCCGGCACGCATCGCCGGGGCACGTCGCAAGCCGAGCATGGCAAGTGTGAGCAGTGCCGTGCCGGCCAGGATCAGCTGGGCGATGTCGGCGATGAGGAAAATCTTGTTGGCCACGCGCCCGCCGACGAGCCTCCAGTGCTCGCCGGTGTATGTCGAGAGGGCGGGGACCTGGGCCTGCAAGTCTTTGACGGTCGGGAAGATGACCGCCGCGGCCCCCCCGGCCATCAGCAGTGCCCCGGCCCAGAGGCCCAGCACGCACAGGTGGATCGTTGTCAGCACTCGCGTCATGGGCGATCGTACCGCGCACAAGCACCCCGCCCGCTGCCGGGCTTCACCGCAGCCCGATGACCTGCTCGATGCTCTCGGCGGCGAGGGGCCCGCACGCCTTGCCGTCGAACTTGCCGATGATCTCGCGCAGGCCTGCGCATTGGGCGTCGGCGTAGCCGGGCTGTCGCATCAGGCGGTAGGCGCCGACCGTCAGGGCGTGCCCATCGCCAAAGTGGGGTGCGAGTTCGGGTACCACGGCACGGTTGGCGATCAGGTTCGGGAGCGTGAAGTACGCCGTCTTGAAGACCCAACGCCCGAACAGCCCATACGGCACGCGGAGTGCGGGGCTTGCGGGGTAGAAGGTAACCATCGGCTTGATCTGCCTGGCGACCTGGAGCGTTACGGTGCCGCTGGCGACGAGGGCGAAGTCGCACCAGGCGATTGCCGCGTCTGTGTTGCCTGAGACGACGTAGACGTTCTCAGGCCAGCCGCCGAGTTCGTTGGCGATGCGGTGGAGTTGGTCTTGGACCATCTCGTGCACCACGGGCACCACGCCCATGGCTTGGGGGAAGTCCTGGCGGAGGCGTTTGTAGGCGTCGATGAGCAGGGGCCAGCAGCGTTCGATCTCGCCTGGGCGTGAGCCGGGCATGAGGGCAACGCTGGGCGAGCCACGGGGCCAGGCCCCGACCAGCCTGGCGAGGGCCGTGGTATCGACGGGGGCGTTGAACAGTGGGTGCCCGATGAAGCGTGCAGGCACCTTTCGGGACAAGAACCAGGACTCCTCGAAGGGAAGGACGCACAGGACCAGGTCGGTCAAGGCACGTAGTTTATTGATCCGACCTTCCCGCCAGGCCCAGAGTTGCGGGGCGACCATGTGCACGACGCGCCCGCCGCGCGCCTTGACCATCCGGCAGATCGGGAAGTTGGCATCCGGCGAGTCGACGGGCACGTGCGCTGCGATGCGCGTTTTGTCCAGCCACTCCTCGATCCGCCGGTTGATGCGCACGTGCTCAATGATCTTCCTGATCCCCGGCACTCCCATGACGCCGTCGTCGGTCGTTCGCTCGATGAGTGTGGCACCGGCGCGGGCCATCTTCGGGCCGCCCCAGGCGTAGATGGGCAGGTAGGGGTTGCGGGCGCGGAGTTCTTTGATGACGATCGAGGCGTGGTCGTCGCCTGAAGGCTCAAAGGCGGTGAAGAGCACGCCCGGGCGCGACGTGAGCGCCGGCGAGTTGGTCGAGCGCAAAGGCACGGGTGGATTGTTGCACCGCTGCGAGCGTCAGGCCGCGTTCTTCTTGGAGTCGCCCGGCTTCTTGGGGTCGGCGGGCTTCTTGGCCTCGGGGGGCTTTTTACTTTCGAGGGGATTCTCGCCTGCGGCGGGGATTTTGATATTCGTGCCGCAGTTTCGGCAGCGGACGGTCTTGCCACGCGCGGCACTGGGCACGCCGAGCACACGCCGGCACGTCAGACTTGGGCACATGATGCGGACGGTCTCATCCATTTCGGTGGTCCCGATAGCAAGGCGGAGGCTCAAGGTTTGGTAACCCTACAACTGGTGCATCGACGCACGGGGGCGCAAACTTGATGCCCACACCGGCCGGGGGTGGCGCAAGGGGCAAAGCGCCCCTTTCTCGGACCACCGGCAGGCCATGCTCGGCCAGGACCCGTACCATCGTCCAAGCCCCTACCGGGCCTGAGAAGCACATGCACACCAAAACCCCCCCAACCCCCTCGCCCAGCACAAACCCTGCCGCCGCGGCCACACCCCGGGCCGCGTCTGGCGTCGTTGTCGTCGGGTTGCAGTGGGGGGATGAGGGCAAGGGGAAGATCGTCGATCTGCTAGCTGATGGGCACGACGCCGTGGTCCGGTACAACGGCGGTGCGAATGCCGGGCACTCGGTGGTGATCGCGGGCGAACGGTTTGCGTTGCACCTGATCCCCTCGGGCATCTTGCACGCGGGCAAGCCGGCGGTGATAGGCAACGGCGTCGTCATCGACCCCGACTGGCTCGCCCGCGAGCTGGACACGCTGCACGCGCGGGGGATCAACACCTCGGGGCTGGTGATCTCCGACCGTGCCCACATCGTCATGCCCTGGCACAAGGCCGAGGACGAACTCCGCGAACGGTGGCTGAGCCAGGGGTCGCTCGAACCGATCGGCACCACCAAGCGGGGGATCGGCCCGTGTTATGCGGACAAGGCTCTGCGAGGCTCGGCGATCCGCATGGGGGACCTTCTGCGCCCGGAGGTTTTAGCCGAGCGGCTGCCGTCGATCTGCAAACTCAAGAGCGCGATGCTCGGTGCCGTGGCTATCGGCGACAGCGTGAGCACGAGCTTTGATCCTGAGGCGATGGGGGAGTTGTGCGGGCGTTGGCGGGGGCGGTTTGAGCCGTATATCCGTGATACGAGCGCGATGCTGCTGGGGCTGGTCGATGCGCGCCGGCCGATCCTCTTTGAGGGGGCCAACGCGACGCTTTTGGATGTTGACCACGGGACGTACCCGTACGTAACGAGCAGTTCGTGTGCGAGTCAGGGTGCCGCGACGGGCGCTGGTGTGCCGATGTCGGCCATCACCGGGGTGCTGGGGATTATGAAGGCGTACAGCACACGCGTCGGTGGGGGGCCGCTGCCGACGGAACTGCTGGGCACGCCCGCCGACCGCGCCATCGGCGACGCCATCCGCCAGCGTGGGCGCGAGTTTGGGACCACCACCGGGCGGCCGAGGCGTGTGGGGTGGCTGGACCTAGTGGCCGTGCGGTATTCCGCGAGGCTGAACGGTTGCACGGGCCTCGCCGTGATGCTTTTGGACGTGCTCGGCGGCGAGCCGGTGCTGCGCGCCTGCACCGGCTACAAACTCGGGGGCAAGCAGATCGACCACCTTCCCCCTGATGCATCGGTGCTGGCCAAGTGCGTGCCGGTGTATACGGAGGTGCCCGGCTTTGGGGATATCACCGCTGCGCGTGCGCTGGCCGACCTGCCCGCGCCGGCGCGGGCGTATCTCGACCTCATCGAGAAGCACGTCGGCGTGCCGGTGCGGCATGTTTCCGTCGGCCCCGATCGCGCCCAGACCATCACCGTCTGAAGCACCACCATTCTTCGGCACCACCCATGCCCTTCGCACGCCTTGGCAAACTCCTCTGGCCCACCAAGGCCGTCCACACGGGCCGGTCGCTTGCCGACGACCCCGACGCCCGTGCCGCCGCGGCGGTGATCAAAGACCGCAACCCCAAGGCGGACCCGCTGGGGCGGATCCCCGACGTACACCCGCGTGCGCTGCCCAGGCACATCGCGATCATCATGGACGGCAACGGGCGATGGGCAACCCGGCGTGGGCTGCCTAGGGCGCTCGGGCACCGGGCGGGGGCCAAGGCGGTGCGGGTGATCATTGAAGAGATCGGCAAACTGGGCATCGAGTTTGTTACGCTCTACAGCTTCTCGATGGAGAACTGGAAGCGTCCCGCCGACGAGGTGCAAGCGTTGATGAAACTCTACAACGAGCAGGTCGATCTGCAGCGTGATGAGTTTATGACCAACAACATCCGCTTCCTGCAGATCGGCCGGCGCGAGGGGCTGCCTGAAGAGTGCCTGCGCCGGCGCGACGATCTGGTCGCCCTGACCAAGAACAACACTGCCGGCACGCTGGTGCTGGCCGTCAACTACGGCAGCCGGGCCGAGATCACCGATGCCGTGCGCCGCATCGCCACCGGTGTGCAGGCGGGCCAGATCACCCCCGAGCAGATCGACGAGGCGATGGTCGCCGAGAACCTTGACACGGCGGGGATACCCGACCCGGACCTGCTCATCCGCACGGCTGGGGAGATGCGCCTGAGCAACTACCTGCTCTGGCAACTCAGTTATGCCGAGCTCTACGTCACCGGCACGCTCTGGCCCGACTTTGGCCCCGATGACCTGCACCAGGCCGTGCGCCAATATGCCCAGCGCGACCGGCGATTCGGTGGGATCAAGCAAAGCCGGTAGTATGCCCCATCACGCTGGCACGCCCGCCAAGTGCGGCTAGGGCGATCCCGCGGGCGGCGCGGGTGCTTGGGGCGCAGGATCGGCCGGGGGCTCTGCGGGTGGTGCCGCAGGGGTTTCAGCCGGCACCTCCGCGGGTGCGGGCACCGGCTTTTCCAGGCGTTTGCCCAGTTTGGTGATCGAATCGACGCGCACGCGACCGGCCGTGTCGATGCCCCAGCCACGCGGGTCATCTGGCTCGCGGGCGGAGAGGGTCAACTCCAGGGCCGTCTCCCTGGCGCTGATCATGGCGGTCAGGCTTATGGGCCTGAGCGTTTTGCTATCGACCAGCAGTTTCGCCGGCCCGTGCCGGCCTTGCCCTGTCAGCGTGATCGGATCGCCGGGTGTATTGATGCGTGTGGTCGCGGAGGTCCAGGTGATATCCGGCGTGTAGGGTGTCAACACCGGCAGCGCCCCGCCGGGCGCAAACTCCGCCAGCGCCAGCGGGAGCGCGGGCACCGGGCCGATCACGCGTGCGAGCGCCGCCAGCAAGGGCTCAACTGTTTCCGTCGGTGCTGGTTCACCGTCGGGCGTGGGTGGTGGGGTAAGTGTCGTTTGGAAGTAGCATGTGGGGTTGGAGGTCATGGCCGCGGTCAACTCCCGGCCATGGATGTAGAGGCGGAGCTGCCCGAGTTCAACCGCGGCGATCAGCACCGGCGCAGGGACCTCGGGCGGGTCTGCTGGCTGAGCGGGTGGCTCGACGCCATGCTTGTTGATGCCGGGTGCTTCGGGCTGGGTGGGCCCCGGGGTGGGGGTGGGTGCTGGCCTGTGTGTTGGTGGGGGGTTTTCGTGTGCGATCTTGACGACGATCGCCCCCTGCTGGGCAGTGCGCCCAGGCTCACGCAAGGCGACGGTGATCCGGTCGGCCGTCGGCTCGCCCCGGTATGCATCCGCCATGTCGCGGAAGACCGCCTCGACGGGCAGCGATACCGGCTCGACGGCAGGCTTGGCCGGCTGGGCGTGCGCTGCCGCAGCAGCAATCCCCAGGCTCATCGCAAGCAGCAGGGCCTTTAGCATCTTCATGGCATCGCTCACGGGCTGGATCGTACTTCCCCCGATCGCCCGGGGATTGGGGGCACAAAGACCCGCACGCTCCCCGGCGGGGCCGCCGCCCGCGCTAGCGCCCGCAGTTCCCGCACGCTCCGCCCCCAGACGGGAACAGAGTGCTCGGGGATCAACTCGCCCAGGGGCTCGAGCACGAATAGACGCTCACCGAGCCGGGGGTGGGGGAGCGTCAAGCTCGGCGTGCTGACAACCTGCTCGCCCACCAGCAGCAGATCAAGGTCGATCGTCCTGGGGTGCCCGTGCGCCTGCCCGGCACGGTCGCGACCGAGCGATCGCTCGATGTCCAATAGCGCCCCGAGCAACGCATCAGGCCCAATCCCATCCGCCGCCACGCCCACGGCCACCGCGTTGAGGTAGGCACCGCCCAGCGCGGGCGCACCCGGCACCACCGCGACCGGCTCGGTCTCGTAGACCCCGCTCAGCCGTAAGCCGCGCACAACCCCTATGCCCTGCAAGGCCAAGCACGCGCGGGCGATGTGCCCGGCACGGTCCCCGAGGTTTGACCCCAGCGCGATGGCAACAACTTCAAGCACGGCGGCACTGTAGTGGTGCACACCCGCCGGGCTTTTAGGTGTTGCTCAGGTTCGTCTGGTGCGCCCGCGCCTCCTCTGAGTGCGGCACCATCGCAAACCCCGGGAACTGCTTGATCCCCTCCTGCTTGAGCACGCGCCCGGTCCCCTTGGCGATCGGGCTTTTCTCTGGGATTGAGAACTTCGAGTTTGGCTCGGCGTCGCTCTGCTTGATGGCCGCGGACGCTGCCAGCAGCATGCTCTCGTCGGCGTTGACGTACAGGGCGCGGAAGTTGGTCTCGATCTCGCGCTGGGCCAGGTCAAAGAAGTGGATTGCCGCGGCCTTGTCGCGCTGGAACTCGGTGTCCCCCGCGCCGTTGCCGGCGTGCCCGGCGATGTCCGAGTCGAGTTTCGCCAGCGTCGCACCCCAGGCGTGCAGCAGGATCGCAACGTTGGCAACGCGGGCCTGGATGCTCTGGCGGTCCAGGATCGCCACGTCCCAACGCTTGCTGTTGGCCTTGAACTGGTAGGTGAGTTCGCGGGCAAGGTGGCTGAGGCGGTCGGCGTAGGGCTGCAGCTCGGCGGCGCACTTGGTGATCCGGTCCATCGGCCTGCGGATCCCAAAGAAGACCTCCAAACCCAGCGGCACCGCCTTGGTCATCACCGCAGGCCGCAGCGAGTTGCGCACGGCCTTGGCCAGGAAGGCCATTAGCCCCTCGTCTTTTTCCTTGAGCAGCGCCGTCTTGATCCCCAACATCTGCTCGGCCAGCTGCTTGCCACCGTAGCCGAAGATGTAGCACTGCATCACCTCGTTGGCACCCTCGACGATCAGGTCGATGCGGGTGTCGCGGAAGATGCGCTCGAGTTCGTTCTCGGTCATGTAACTCTCGCCGCCGACGATCTGCATCGCATCGTTGACAACGCGCCAGCCGAACTCGCTGCAGAAGACCTTGCACACGGCCGTCTCGACCTGGATGTCCTCGTCGTGCCGGTCGAGCATCCCGGTGGTCATGTAGAGCAGCGCGTCCATCGCATAGGTGTACGCCGCCATGCGTGCGATGCTGGCGCGGACGAGTTCTTTGTCGTTAAGGGGCTTGCCAAACTGGAATCGCGTGGCGGCCCACTTGGTCGCCTGGTCCTTGGCCGTGCGTGTGCCGCCGACCATCCCCGCGCTGAGGGTACAGCGCCCGTAGTTGAGGCACGACAGCGCGATCTGCAGGCCGCGCCCTTCTTGCCCGAGCAGGTGGCTCTTGTGCACACGCACGCCGTGGAAGCGGATGCGTGCTTGCCAGGTGCCGCGGATGCCGCACTTGCTGCGGTTCTTCTGATAGATTTCAACGCCAGGCAGGTCCGGGTGCATGACCAGGGCCGAGATCTTCCCCTTGCCGTCGGGGCGCACCTCTCGGGCCATGACCGTGAACAGCCCGGCGATCGCGCCGCTGGTGGCCCACTTCTTCTCGCCGGTAACGACGTAATAGTCCCCCTCTTTGACAAAGGTCGTCTCGGTCCCGCCCGCGTCGCACCCGACGTTGGGCTCCGAGAGGCAGAACGCGCTGACCCAGTCCTTGCTCAGGTGCGGCAGCCACTTGCGCTGCTGCTCGGGGTTGCCAAAGAGCAGCACCGCCTTGCACCCGATCGACTGGTGCGCCGAGACGAGCACCGCCGTCGAGCCGCAATAGGCCCCGATGAGCTCCAGGACCTTGTTGTAGCTGGTGATCCCCATCCCCAGGCCCCCAAACTCCTTGGGGATCGTCATGCCCATGACGCCCAGCTCGAAGAGCCGGTCGATCACCCACCGCGGGATCTCCTGGTCCTGGTCGATCGCCAGTGCCGGGTGCTCGTTGCGCAGGTAGTGCTCGGTGCGAGCCAGCAACTGGTCGCACTCGGCCTGCTCGCGAGCGTCGGTCTTGGGGTAAGGGAAATAATAATCCTGCTTGACCTTGCCCCAGAAGAAGTTTTTGACCGGGCCCATCTTCGTCGGCTCAGCGCCGAGCCACTCCTCTGCCTGCTCCAGGAGTTTGCGGTCTTCTTCCTTGATGCCCTTGAGTGTCTTGAGGTCGGCCATCGGTGCGCTCCCGTTTGACAGTTACCACGGGCGCGACATCCGCTGCTCAAGCACCGGCGGCACCCTTACTCCCTACAGTATCCCACCTGCGCGAGCATCCTGCACTACTTGCCCCGCTGCGACATCGATATACACCCGGCAAAACGCCCGATAGCCTCATGCCGGGCTGGCGATCCCTTTGACGATCCCCTCCAGCACCCGCCCGGTCCCCTCCCCGTCCAGGGCCGTGCGCGTGATGACCCGGTGGGCGCAGACGGCCGAGAGGTTCTCAAGGATGTCCTCGGGGATCACAAACCCCCGCCCGCGCAGCAGGGCCGTGGCCCGCGCCGCCTGCGTCAACGCCAGTGCGCCGCGCGTGCTCAGCCCCAGCAGCAGTTCATCGCTCGCCCGCGTGGCCGAGGCGATCGCTACGACGTACCGCCGGAGCGATTCATCCACCACCACCGCGTCGGTCTGCTGCTGCAACGCCCGCACCCCCGCCGCGTCGATCACCGGCCGCAACGCCTGCAACGCCCCCTGCCCCGGGCGGTCCTGTAAGATCCGCACCTCCTGCTCGACGCTCGGGTAGCCAAGGCTGATCCGCATCAAGAACCGGTCCATCTGGTTCTCAGGTAACGCAAACGTCCCCTCAAAGTCGCTGGGGTTCTGGGTTGCGATGAGCATAAAGGGCTGATCGAGCACGTGCGTTGCGCCGTCGATGGTTACTTGCGCATCGTTCATCACTTCGAGCATCGCCGACTGCGTGCGCGGCGTCGCGCGGTTGATCTCGTCGGCCAGCACGATGTTGGCAAAGATCGGCCCACGCTGGAACTCAAAGACCTCCCGGTCGCGGCGGAAGACCGAAACCCCCAGCACGTCCGAGGGCAACAAATCCGGCGTCAACTGGATGCGACCAAACGTGCAATCAATGCTCCGCGCCAAGGCCCCAGCCAGGATCGTCTTGCCAACCCCCCCCCGGTAGACCGATTGGATGTTCTGCCCAAGCCTGTTGATCGCCTCGTCCATGCGGGCAGCAGTGTAGCGGGTGGTTGTCAAGGGGCCGAGGAGCCAAGCTCGCGGACTTCCCAGTCCGGCCCCGTTGCCCCGTCGGCCCAGCGGCGCATGTCGCGAAGGTCCGCCACCGGCAGGCTCTCGCCGTGCCCGTCCAGGTGCATGACCACGGCCTTGCCCGAAAAACGCGGGTGAACGTGCCCAAGGTCCTCGGGTGCCTGGGCCTGCGAATAAGGCTCGACCGACCATCGCTGGCCTAAAAACCGCGGCGCGTTGACGCGGTGAAACCCGTTGACAGGCTCACCCCCAGCCGGGTCCACACCACGCGCCGAGCAGAAGACAATCAACCTCGAAGTGTTCCGCGCCTCGTCGAGCCGCCGGATGTAAAACGATCCATACCGGGCCGTCAACCCGGGGTTAAAGGCGATCGCGTTCTCCCGGTTCCCCCCCACAAAGTCGGCGTTGATCCCCAGAGAGGGCGAGAGGCTCACAACATACTGGTAATCACCCCGAGACTGATAACGCTCCAGCAGGGCACGGTCGTCATAGAGGCCCAGGAAGTTGTAGTCCAGGTATGGCGCAATCCGCCATGGATAGCGCCAGGCGACTGGCCCGCTCAGAGTTTGGCCCGTCTGGTCCCGCGCAGTGATGTTGTTGGGCCCAAAGCCCGGCAGGACATATCCCTTGAAATCCCCGGCATAGGTAAAATACGCCTGCATTAACTGCTGCCCCGTCGCCAGCTCACGCGTTTGCCGGGCCGCCTGCCGGGCCATGGCTAGCGAGGGCATCAGGATCGCCACCAGTAGCCCAACGATGGCCACGACCACCAGCAACTCGATGAGTGTAAACCCCCGTTGGTGATCCCTACCGGGATGGGCAGCAACCAGGCTCTCCCTTGCTCCTTGCAACGATGTCGGATAAGGCCCTGCTTGCACGCTTGTTTCCTTGACGAAGTACGCCTGACCCAGGCCGGCTGCTCGGTTTTCACCCTAGATGGGCCTGAACATTCACTCTTTCGGCAAGAGTGCTCGACAAACACCCGTCTTGCCGGATAATAGACACGCTCCCGACCGGAACCCCCAGTACACTTGTACGTAGACCATACTAACCGGGGTCCCCGCACAACGACAAACCATCCCCGGCATTTCACGCCAAGGATCCCCCATGAAAACGCCAATCCAAACCACCGCCGCCGCCCTTGTCGCCCTCGGCATCGCCGCGTCGGCGCTCGGGCAGACCTTTGTCGTGCCTGCCTTTAGCCCTTGGATGGACAAGTGGTCCTACCCCTTTGGTGATTCCTCGGGCACGCGCCCGACGGCCCCGACATTCACCACGCTCTGGGTCAACAACACCGGCACGGCCTTTGATGACCGCGACAGCGAGTTCCTCCTCGGCTTCAAGACCGCACCGCAAACATCCCCAGTGCGGGCAGGCGTCCCGTCGGGGTTCCCGGCGGCACGCTACCGCGTTCTGGAGGCCGTCGTTACGCTCACGGCTGTTGTCTCCAGCCCCCTAGAAACCTGGCTCTACGACCCGACGAATGACGCCTTGGCGACCTATTTCAACCCGGGGGACGAGTTGGCCCAGCCCCCCGTCGCCGCCGACCCGGCGTTTCAACCCGACGCCGACGCGGGGCGGCCCGTTGAGATTTTCCTAGCCGGGTTCCGCAACGGGTACACCTCCTCGACGTTCCCGGAGAACGGGCAGTTTGCACCGCCGGGTGGGGGGCTCGTCGGCGTCCGCAATGTCTACCCCGTTGACACCGCCGGGCCTGGTGGCACCCTGCGCGACGTGAGCAACAACGTAACGGGCCCCGGCGCG
Organism: Phycisphaeraceae bacterium; assembly: GCA_021299385.1. Taxonomy (GTDB): domain Bacteria; phylum Planctomycetota; class Phycisphaerae; order Phycisphaerales; family UBA1924; genus JAJTGZ01. The sequence goes on along the minus strand of JAJTGZ010000024.1, from coordinate 307 downwards.
CCCTTTGAGGTTTATCCCGCTGCGATTGGCCAGGCACCGCTGACGCCGGGCGAGCCTATTGCCAACGGTCAGCAGATCACCTTCACGCTCAACGTCAACGACGCGGGTGTGCAGGGGTATCTCCAGAGCGCGATGCGTGAAGGCGCGTTGAGTGTGCTGGCGTCCTCGCTGCACCTGGCGATCCCCTTTGGTGCCGGGCCTGTTACGTACCCGACGTGGGCGACCCGGCAGTACCCGATCGCCAGTTACCGCCCGACGCTGCGCCTCTCGGCACGCCTGTGCGTTGCCGACGTTGCCGGCCCTGGGC
>JAJTGZ010000023.1 GCA_021299385.1 Phycisphaeraceae bacterium | reverse complement strand
TTGAGCCACTCGTTCATCCTGCTGCTCCGGCGACGCTTGGGGGTGGGGTATTGGTTGGTGGTGCTGCGCTGGTCAGGGGCCTGTCTGCGGTGGCCGGGTGTTTGGTGCGCCTGCGTCTGTGCTCGACGAGGAGCATCGTGGCGATGAGGCCCCCGACGCCAAGGACCATCCCGCCGCTGGCGACCTGCATGACGCGGAAGGCGGTGAGGCTGTAGCTGCCCGAGTTGGGGTCAAAGTGGAAGCAGAAGAGCATGATCTTGTCGATGGTGTTGCCGATTTTTCCTTCGCCGGCGTCGAGGAGGGCGAGGCGGAGGTCGCGTGTGGGGGTGTCGATGCCGTAGAGGTAGCGGCTGAGCATGCCCGTCTGGCTGAGGACGAAGGTAACCGTCGGGTGTGCGTACTCGTTGCTGGCCGGGAGGTAGCGGTACTGGAAGCCGACTTGGTCGGCGAGTTTCTGCACCTGACCGGGGATGTTGCTGGTGAGCCAGGCCCAGTTCTCGGAGATTTTGTCGGCGGGGGTGCGGTCGTAGTTGAGCAGGTAGGTTGCTTTCTGGGCCGCGGCGTCGCTGGCCGACTCGGTGGGATCGAAGGAGACAACGACGACGTTGAACTCTTTGCCGATGGTCCAGTCGAGTTCGCGGAGGCGCTGGTTGAAGCGTTGGAGCGTGAGTGGGCACTGCATGGGGCAGCGGAAGTAGACGAGCATGAGGACGACGGGCTTGCCCTGGTTGAAGTAGTCGCCGAGGCGGACGGGCTTGCCGTCGGAGTTGTTCAGGACCATCTCCAGGTCGATCTTCTGGCCGAGGCGCTCGACGACGTCGAGGCCCTTGATCGCCTCGGGCATGGTGTTGGGCACACCCGGCTGGCCGATCGGCCCGATCGTGCCGCCTAGCTGGGCCGGCGCGGGCGCGGCGAGCGCCAGCAGGGCGATGGCCGAGGAGGCGATACGCCTTGGGTTGATCGACGGGTTGGAGGCCCATGACCTGAACAAACCGGACTCCTGTTACGGTGCACTCTTGCGTTGATGAAACGACGGGGTGCTGGTACTTCTACTTTAGGTGGGTGGGTTAGGTGGGTGGTGGTGGTTTTAGCGTTTGTTGTAGCGTTCTATAACTGTCTGCATGGCGCTGGACATCGGCAGGCGGACGGCGCCGGTTTCGATGTCAACCCACTCAGACTGCGCACTCGTAAAACTACTGAAGGCCTTGGCGCGGGCGGCGAGGGCGTTTTGCTGGATGGCTGCGCTACTGCCGCCGAAACGCTCGGGGAACTCTTCACTGCTGATCTGGAAGGTGTTGGCGTAGGTAACAAAGTAGATGACGACGACGATGACCACGGCGACAACGGCCATGTAGAGGAGCAGGCCGTAGCCTGCGACCTTGAGTGCGGGGATGGACTCGGTGCTGGAGTCCTGCGGGTGCCCGTGGGCCTGGGCGTGGGTGTGCTGGTGCGGGGCGGGGGTGTGGGCGTTGGCTGTTGGGTGATGGGTGGACATGGGAGGCTCGGGGTGTGTTCGGCGCGGGGCAGGCCCGGCACGGTCAGACATAGTTCTTGTGGTTGAGCGCTTCGCTAAGGCGCGGGTCTTTGATCGGGATCAGGGGTGATCGGCGGACCATGAAGATGATCCCGGCGGCGAAGATGGCGACGGGGCCGATGATGCCGGTGAAGTCAACCCAGGCCAGGCCGACCTTGCCGGCGGATACGGGGTTGCCGCTGTCGTAGGTCATAAAGGTGATGGGGCGGATTTGCCAGAAGAGATCGACAACGTGCATGAGCAGTTGCCAGCAGGCGAGCAGGACGAGGATGCGCATCTTGGTTTTGACGCTGCGGAAGAGGAGGATGAGGAAGGGGAGGACGAAGTGGCCGAGGATGATGACCAGGCCGACGTTCTGCCAGCCGTTGTTGGTGCGGACGAGCATCCAGGCGGTTTCTTCGGGGATGTTGGCGTACCAGATCAGGAAGTACTGGCTGAAGGCGATATAGGCCCAGAAGATGGTAAAGCCGATGAGGAGTTTGCCCAGGTCGTGGTAGTGCTCGCGTGTGATGAGGCCCTTGAGCCTGCCGGAGGCGCGGAGGATGGCGGTGATGAGGATGACCAGTGCGACGCCCGAGAGGATGCTGCCGGCGAAGAAGTAGACGCCGAACATGGTGCTGAACCAGTGAAAGTCCATTGACATGATGAGGTCAAAGGAGAAGAACGCTGCGCTGAGGGCAAAGAAGAGCAGCCCGGGCATGGCCCAGAACTGGGCCTTGTTGGTCAGGGCCTTATCGCCGGTGATGTCTTGCTGGCGCGAGAGAGTGAACTGCTTGTAGGCAAAGAAGCAGAAGACCAGGACGTAAAAGATGATCCGCCCAGCGAGGAACGGTTCGTTGAGGTACCAACTCTTGGCGAGCAGGAGGAAATCGCCCTTGCTCTCGGGGAGCATCCACTTCCATACCTTGGGCGCAAAGAAGAGGTAGGGGAGGAGGAAGAGGGCGAGCAGGGGCATGAGTGCGGCGACGTTCTCAGACTGCCGGCGGAAGGTGGTGCTCCACCCCGCCTGGACGGCACGGGAGATCATCACCAGCACCAGCGAGCCGAGCATCATTGTTGTTACAGCCATGACGCCGACGTGGTAGCTGAGCACGGCGTGCTTGAGGCCCTTGGCGTCCTCGGCGCTCCACCCGGCATAGGCCGTGGCACCCAGGCAGAGCAGGCCGAGGGCGAGCAGGAGGAGCATGGGGCCGTTGGCCCAGGACTTGGGGACGGTGGTGTTGGCCGGCGAGAGGTCAATAGGCCCAGTGTGGCTGGCGAAGGTTCGGCCGAGGTTGCTGGCCGAGTGGTCGTGGATGGTGTCGGCGGGGAGGGCGGTCATTTGGAGCCTTCCTTGTTAGGTGCTGGGGCGGGCGCGGCGGGCGGTACGCTCAGCGGGTGCCCGGGGGGCAGGGGCGTTGGTGCCACGGGGGTGGAGGACGCGGGCGTGGTTGCCGGTGCGGTGGTTGGCGCGATCTGGTTGGTTTTGAGTTGCAAGAGGCGTTGGCGTTCGGCCTCGGGCAGGTCGGTGAGTTTGCCTTGGCGTGAGGCCTGGAGGGCGCGGAAGTAAGCGACGATGTTCCAGGCGTCTGCGGGTGTGATGTTGTAGGCGTAGCCGGGCATTTTTGCAGCGCCGTCGGGGCCGATGACGCCGTTGCGGATGGTGTGGAAGATGTACCCATCGCGTGAGCGCATGGGGTCGGCGTTGGGGTCCCAGTATTTGGGGTCGTTGAAGTTGGGCAGGGGGTAGGACCATTGGATGCCGACCTGTCCTTTGCCCTGGCCGTCGTAGCCGTGGCAGGAGGCGCAGAAGACGTTGAAGCGGTCCTGGCCGCGCTGGAGGGCTTTGGTGTCGATGACGGCACGGAGTGGGATTGATTGCAGGTAGGTGCCGTCGGCGTTGATGCCGCGGAAGTAGGCGTCGTCCTCGCGGAGGAAGCGGTCGCGTGCGGGGATGGGCGCGTCCTGGAAGAGCATCGTCGCGCCGGACTGCTCGCTGGTTACGACGCCGACGTCCTGGAGCATGCCGAAGGCGACAGTCCCCTCGACGACGGGGCGCATCGACCGGCTGTCGGTGAAGAACTCGCTTTTGGTCTGGGGCTTGAACTTGGGCGAGTCGTCCATGTCGGGGAAGAACTGGCGCGGGCGAGCGGCGGTGCGGTCGCCCCGGCATGCGCCGGCGACGCCCGCAAGCACAACAGCCCCGGTGAGGGCGACGACTTTGACTTTGCTTGCTCTGCTGCTCATGGATGCTCTCGTTGACTGGGGCATATGCCCCGCTGACTACTTCCTATGCACTACTCGTCGCTCATCGCTCATCACTCGTCGCTCACCGTCTCGACCCGTGTTGCCCCGGCGTGCAGGAGGAGTTGTTTGGTTTGTTCGGGGTCGAACTTGGCGTCCTTGGCCTCGACGGCGATGATGAAGCGGTCGTCGCTGACGCGGAGGAAGCGTTCTTTTTTAAGCAGGGGGTGGAACCACATCGGCAGGGCGTTGAAGGCGAGCATGCCCAGCAGCGCGCTGAAGGCGGTGAAGATGACGCCGAACTCGAAGGTAACGGGGACGAGGACCTGCCAGGCGGATGCGGGCTTGCCCTGGTGGACGATGGCGTAGTCAGTGCGGACAAAGAACTGGAAGGCGAAGCCGAGTGCCGCGCCGGTGAGGCCGAGCAGGCCGACCATGAGGGGGAGTTTGTTGGGCTTGATGCCCATGGCTTCGTCGATGCCGTGGATGGGGAAGGGGGAGTAGACGTCCCACTTGGCATACCCGGCATCGCGGACGACCTCGGCGGCGTGGAAGGTGGTGGCAGGGTCGGGGAACTCGGCGATGATGCCGTAGGTGCCCTGGGCGGTGCCGGCGTTGGGGGTGCCGGTGATGGTGGTTGTGCTGCTCATGCTTCACCTCCGGTGGTGGGCGTGTTGGGAGAGTGCTTGGTAGCGGCGTGGGTGCCGCCGGCGTGATGGTCGTCGTGCGTGTGGTGATCGTGCCCGTGGGCGTGCGGGTTGGCCTGTGGCATGACGGCCTTGATCTCGCTCATGGCGAACTGCGGCAGGAAGCGCATGAAGAGCAGGTAGAGCGTCAGGAACGTGCCGATGGAGCCGACGAAGGTGAGGATGTCCACGAGCGTGGGGAAGAACATGTGCCACTCGCCGGGGAGGAACGCGCGGTGGAGGCTTGTAACGATGATGACGAAGCGCTCGAACCACATGCCGATGGTTACGAAGAAGGCGACGGCGAAGATGACGGGGATGGACTGGCGGCCGCGCTTGAACCAGAAGACCTGGGGGGTGACGACGTTGCAGAAGATCATGGCCCAGTAGGCCCACCAGTAGGGGGCGTAGCGTCCACCGCCGAGGGTGTCGGCGAGGAAGGGTGGCATGAGACGGTTGTAGACGAAGACGTCGGTCTCGAACTTGTTGCCCGAGTATGCGGCGATGAAGAACTCCATGGCATAGGCGAAGCCGACCATCATGCCGGTGAGCAGGATGATCTTGGCCATGTTTTCGAGGTGCCGGCGTGTAACGATGTCTTTCATCCCCGGGCAGAGTTCCCGGCTGGGGATGATGAGCAGGAGGACCATGGCAAAGCCGCCGAAGATGGCGCCGGCGACGAAGTAGGGCGGGAAGATGGTGGTGTGCCAGCCGGGGATGACGGAGGTGGCAAAGTCAAACGAGACGATGGAGTGGACGCTCAGGACCAGCGGGGTGCTGATGCCTGCGAGCATGAGGTATGCTTTTTCGTAGTTGATCCAGTGGCGTGTGCTGAAGCGCCAGCCCATGCTCAGGAAGCCGTAGACGCGGGCGCGGATCATGTCGACGCTGACGTTGATGATCGGGAGCCTCTGGCCGCCGGCGGGGTTGAGGCCTAGGCGGAGTGCGGCGCGGTCGCGGAGTGTGGCAAAGTCGGGGATCATGCCCATATACCAGAAGAGCAGCGAGACGGTGGCGTAGGTGCTGACGGCGAAGACGTCCCAGAGCAGGGGGCTTGAGAAGTTGCTCCAGATGGCATTGCTGTTGGGGACCGGCGCGAGCATCCAGGCCATCCAGACGCGGCCGATGTGGATGCCCGGGAAGGTGCCGGCGCAGATGACGGCGAAGATCGTCATGGCCTCGGCGGCGCGGTTGATGCTGGTGCGCCACTTCTGCTTGAGCAGGCAGAGGATCGCGCTGATGAGCGTGCCGGCGTGGCCGATGCCGATCCAGAAGACGAAGTTGGTGATGTCCCACGCCCAGTCGACCTGGTTGTTCAGGCCCCAGACGCCTACGCCGGTGATGATGAGGTAGATGATCATCAGGGGCATAAGCCCGGCGACGTGGGCGGCGATGAGGAAGGCGGGGTTCCACCAGCGGCCGGGGCCTTTTTCAACGTACCCGCAGACCGTCTCGGTGATGGAGTGGAAGTCGCGGTTGCCCAGCACCAGCGGGGCGCGCTGGGCGGGGTCGTTGACCAGGGTGCCGTCGCCTGTTGCAGGGTCCCACGGCACCGCGCTGGCCAGGGGCTGCTGGAGCCCGGCCAGTTCGCGTGCGGCAGATTCGTCAGGACGAAGAACGCTCATGCCTTCCCTCCCAGCACCGACAGCGACAGCTTGTAACCATCCTCGGCGTGCAGCTTGGACCGATCAAAGAACGTGTGCCCGGCGGGCTTGCCACCCTCACCACCACCCTCAACACCACCCTGGTGCCCACCACCCTGGTGCTCGCCGTGGGTGCCGAAGGGGTTGTCGTTGTTGGGGCGGATTTTGGGGTTGGGGTTGTTGACGCGGACCATGTAGGTGGTGCGCGGGCGAACGGCCAGGTAGCCGAGGAGGGCGTAGGTGCGTGTGTGCTCGCGCATCTGGCGGACGATCGAGCCTTTGCCGGCGTGGCTGGTGGTGTCGAGGATGTCGCCGAAGGTGATCGCGCCGGTGGGGCAGGCCTGCTGGCAGGCGGTCTGGACGTACATATCCGGGACGCCCTCGCTGTTTTTGCGGAGGCCCTTGAGTTTGAGCTCGATTTTGGCTTCGTTGGTGCGTTGGATGCAGTAGGTACACTTTTCCATCACGCCGCGGGAGCGGACGGTAACGTTGGGGTTCTTCTCGAGCCTGGTGATCTCGTCGAGTTTTTTGCGCAGGCGTGGGGGGATGAGGTTCTGGTTGGCGGGCAGGTGGTTCTCGATGACGGCGGGTGTTACGTCGCTGATGCCGTCGGTGAGGCCGCCGTTGAACTTGGTTACGCCGTAGTCAAAGAAGTTGAAGCGGCGGACCTTGTAGGGGCAGTTGTTGGCGCAGTACCGCGTGCCGATGCAGCGGTTGTAGACCATGTAGTTGTGGCCTTCGGGGCCGTGGACGGTGGCGTTGACGGGGCAGACGACCTCGCACGGTGCGTTCTCGCAGTGGACGCAGGCGACGGGCTGGTAGAGCATGCCCGAGGGGTCGTTGCGGTCGTCGCCTGTGAAGTAGCGGTCGACGCGGATCCAGTGCATCTCGCGGCCTCTGTTGACCTCGATCTTGCCGACGGAGGGGATGTTGTTTTCGCTCTGGCAGGCGATGGTGCAGACGTTGCACCCGATGCATGCCGAGAGGTCGATGGACATGCCCCACTGGGGGCTTTCGGCAAAGGCTGGCTGCGGGCGTGTGGCCTCGGCGGCGTACTTGGGGTTGTGGAACCCGGCGGCGGTGGGGTCGACGTCGAGTTTGCTGCCGTTGTAGGGGTGGACATACGCGCCGACGAGTGCGGGCATGTGGGCCATCTCGGAGCCTTCGACGCGCTCGCCGAGGGTGAGTTTCATCTCCCGGCCGTAGGAATCTTTCTGGACCTTGATGGGGTCATCGCCGAACTTGGCCCAGGCTGCTGAGTCGATTTCGCGGATGATCGCTCGGCCTTCCATCGACCCGTGCAGCTGCGTGCTGCTGACCTGGTAGCGTTCGCCGGTGCGTGCGACGCCCTCGGTCCGCGCGGCAAAGGTGCCGTGGGGCTTGATGGCGAAGGTATCAAAGCCCACGCCCGAGCCGACGAGGCCGCAGACGCGGCGGCCGTAGCCGAGGGGGAGGATGAGCGCGTCGTCGGCAATGCCGGGGACGACCCAGGCGACGATGCGGAGTGTCTGCGTGCCGAGCTTGATTTCGATGACGTCGTTGTCGGGCTTCTTGGTGGTGTAGTCCTGGGGGTTGATGCCGAGTTTTTTGGCAGTGGCCGGGGAGATCATCGCCGGGTTATCCCAGACGGTGCGGCCTGCGGGGTCGGGGAGTTCTTGGAGCCAGGCGTTGTTCATCCATCGGCCATCGCCCATTGCGCCGGGGAGGAAGACGAGTTCATACTCGCCGGGGTTCTGGGCGGGGACGCCGACGAGCGATTCGGCGACGCGGGGGGTGCTGAGCGTTGCGCTAGCCGGGGGTTTGGAAGCTGTGCCTGCGAGCAGGCCGTCGTAGAGGGCGCGGCGCCAGGCTTTTTCAAAGTCCCCGGCTGTGGGGGCCTTGATGGTTGCGCGCCAGGTGTTGCGGGTGAGTTCGTAGCCGTCGGTTACCTTCAGGCCGGCGATGATCGCCAGGGCCTCGACCTCGCTCTTGCCGGCGTAGAGGGGAGCGATCATGGGCTGGATGGGGCTGATGGTGCCGTCGCCGGCGACGATATCCCCCCACTGCTCTAGGTAGGTCGTGCCGTTGAGTCGCCAGGTGCTTGCCTGGACGGTCTCGGTGTCCTCGACGCTGAGGGTGATGCGCTGTGGGACTTTGAGGAAGGCGGCCTCGAAGCCTGGGACGTTGAAGCAGGGGTTGACTTCGGAGCAGACGACCGCCTTGACGGTGCCGGCGTCCATCGACTTGACGAGGTCGGCCAGGGCCTTGGTGCTGTCGATCGCGCCGTCGCCGGCGAGGGGTGCGTAACGGACTGTGGTGCCGAGTGCGCCGAGGTGGGCGTTGATGGCGGCGGCCAGGGCGTGCACCCAGGCAGGCTGCGAGGGGCCGACGATGACGACGGCGTTCCCCTTGGCCGAGGTGAGGTCGTCGGCCAGGGCCTCGACCCAGCCGGCGGGGGCGGGGCTGGTGCCGAGCTTGGCCTTGACGGCTGAGAGGCCCGCCGCGAGCGAGCCGGGGAGGGCGAGTTTTTCGGCCAGGGCCACCAGGAGGGCGGCGGTCTGCGTCGGGGTCGCCTTGAGGCGGTGGTCGGCAGATGCGCCGGTGTTGGAGAACGTCGATTCGACGACGTAGAGGCGGTTCATCGCGTCGGCGGCTTTGAGCACCTTGCGGGCCGCGGCAAAGTCGCGGGCCTGCTTGAGCGCGAGGCTCTCGAACTGCATGAAGTCGCGCCCCAGCGACAAGATGACCTTGGCCTTGGAGAGGTCGAGCACCTCGCGCACGGGCTGGCCGAAGGCGGCTTGGAGGCCGGCGAACTGCTGCGTGTCTTCGAGCGCGTCATACGCCACCCACTTGGCCTGTGGCCAGCGGGTGAGCACCTCGGCCTTGATGGCGTCGCGGGTGGGGCTGCTCTTTTTATCCACGACAAATGCCAGACCCGCGCCCTTGGTGGTATCAAACTGACCGGTGTTCTGCTTGCACCAGGCGGCAAAGTCATCCCAGGTTGCGGCCTTGCCGGCCGTGGAGCCGGGGCGGACGATCTCGGGCTGCTTGAGGCGGTCGGGGTCGTAGAGGGCCAGGATGGAGGCCTGGCTCCAGAGTGTGCTTTTGCCCTGGTTGACGGGGTGGAGCGGGTTGCCCTCGACTTTGGTTGGGCGTGCGCCGTGGGTCTCGATGAGGAGCCCTTCGCCCCCGCCGCCTGGCAGGGGCATGGAGGTGGCATAGAAGAGGGCCTTGCCGGGGATGACGTCCTCGGGGACCTTGGCTGAGTATGGGAGGATCGGGTGCTCGGGGCGCCGGCATGCGGGGATGGTTGCCGCCCCGGCGAGTGCGAGGCTTGCGCCCATGAGCTTGAGGAACGTGCGGCGGTTCTGGCCACCGGCGTCGAGTTCGCTCGCTCCCGCGGGGAACTCGCGCTCGAGCCAGTCGCGGAACTCGGGTGTGTCGGCGACTTCTTCAAGCCCGCGCCAGTATGCCTTGCCCGAAGCAGCGTTGCTGGCCACCTGAAGTGCTCGCGCACCGACGGGGGTCTGGTGGACGGGCTTTCCTTCCTTGCGGCTTGTGGGGCACTGATCGTGGTTGCTCATGTGTTGCTCGGGCGTTGTCAACGGGCTTGTGCCGGCCCGCCGTGGATATCTATGGCTCTGCGCGGAGGTGCTGGGTTTAGTAGTGGCAAGCACCGCAGTTTTCAGGGCTTGCGATGCCGCGTTCTTTGTAGAGATCAGCGCCGCGTTTTTGCATTGCGGCGGGGTCGGTCATCTCTTGCTCGACGACGAAGAGTTGGGTGACTTCGTCCTTGGGCACCAGGTTTTTGTCCGGCGCGCGGTGGCAGTCCAGGCACCACGCCATGCTCAGGCTTTCGTGCTGCCAGACAACGGGCTGGCGGGCGATGTTGCCGTGGCAGGAGATGCACGAGACGCCTGCGTTGACGTGTGCGTGGTGCGGGAAGTTGCGGACATAGTCGGGGAGTTTGTGGACGCGTGCCCACTCGATGGAGGTATCGGTGGCGTATGCGGTGCGAATAAACTCGGTTTTCTGCTTGTGCAGGTCGCTTTCGTTGTACTTGGCGAGTTTGCCAGCGGAGTGGCACCCGTAGCAGGTGGATACCGGCGGGATGTTGGCCTCTGCGGAGGTTTCAACGTGCGAGTGGCAATAGCGGCAGTCCATGCCGAGTTTGCCGGCGTGAATCTGGTGGTTGAACCCGCCGCCGGGCTGGTCGGGCATGTAGCCGACTTCCCAGAAAGCGGGGGTCGCGTAATACCAGACGCCGGCGACGGCCAGGCCTGCGGTGCTGACGGCACCCCCGAGCAGGAGCGGGGGCAAGGTATTGATCCACTTGGGAAAGATGGTCGACATGGTCGCGCCTTAGCACTTGGCAGACGCCGGGGGGTTCCCGGGGGTGGGGGCGTGGTACGAACGAAAAACTGACGAACCGTAAAAAACCAAAGTGGGTCCACTTCTTGCCAGACCGCAAAAGTTCCGGTCTGAGCATAGGATGGAGTAATCCGTGTTAGCAACTGTATACATCGTTCCCAAACACGACCCGGCAAAAGGGCTTATGCCTTCCTAAAACCTCAGCAGCAGACCCTTGATCGTTCAGGAACCCGCTCGATGAGCACAAATACAAACCAGTCCCCATCCCGCTCCCCCTTGCCGGGTGGTATAACCGTTGGGTTTGGGGTGGCCGTGGCGATGTGGGTGTGTTGGTTTTTGCTGCACATGCCGGTGGTGGTCCACCACTTTCCACCATCCGTGGCGGGGCCGATGTTGCTGGGGGTGTTGGTGGTTGGTGTGGTGATCGGGCTGCGGTGGGTGCCAAGGGGGGGCCGGGTGGTTTCCGGTGGTGTGGCCGGGGTGGTGGCGGGGGTGGTGAACTTGATGGTGATGGGGTCGAAATTGAGCGTGGCGGGGGCGGGTGGTGAGGCATCGCTGGTGCCCTCGGCGGGGTTGATGGTGGCGGGTTGGATCGCTTTGTGCGTCGTGCTGGGGTTGGCCTCGGGGTGGGTGGGTTGCTTGATGTGGAAGGGAGAGGTCGAGGCGAAGCCGGGGGTTTGGTGGCTGGGGAGGTTTGCGTGGGTGAACGCGCTGGCGATTTTGCCGTTGTTGGCGCTGGGGGGTTTGGTGACGACGGCGAAGGCGGGGTTTGCGGTGCCGGACTGGCCGGGGACGTATGGGAGCAACATTTTTTTGTACCCGATCGCGATGATGGGTGAGCCGAGGATTTTTCTGGAGCACACGCACCGTCTGTTTGGGACGCTGGTGGGGCTGACGACTGTGGTGCTGGTGGCCTTTGCGTTGCTGTACTCGCAGCGGGGGTGGATGAAGGCCTTTGCGTGCGTGCTGCTGGGGGCGGTGGTGGTGCAGGGTGTCATTGGCGGTGTGTGGGTAGAGGAGAAGCATTTGTGGCTGGTGCTGTTGCACGGGGTGCTGGGGCAGTTGATCTTCGGCAGTGCCGCGCTGTTGGCTACGGTGCTCTCGGCTGGGTGGCAGCGGTGGGCGGGGGACTCGGCTGCGGGGGCGAGGTTGCGGGTGCCGAGGGTGCTGTGCTTGGCGCTGTTGGGGACGCTGCTGATGCAGTTGATCTTCGGGACGTTGATCCGGCATGCGGGGAGCTCGCACGCGTTGTGGAGCCATGTTGGATTTTCGGTCGTTCCGGTGGTGCTGGCGGTGATCGCCGGGTCGATGATGATGCGGAACAAGCACGACGCGGCGCACGGGCGGTCGCTGTGGCTGGTGGGTCATGTGCCGATGATCGTGGTTGGGTTGCAGTTTGTGCTGGGGTTTGTGGCGTTGTTCGCGTACCTCAATGATGAGACGCGGAAGATTGCCGCACCTGTGGCCGAGACGCTGGCGGCAGCGCCGGCGATCGACCCGCTGAAACTGCTGGCACGGACGGTGCACCAGGCGAACGGGGCGGTGCTGCTGGCGACGGCGTTTGTACTGGCCGGGTGGGGGCTGGCGCATGGGGTCAGGAAGCCAGCGATGAGCGACGAGTGATGAGCGATGAGGAAAGGCAGGCGACCGGTTTGTCTTGGTTTTTCTCGTCGCTCGTCGCTCATCACTCGTCGCTTCCAACTCGTCGCTTCCTATTCGTCGCTCGTCGCTATCTGGCCCCCCGCCGTGCTATATTCCCCTCCTTGGCCGGCGTGGCGGAATGGCAGACGCAGCGGATTCAAAATCCGCTTCCCGTAAAGGGAGTGTGGGTTCAAGTCCCTCCGCCGGCATTGTGAGGATCGATCGCGGTGCAGCACGCATGACGTCCGAACCCCACAAGCCCAAGGCGAGCACCAGCACCCCCACCGCTGGCACGGCGAGGGCCGGGGATGCCTTGCCGAGGCACATTTTTTCGCACACTCCCGAGACGCTCTCGGCGTGGTGCGTGCAGCGCGGGATGCCGGCGTTTCGGGGGGCACAGATACTCGAGTGGGTGTACCAGAAAGGAGTCATCGACCCTGCGGCGATGACGAACCTCTCGGCACACGACCGGCAGACGCTGGCACGCGAGATGGATTTTCTCACCGGGCAGATCGTTCAACGGCAGTCGGCCAGCGATGGGACAGAGAAGTTGCTGATCGCGTGGGACCAGCCGGGCGTGGGGGCCGAGGCGAGGCAGACGACCGAGTGTGTGATGATCCCGAGCGATGACCGGCGGACTGCGTGCGTGAGTTCGCAGGTGGGGTGCCCGGTGGGGTGCAAGTTCTGTGCCTCGGGCCTGGGTGGTCTGGAGAGCAACCTATCGAGCGGGCGGATCGTTGAGCAGGTGTGGCGGCTGCGTGAGATGCTGCGGGACGGGCAGGGGGCGGGGGGGCCGGTGTCGCGGTTTGCGCGTGATTTTCCGCGGATAACGAATGTTGTTTTTATGGGCATGGGTGAGCCGTTGGCGAACTTTGCCAACGTGCTCGGGGCGGTGCGGACGATCTGTGCGCTGTGGGGGCATGGGATCTCGGCACGGAAGGTAACGATCAGCACGGTGGGGCTGCCGGCTGCGATCGAGCGTTTGGCCGAGCAGTGCGAGCTTCCGATCACGCTGGCGTTGAGCCTGCACGCGCCGACGGACGCGATCCGGCGTGAGTTGATCCCGTGGGCGCAGTACAGCACGATCAGGCAGTTGCTCGACGCGTGCGCCAAGTGGTTTGCCAAGACTGGCCGCGAGATCACGCTGGAGTACACGCTGCTGCGGGGCATCAACGACCGGCCCGAGCACGCGGAGGAACTTGCGCACCTGGCCAAGAGCCTGCGGGCGAACGTGAACCTGATCCGTTACAACGAGAACAGCGGGCTGCCGTTCGGGAGGCCTAGGGATGAGGACGTGCACGACTTTCAGCGGCGTCTGCGGGAGGCGAGCGTGAACTCGCACATACGGGCTAGCCGGGGGAGGGATATTGCCGCGGCGTGCGGGCAGTTGCGGCATGAGGCGCGGGGTGGGGGTGGGGGTGGAGGTTTGGGTGGGGGTGGGGCGGAGTTGACGATTAAGGGGAAGGCCCAGGGGTGAGCCGAGCGTCTGCGTGTGGGGTGGTTGGACTTCTATAGTTGGCCCATGCCGCACGCGCACGATCCGATCAGTGATGCTCTGCTTGAGTTGCTCGCCACCAACGACCCGGCGGTGGGGACGATCCTTGCCGCCGAGCGCGATCGGCAGGAGAGCACCATCGAGTTGATCGCCAGCGAGAACCACGTCTCGGCGCCGGTGATGCACACGGCCGGTTCGTGGCTGACGAACAAGTATGCCGAGGGTTACCCGGGTGCGCGGTACTACGGCGGGTGCGTGCATCACGACGAGATCGAGACGCTCGCCCGCGAGCGCGCCAAGGCGATGTTCAACGCGCGGTTTGCGAATGTGCAGCCGCACTCGGGTGCGCAGGCGAACACGGCTGTGTTCATGGCGCTGATGCAGCCGGGGGACGTGTTTGCGAGCCTTGTGCTCAAGGACGGGGGGCACCTGTCGCACGGGATGAGCCTGAACTTTTCGGGGCGTTACCACAAGCCGGTGCACTACCCGCTGCACTACGACCCCGCGCACGCGGAGTTTGAGCGGATCGACTACGACGCGGTGCGAAGGGTCTGCCTGGAGCACAGGCCCAAGGTGCTCATGTGCGGGTACTCGGCGTACCCGCGCGTGATCGACTTTGCACGCTTCCGGGCGATCGCTGATGAGGTGGGCGCGGTGCTGGTGGCGGACGTGGCGCACATCGCGGGGTTGTGCGTGGGTGGTGCGCACCCGCACCCACTGCCACACGCGCACGTGGTAACGACGACGACGCACAAGACGCTGCGCGGCCCGCGCGGCGGGTTGATCCTGACCAACGACGAGGAATTGGCCAAGAAGATTGATAAGAGTGTTTTCCCTGGCGTGCAGGGTGGCCCGCTGATGCACGTGATCGCCAGCAAGGCGGTGGCGTTTGGTGAGGCGTTGCGGCCGGAATTCATGGTGTACGCGCACCGGGTGGTCAAGAACGCGCAGGCGCTGGCCGGGGCGTTGACGGAGTTGGGGTATCGGATTACAACGGGCGGGACGGACAACCACTTGATGCTGGTAGACCTGCGGGCAAAGAACACGGAGTTGACCGGTGCGGACGCGGAGAAGTGGCTGGAGGGGGCGGGGCTGATCTGCAACAAGAACGGGATCCCGAGCGACTCGCGCCCGCCAAAGTTCACCAGCGGGGTTCGGCTGGGGACGCCGGCGGTAACGACGCGGGGGATGGGTGAGGCGGAGATGGGGGTCATCGCGGGTTTGATTGACCGCGTGTTGACGAGCGGGGGGGACTCGGCGACGGCGGCGCAGGTGCGAGAGGACGTGCGTGCGTTGGCGGAGCGGTTTGCGATGCCGGGGGTGCCGAGGGTGCTGGCGAAGTAGCTGAAGATGGGGGACTTTTGCAGGGCGGGGGGCGGTTTATATGGTTTGACGCCTTTGCCGGGCGGGCGGTACACTCTGGCATGACCGCACATCACGAGAAACACAAGCACAAGCAGAAGCACCCGCACGCCGGCGAGCCGGTGCCGATGGTCAAGACGCGCTCGACGCTGGCGACCGTGCTCGCGGCGTGCCTGTTGGTCTTTGGGGTGCTGCTTGTGCTGGCGTTTGTGCTGTGGATGCTGTTTGGGTGATGGATTGGGTGCTCTGGGTACCACCACGCTCGGCGTGGGGAGTCGGAGCACCACGCCGAGCGTGGTGGTACGCGTGCTGGGCGTAGACTTCGTGCGTGGCCATGCGGCAGCGAATCCTCACCGCTGAGTTGATGGATGACCCAGGCTTGGACCCGGCGGAACATGGCCGTGCGCTGATGGGGTTGCGTCGGCTGAACACGCTGAGCAACGCGGCGGGGCCTGTGCGGGGAGCGTTGGTGCCGATGTTGCGTGGTGCGGGCGTCGAGCATGCGCGGGCGCGTCTGCTGGACGTGGCGACGGGTGGGGGTGATCTGCTGCTGGCACTTGGCCGAGCGGGTTTCGGGACGGGCACTGGCCGGCTGGTGGGCGTAGATGTCAGCGCGACGGCGCTTGGCATAGCCAGGCAGAACGGCGAGAGGCTGGGGATCGCGGCCGAGTGGGTGCTCGCAGACGTGCTCGCAGGGGGTTTGCCGGTGGAGGATGGTGGCGTGGACGTTGCGGTATGCTCGCTGTTCTTACACCATCTTGATGAGGCGGGCGTGGTGCGGGTTTTGGCAGAGATGCGGCGTGTGTCGCGGGTGGGCGTTGTTGTCAGCGACCTTCGGCGGTCGAGGGTGGGGCTGGCGCTGGCGGCGGCGGTGAGCCGGGTTGTTACGCGGTCGCGTGTGGTGCATGTTGATGCCGTCAAGTCTGTGCGGTCGGCGTGGTGTGGTGACGAGCTGGCCGCGCTGGCAGCGCGGGCGGGGCTTGGTGGTGCGAGAGTGCGGGGTGTGTGGCCAGCGAGGTTGCTGCTGGTGTGGGCTGGGCAAGGGGTGCGGACGTGAACGCCCAGCGCGAGGGATATGTTGACGTGCTGGTCATCGGCGCGGGCGTGGCCGGGGCGACGGCGGCACTCTCGGCTGCGCGTGCGGGGTGTGGGTCGGGTGGTGGTCGCGTGATGCTTGTCGAGCGGTCGGCGTGGCCACGCGAGAAGGTTTGCGGGTGCTGCCTGGGTGGGCGTGGTGTTGCTGCACTTGGGGGCGTAGGCATCGAGCGGACGAGGCTGCTGGAGATGGGGTATGTGCTGGAATCTGCCGAGGTGCGGTGCGGGGCACGCTCGGCTGTGCTGCCGCTGGCCGGGCGTGCGGGTGGCGGGGTGGTGGTCGGCCGCAAGGAGCTTGATGGGCTGCTCGTCGCGCGGGCGGTCGAGGCGGGGGTTGAGTTTGTGCCGAGTTGCTCGGCAAGGTTGGCACCGCAGCGCGGCATCAACGGCTGGCTCGTTTCGCTGCGCACGCCGATGGGCGAGCGGTCGGTGCGGGCGGGTGTGGTGATCGTGGCCGACGGGTTGAGCGGGCGGTCGCTGGACGCCGTGGCGGGGATGGGCGTGTGCGTGGCGTCCTCGGCACGGATGGGGGTTGGCGCGACGGCGCGGTGGGGGTGCGTGCGCGACAGAACCGGGCGTGATGCATTGCCGGTTGGGCGTGTAGTGCTGTGCGCGGGCAGGGGCGGGTATGTGGGGCTGGTTCGGCTGCGCGATGGGTGCGTGGATATCGCCGGGGCGTTGGACCCAGGGGTGGTCAAGGTTGGGGGTGGGCCTGTGGGTGTGGTCGAGGGGATGCTGCGTGGGGCGGGGTTGTGCGTTGATGGGGCGATGCCTGAGAAGTTTGGGGGCACCGCTCTGCTGACTCGCCGGCGATCGTGCATCGCGCTGCCCGGGCTGCTGGTGGTGGGCGACTCGGCGGGGTATGTCGAGCCGTTTACGGGTGAGGGTATGACGTGGGCGGCGTGCGGGGGTGAGATGGCCGGGGTGCTGGCGATGCGTGAATCGGCTGAGGGTGCGGCGGGGTTGTGGTCGGGTTGGCACGCCGAGCATGTGCGGGCGAGGCAGGGTTTGTGCCGGGCGGTTTCGGCGGGGCTGCGCGTGCCGGGCTTGGCGGGGGTCGTGGCGTGGGCCGTGGGCAGAAGCCCTGCGGTGCGGGGCTTTGCCGAGCGCGTGGCGCTGTGGGTAAGCGGGCCGGGGTTTGGGCGCGGGGCGCACGTGGCGACGGGCACGCAAGGGGGCCTGGCGTGAGGGTGTTCACGGGTGCGCAGATCGTGGGGATCGGATTGGCGACGCCTGCGCACAGCATCACGCAGGGTCAGGCTGCGCGGCTGGCTTTGGATACGACGATGAGCGATGGCAAGCAGCGCGGGCTGATCGGTTCGCTGTATTCACGCGCGGGCGTTGCCGCGCGGGGGAGTGTTGTGCTCGGCAGCACGACGGCGAAGAGCCAGCCAGCGGACCAGGCGTTCTACCCGGCATCACCCGGTGCCGACGCGGCGGGCGTGGGGGCAGAGGGTGTGCAAACGGGGGAAGTGCCCTGGCCGAGCACTGATGCGCGGATGCGGATGTTCCGCCAGCACGCGGGGGCGCTGGCGCTCTCGGCAGCACGATCGGCGATGGCCGAGGCGGGGGTTGTGGCCGGGGCGGTTACGCATTTGGTTACCGTCAGTTGCACGGGTCTGGAAGCACCGGGTGTGGATATCGAGCTGGTGCGAGCGCTGGGGCTTGGCGCGGGTGTCGTTCGGCTGAACCTTGGGTTCATGGGTTGCCACGGCGGGATCGTCGCGGTGCGCACGGCGGCGGCGCTTGCGCAATCGCACGGGGTTGCGCAAGGTGCTGGGGGCGGCGCGTGTGTGCTGGCCGTCTGCGTTGAGTTGTGCACGCTGCACTTTCAACGCACCAGCCGGGTGGACCAGCACGTGGCCAACGCCCTGTTTGCAGATGGTGCCGCGGCGGTGGTCGTCAGGGGCACGCCCGGTGAAGTTCAACCGGAGGCGCATTGGCCGCTGGGGATCAGGTCGGCGTCGTCGATGCTCTTTGGCGACAGCGTGGGGGCGATGGGTTGGCGGATCGGGAACCAGGGCTTTGAGATGAGCCTGGACCGGAGCGTGCCGGCGCTTTTGGAAGAGCACCTTGGCGCGTGGATCTGGCCCTGGCTTCGGAAGGAGTTGGGGACGGCGACGACGGCAGCGGACGTGCGGTGGGCGGTGCACCCGGGTGGGCCGCGCGTGCTCGACGCGGTGGAACGCGGGCTGGGGATACCGGCCGAGGGCGTGCGGACCAGCCGGGGCGTGCTGGCCGAGCATGGGAATATGTCGTCGGCGACGGTGCTGTTTATTCTGCGCCTAGAGCGGGAGCAAGGGGCACTTCGTGGCGACCGCCGGCCGGTGGTGATGCTGGCGTTCGGGCCTGGGTTGACGGGGGAGGGTGCGCTGGTCGGCTAGCCGGCGGAGCGACGCGGGCGGTCACCTTGTATGAATCACCAGTGACTCCGAAGTAGTCAACCCCACCCCTGCCCCTCCCTTTGGGGGAGTGGTTCAGTACAAGAAACAACGGTCATCGGGATTACGGGTTGCTAGCCGAGGGTGGTTGTGCTGCATCACTCTTGGCATCGGTTGCACCACCACTCTGCTTGCGCACCTTATCCCACTGTTGTTGCGTCATCACTGTGCGAAAGCCGAGGTGCTGCAGCCCTGTGTCGGTCGGGCAGGCCATGCGGGCGCTTGGGCGATAGCTGGCGCAGTAGGAGTCGTTGCAAAGGAACGACCCGCCCCGGTGCACTCGGCTTTCGGGTGAGTTGGGGTTGCGGGGGTCCATGGACTTGCTCGGCCCCGTCGGGTTGTCGATCACGGCGGTGGCGGGCGTGCCCCCGGCGGCGAGGACTTGCCGGGCGTAGGTGTCGGGGCGGTAGAGGTCGCTGCACCACTCCCACACGTTGCCGGCCATGTCGTAGAGGCCGTAGCCGTTGGGTGGGAAACTCTTGACCGGGGCGGCGCGTGCGTAGCCGTCGCCACCTTCATGGGCGGTGTTCTTGTCGGGAAAGTGCCCCTGCCAGGTGTTGGCACGCTTTGCGTCGATCGGCTCATCCCCCCAGACGTTGACCTTGCCGTCGAGGCCACCACGAGCGGCAAACTCCCACTGGGCCTCTGTCGGCAGGCGTTTGCCAGCCCAGTTGCAGTAGGCGAGGGCGTCTTCGTAAGCGATGTGCACGACGGGGTAGTTGTCCTTGCCGTCGATGGTGCTGGTGGGACCTTCGGGGTAGCGCCAGTTGGCGCCGGTGGTCCAGGCCCACCACTGTTCGTAGCCGCGGGGATCAACGGGGTGATCGGGTGGCGTGAAGACGAGCGAGCCGGGCAGGAGCATTTTGTCGTCGGGCCTGGGTGTGCCGGGGGGGAGTTGTTCTTTGAGTTCTTCCCAATCGACGGGGCGTTCGGCGACGGTCTTGTAGCCTGTGGCTTTGACGAAGAGTGCGAACTGGGCGTTGGTCACTTCGGTGGCGTCCATCCAGAAGCCATCAACGCGTGCGCGGTGGATGGGGCTTTCATCTGGGCGTGCAAGCGGGTCGGTGCTGCCCATGCGGAACTCGCCGCCGGGGATCCAGACCATGCCAGGCGGGCCGGCGCTATTGAGGATCATGCCCGCCCGGCCTGGCTTTGCGCAGCACGCGCCCTGCTGCTGGGGTGGTTCGTCGCTGCGGGCCCATGCGTGGGTGCTTGCACCGAACGCGGCGGCAAGGACGCTCAGCAGGGCGAGGGGGAGCGAGGGTGTGGGGGGCGCCATTGCCAAGAGGATATCCTGACGCATGCTTGTCCTGGCGATCGAGCTGCTGGTGGCCGGGGGGCTTGTGGGTCTGCTGGCGCTGGCGTGGGTTGGTGGGAAGCTGCTGGCGCGCCGCCTGAGCCGGAAACTGGGGACCAACCCGCAGATGGGGATCGTGCAGGGGGCGATCCTGACGCTGCTGGGGCTGCAGTTGGGCTTTAGTTTCGCCGGCGCGATGTCGAGGTTTGTTGAGCGTCAGGACATCATCACGCGCGAGGCGAACACGATTGGCACGCTCTACCTGCGTGCGGGGCTGCTTGACGACGCGCGGCGCGACCGCCTCCGCGCCGACCTGAGGGACTACACCGCCGCACGCTTGCGTTTGTTCGAGACCGAGGGGATGATGCTGGAGGGGGATATCAACGCGGAGCTTGACTCGATCAACCGGGGCATCTGGGAGGTGATTGCCGAGGGGGTCGAGGAACGGCCTCAGGTCGCGGTGCTGGTCGTCCCGGCGTGCAACGAGATGATCGATATGCTGGCCACCCGCAACGCGGCGATCACCCGGCACATCCCGCTGCTGGTCTTGTTCGTGCTCATCGCCTGTGCCGTTGCCAGCGTCGCGGCCATCGGGCTTGGTGTCGAAGCATCGGACAACCGCCTGCGGATGCCCGCAGCGGTGCTGACGTTCTTGATCGCCGCGACGCTCTGGACGATCATCGACCTGGACTTCCCCCGGCTGGGGCTGATCCGTTCGAGCCCGAAGCCCCTGCGTGATGTGGCCAAGATGATGCAGCAGGACGCGCCGGTGCATCCGGTGCGGGCACCCCGCTGACGGGGCTACTTGCCCGCCGCCGGCGGCGCATCGCTGGCTGGCTCGACGCGGATGAGTTGGCCGTTGTCTTCATCGGTGAGGATGTAGAGGTACCCATCTGGCCCATTGCGGACGTCGCGGACGCGCTGGGAGAGTTTGATGGTCTGCTGGCCGAGGACCTTGCCGTTGTCGTCGAGGTCGATGCGGCGGACCTGCTTGCTGACGAGGCCGCCGGCAAAGAGGTCCCCTTTCCACTGGGGGAACTTGTCGCCGGAGTAGAAGGCCAGGCCTGAGGCAGCCAGGACGGGTGTCCAGACGACCTTGGCGTCTTCCATGCCGGGGAGGGTGCGGTCGTCTGTGATTGTGGCGCCGGAGTATTCGGTGCCGAAGGTTACCTTGGGCCAGCCATAGTTTTTGCCTTTTTCGATGAGGTTGAGTTCATCGCCGCCGAGGGGGCCGTGCTCGGTCTGCCAGACGCGGCCTGCGGTGTCGATGGTCAGGCCCTGGGGGTTGCGGTGGCCGTACGACCAGACCTCGGGCTTGGCTTTGTCGTCGTTGAGGAACGGGTTGCCGGGCGCGGGCTTGCCGTCGTCGGTCAGGCGGAGGACCTTGCCGAGGTTGCTGGCGGTGCTCTGGGCGTCGTCGCGGCGGTTGAACCCTTCGCCGACGGTGATCAGGAGGGTGCCGTCGGGCATGAAGGCCAGCCGTGAGCCGAAGTGCAGGGGGCCGGACTTTTTTGGTGAGGCATCAAAGATCGTCTGCACGTCGGTGAGCGTGGCGGCGTCATGAGAGAGCTTGGCGCGGACCAGGCGTGTGTTATTGGCCTTGGCCGTGCCTGTTGAGTGGGTGAAGTAGACGAGGCGGTTCTGCGCGAACTTGGGGTGCAGGGCAATGTCCAGGAGGCCACCCTGGCCGATGGAGAGGACTTCCGGGACGCCCTTGAGCGGGTTGGGGGCGAGGGTGCCGGCCTTGCTGAGCAGGCGGATGCGCCCTTCGCGTTCGGTGATGAGTGCCGAGCCGTCGGGGAGCCAGGCGATGGCCCAGGGGTGCTCAAGCCCATCGACGACCTTGGTGAGTTTGTAGCCCGTCGCGGCGGGTGCGGCGGCGGTGGGGGTTACAGGCTCAGCCGTGGCCCGGCTGGGGGCGAGGCCAGGCAGGGCGATGAGAAGGGCGAGGGAGAAGAGATGCGTGCGGGGCGTTTGCATACTGATGATATGGATCATCAATGAACCTTGTGCACGGGGAGCCAACTCCAACCCAGCCATTCTGGGGTCGAATCTGGATGCCGTGCAGGCTGGAAGCCTGCACCAACTTGGAGTCAACCCCACCCCTGCGCCTCCCCTCGGGGGAGGGGTTCTGCACTCTCGCACGCGCCTTACGCGCCGAAGAACTGCTTGATCTTGTGGATCGTTACCGCCCGGCCGATCGCGGCGATGCTCTCGGTCAGCGGGATTTTCTTGGGGCAGACCTTGACGCAGTTCTGCGCGTTGCCGCAGTCGTTGACGCCGCCGCGACCGGCCAGGACCTCCAGGCGTTGTGGTGCCAGCTCGCGCCCGGTGCCGTGGGTGTTGAAGAGGCGGGCCTGGCTGATGGCGTGCGCGCCGATGAAGGCGTGGTCCCAGTCTGCGGGCTTCTCTTCTTTGTTGAACTGTGGGCAGGCCTCCAGGCAGCAGCCGCAGCTCATGCACGTTGAGAGGACGTATCGGGTCTCCTGGTCCTGCGGCGTTTCGCGTGGGCCTGAACCGAGGTTATAGGTGCCGTCGATGGGGACCCAGGCCTTGACGCGGGCGAGGTTGTGGAAGAGCCGCGAGCGGTCAACCCACAGGTCACGCACGACGGGGAACTTGCTCATCGGTTCGAGGGTTACCACGTCCCCCTCATTTGGCGCGATGGCATCGAGCAGGCAGGAGCACGACTGGCGGACCTTGCCGTTGATGAGCATGGTGCACGAGCCGCAGACCTCTTCGAGGCACCCAGAGTCCCACACCACCGGCACCGTGCGGGTGCCGTCGGTTGTTACAGGGTCCAGGGCGATCTGTTGCAGGCACGAGATGATGTTGGCGTTCTGCGGGATTTTGACCTTGAAGTCCTGCCAGTAACTGGCCTGCCCGGGGCCTTGGCAACGCTTGATGCGGAAGACCACGCTGCGCCCGACGGCGGGTGGGTTGTGGGCGGCCCCTGCGGGCTGGCCGGTGGTGGGTGCGGAGGTTTGGGTGCTCATGGGTCGTGCCTTGCGGGGTGCGTGTGTGTTGCTTGCCGTCAGTTGTGCGGGCTGGCGGCCGCCTTGGTGCTGACGGCACCTTCGCTCTTGCCGTAGGTGCGGGCCGTTGGCTTGATGAGGGTGGCGTCGATAGGAACAAACTCGATGGACGTGCTGGATGTGGCGGGGTCGTACTTGGCCAGTGTCGTCTTCATGAACGCATCGTCGTTGCGTTCCTTGAAGTCCTCGCGGTAGTGCGCACCGCGGCTCTCACGGCGTTCGAGCGAGCCCTTGGCGATCGCCTCGGCAACGGTGAGCATGTCGCCGACTGCGCGGGTGTAGAGCAGGCTCTGGTTGGTCCAGATCGCCGAGTCTTTGAGGCGGACGCGCTTGAAGCGTTCTTTGAGTGAGGAGAGCGTGGCGAGGGCCTGCTTGAGGCGTCCCTCGCTGCGGACGACGGTGCACGCCTCGGTCATCTCGTCGCCCATTTCTTTGGCGATGGCGTAGGGGTTGGTCTCCGGCGAGGCCGAGTCTCCTTTGCCGGCGTTGTCGGTCAGGGCCTTGACCTTGGCCTCTTCCTGCGCGACGACGCGGTCATACTCCCCCTGCGCGACCCCGGCGGCCCCCTTGCCGTCGGCGACGTGCCCGAGCACGCTCATGCCGCAGAAGAGGCCGTCGAAGATGCACGAGAGGAGTGCGTTGGCCCCCAGGCGGTTGGCCCCGTGATAGGCGAAGTTGACCTCGCCAAAGGCGTAGAGGCCCGGGATGTTGGTCATGGCGTTGGCTGGCGCACCGGGGAGGAGGCCCTGCCCGACGGCACTGCCTATCGGCGCACCGCTGCCGCTGAGGTGCTTGGTCCTGGGCTCGGCCGGGTTGTAACTGCCCTTGGCAAAGCTGGTATAGAGGCCGCCCATGCTGTAGTGGACGCTCGGGAAGATGCGCATGGGCTCAAACTGCGGGTCCTCGCCTGCGAACTTCTTGTAGATTTCCAGGATACCTTCGAGTTTGTGGTGCGTGCTGGCGGGCAGGTGCGTCAGGTCGAGATAGACCTGACGTTGACCGCCGACACCCAGCCCGTCGTTGACGCAGATGCTGAAGATCTCGCGCGTGGCGATGTCCCTGGGGACCAGGTTCTTGTACTTGGGGTAGCGCTCTTCCAAAAAGTAATACCGCTCACCCTCGGGGATGTCCTTAGGCCGGCGTGCATCCCCCTTGTTCCTGGGGACCCAGACGCGTCCACCCTCGCCGCGTGCGCTCTCGCTCATGAGGCGGGTTTTGTCCGCGCCCGGAATGGCCGTGGGGTGGACCTGGATCATCTCGGGGTTGCCCATCCACGCCCCGGCCTGGTAGCAGCGTGCCGCCGCGGCGCCGGTGCAGATAACGCTCTGGGTGCTCTTGCCAAAGACCAGGCCATTGCCACCGGTGGCCATGACGACGGCATCGGCGCGGAAGCTGCGTATCTGCATCGTCCGCTGGTCCTGGGCGACAATGCCGACGCACTTGCCATCAACGACGACGGGCCAGAGGAACTCCCAGAACTCGTACTTGGTTACTTTGCCCTCAGATTCGTAGCGTCGGGTCTGTTCGTCCAGGCCGTAGAGGAGTTGCTGGCCTGTGGTGGCCCCGGCAAAGTGCGTGCGCTTAAAGAGCGAGCCGCCGAAGAGGCGCAGGTCGCGGTACCCCTCGCTGGTGCGGTTGAAGGGGACGCCCATGCGGTCGAGCAGGTCGATGATGCGTGGGGCCATGTTGGCCATTTCGAGGACGGGGTGCTGGTCGGCCTGGAAGTCCCCGCCGTAGATGGTCTCGTCGAAGTGCTCGTACTCGCTGTACCCCTGCTGGCGTGCAACGTCGTTGCAGGCGTTGATGCCACCCTGTGCGCAGACGGAGTGGCTGCGTTTGACGGGGACGACGGAGAAGAGGTCGACCGGTACGCCGGCCTCGGCGACACGGATCGAGGCGGCCAGTCCGGCCAGCCCACCACCAACAACAATCACACGCTTTTCATTGGCTCCAGGCATGGGAAGTCATCCTGCAAAGTGGCCGGGGTCGGCCAGGGTACGGAACGTTCGCAATATCCGAGGCACAAACCAGCATCAACCCACCAGCACCAACCGAACCTCATCGCGAAAGCAATGCCGCCGGCGCGGGCGCCGGCGCGGGCGTGCCGGGGGGCGCGGCACGCAACTCCAACTCCCGCGCCCGCGCGGGTGAGACGGCCAGCGCCGCGCCGAGGGCCGCCCAACCCGCCAGCATCAACCCTGCCCCAAGGCCCGCGCACACCACGCCCCACCGCCGCTGCGCCTGCTGGCTGATCGTCAGCCCCCAGGTGATCGCGGCGGTCCACAGCCCATTGGCAAAGTGGAAGATCAGCAGCGTAATGCCCACGAAGTAAAAGAGGCTGACGAGCACCCCCGCAGGGGTGAAGTCCTCCCCGCCGCGGAGCGCAGCGGCCAGCGTGCTGGTGGCAAAGTTGTGCGACCAGAGCGTCCCGCCGGGCACCAGGAACGTCCAACCCCAGCGGAGCGTCGCGACGTGGTAGAAGATAAAGAAAATCCCGACATAGCCAGAGATGCGCTGGAGCGTGTACCGCCAGTTGCCCTGGTATGCGTAGCGTGCCGTGTTGCTCTTGCCTGACATGGCAATGACGACGCCGAAGATGGAGTGGAAAGCGATGGCCCCCCAGAGCGTCAGCTCGATAAGCCAAAGGTGCGGCACACCCTCGTTGATCCAGCGGACTTCCTTCTGGAAGTACGCCACGCCACCATCGGCAACCGTGTACCCCGCACCCTCGCTGCGTAGGCCCCACTTGCCCCAGACAAGGGAGGAGTTGGTTACCAGGTGGACGACCAGAAACACGCCGATGGGAACGATCCCCGACAGCGAGTGCAATCGGCGGATCAGGAAGTAGTTCCGCTCATACCAAGACTGCTTGTTGACCTGCACTGAATACTCCTCAACAGCCCTGAAGATAGGATAGCAGACCGAGAATCGACCAGATCAGAAGACCAGTTTCGACCCGGCCTGGCCCGGGCTGGCAGGACCACCGATCGGCCCGCCGGGCACGCCACCTGCACCGATCTTGCCCGAGTTCGCGGCCATGTGCTTGGCAACCGCCTTGCTGATCTCGACATACCGCAGGCGAAGTTCGCTGATGACCTGCACAAGGCCCTCGGCCTCCTCTGGTGTCAAGTTCCCTTTGGTCTTTTCCTCCAGCACCGCCAACAGGTCGATGTGCAGGCGGGCATACTCCAGACTGACAACCGCACGCCCGGTCTCTGGGTCAGGGAAAGCACCCATATACATCAACGCCTGTGTAACCATCGTGCCCAGGAGAGACTGAAAGTCGGCCTCGGGCAGCTCGCCCGGGCCACCCGCCCCCGCCCCGGCACCACCACCGATTGCACCGGCCAAGCCCGCGGGCTGCTTGGCCTTGGCCGACGCCTTCGCCTGGGCCTCCTTGGCGGCCAGGCGGTCCTTCTCGGCCTGGGCCTGGTTCTTCCAGTCTGAGTCGATGATGAGTTTGGACGGGTTGTCTGTCGAGTCGCTCATGGTGCAAGAATAGGCGATATCCTCTGTTGCATCGGGCCGCTCTAGCAGCACCCCACACCCGGCCAGGGCCGGCACACACCAGGAGACCGAGCATGGACCGCTCACCCAGGCAGCACCACACGCACGCAACACACCTGCTGATGACCTGTGGGTGCGCACTGCTCGCTGCGCTATGCGCAGGCGCGTGCAGCAGCAGTGAGGACGTGCCGCGGGCAAGCACGCTCACGGCTGAGCAGTTCCGCAAAGAAGCACTCTCTGCACCGACAACACCCGGCACACCTGACGCCCCCCCCACTGCCGTGGACCCCGCCGATGCGCCGGCGAAGATCAAGATACAGACGCCCATCACCTCCATCCCCGGCGTTCGGCGTCCCGAGCCTGAGCAGATGGGCCAGGGGCTGGAGCGCGTCGCGGTGATCGTCGGCACGCCCGAGCAGCCCGCAGCAGTAACGACACCCAAGGACGCCACACTGACCCCACCTGGCGCGCCCAACGGCACCCCCGTCATCGCCGACGTGCTCGTTGGGCAGATCAACGGCAAGCCCGTCTTCGCCAGCGAAATCCTCGACCCCCTCGACGGCAAGATGCGGGCAGACCTGAAAAAGATCACCAAGCCGGAACTCTGGATTCGCGAGCAGGCCCTCACGCTGCAGTCGCGCCTCTCCGACCGCGTTCGCAACGAACTGGTCCTAGGCGAGGCCCGCGCACGCCTGACGCCCGAGGAGCGCGTCGGGATCACCACGCTCTTGTCGCGCATTCAGAGTTTCGCCACGGCCCAATCCGGCGGCAGCCTGGAACAAGCCCGCGCCGACATCCAGCGCCGCTCCGGCGAGGCGAGCCTGGACAAGTTCCTGGCCAATGAGCGAGACCAGATTCTGATCCAGCGGGTATTTCAAGAGTCGGTCTGGCCGAGGGTGCGTGTGCCGTGGAGCGCTGTTGAGCGGTTCTATCGCGAGCACCCCGAGCGGTACAACCCGCCGGGGGAGGCGGTGCTGCGTCTGGTGATGGTCGACGCCAAGAGCCAGGCGGCGGTCGATGCCGCCACGGCCGCCTCGGCTAATGAGGGAACATTCCTCGACTTGGCCAAGAGCGACGTGAACCTGTTCTTGCGCAGCAAGGCCGGCGAACGGCGTTTTTCGCTCGCCACCCCGCCGGACCAGTGGCAGTTGATCTCCTCGCCGGAGGTCAACGCCAAGGCCGCACAACTGGCACCGGGCCAGGCCGCCGGGCCGATTTCGTATCTGGACGGCACGCGCATGATCTGGGTTCGTCGGGAGGCGGACGACCGCCCGCCGAGCCGGTCGCTGGAGGACGCGCAGATCGACATCCAGCGCGAGCTCCAGACGGTCAAGAACGCCGAGCAACTCACCGAGTTTTTCCAGACCCTCCTTGGCGGGAGCAGTTACACCCCGATCGAGCAGATGCAGCTGGACCTGCTGGCCCTGGCCGCCGAGCGGCACCTCGGTGAGGAGTGGGCGCAACGCATCCGCGAGAACGCCGCGGCCAGGCCCGCCAAGCCAGCGGCCAGCACCCCGGCGATCATCAAGCCCGCAGCGGCCCAACCTGTCGGCCCGGCACCGAAGTAAGCCCCGCCTAGCCTGCACCCATGATCCGCACGCTCATCGAGAAACTCCAGGTCTGGGCCGCCAAGCGCAAGGGTGTGGATATCGGTGCCCAAGGTGAGCAGCTTGCCTGCATCTTCTTGGAACGCCGGGGCTACACGATCCTCGACCGCAACGTCAAGGCCCCCATGGGCGAGGCCGACGTGCTGGCCGAGGCGCCAGGGGGCACCATCGTGCTCGTCGAGGTCAAGACCCGCATCGTCGACCCGGCCAAGCCCGCCCCCAAGGCCGAGGACCAGGTCGGCTCGGCGAAAAAGAAAAAACTCCTCGCCCTGATGCAGCACCTCTCACGCGCCAACGGGTGGCAGAGCCGCAAGAAGCGCATCGACGTGGTGGCCATCGACGTGCCCAAGACGGGCACCGAGCCGAGGATCAAGCACATCCTCGATGCCGTGCGCGGGTGAGGCGTCAGCACGCCGCGCCATTCAAGACCGCATCATCGGCGGCTTGGCCCAGTTGAGTTTGGTGATGAGCGTGGACCAGTAACTCTGCCGGGGGTTGCGCACAAAGTCCACCGGGCGCTCGGCCAGGCGGATCGTCAGCACGTCCCCCTTGCACAGTTTGCACGAAAACCGCCCGTCCAGCAGCAGCGTCGTCCCACCCCGGCCCGGCCCCTCGTCATTGGCTCGCATAACTTGCACGCGGATGGTGCTCCCCCCGGCGACGACCACGGGGCGGAAGCTCAGCGTCTGCGCGGCGAGGGGAGTCAGGACCAGCGCGTGCGTGTCGGGCGCGAGGATCGGGCCGCCGGCGCTGGCGTTGTACGCCGTGCTCCCGACGGGCGTGCTGACGACCAGCCCATCGCCGAGCACCGCCGGCCCGGGCTGCTCGTCGATCGAGATGCCCAGCTCCACCATCCGATAGGGCGGCCCGGGCACGATCACCGCATCGTTGAGCGCCAAGCCCGCCTGCGTCCCCAGCGGGGGCTGCTGACCCGGCCGCTCGATCGACACGGCCAGGAGCGCCCGGTGCGCAATCGGCAAGGGCAGCGCACCGGAAAAAACCTCCTGAGCCTGCTGGCGGAGCGAGGCCAGGTCATACTCGGCCAGGAAACCGAGTTTGCCAAAGTTGACCCCCAGCATCGGCAGCCGAAGGGACGCCGCCCGCCGGGCCTGGTTGAGCAGCGTGCCGTCGCCGCCGAGGACGACGATGAGGTCGGCGTTGTGCATGCTCGTCAGCGGCGCATCGTCGGTGTCCAGTTCATGGGCAACCACCCCGCCACCTGAACGGATCACCTCACGCACCTGCGCAAGCGCGGCAAGCACCTCGGGTTTGGTCCGGTTGACGAGCAGTAGGACCTTTCGGCCAGGCATGGGCGAAGGTTAGGAGCGGGGAGGTGTGTGCGGGAGGACCTGCCACTGCACAGGCGTATAACCCTTCAAGTCCCGGTCAGCACATCGAGTTTGATTGCTTTGCCGCACTCGGGGCAGGACTCGCCGCGCATGTTGCGGAGGTTGTACTTGCACTTGGGGCAGGGGAGGTCTCGATCGGTAAGGTACCGTTCAAGGCGCTCAACGTGGGGTAGTTGGGCGTTCTGCCATAATCGACTCGCGCAGTCGAGAAACTCGGTCGCCGATGCTTGGGAGGCGAACGCATGCTGGGGAATAATCGTGCAATAGGCCCCAACATAGGAAAGCATGACGAAGCCGCCAACGGTGGTTGGTCGTTCCACTGCCTGCCATGAGATTTTCAACTCTCGGTACCGTGATCGGACTTGAATGCCGACCTCGTCCATTGTGAGTCTTGTGGTTCCCGTAGAGGTGGAAAAATCGAACCGCTCAATAGCTTTGAACTGTTGCTTGATGGATTGTTCGATATGTTCCAGACGAGGGCCCAAATAGAACATAAGAACCATGACAGCTACTACGAGCACCGTAAACACCACATAAAACCCAAAGGGGTGCGGCCCCACCTTGAATAGTTGATAGCCGAGGTAGACCATAATCACCCCGGCGAACAACGCTTGAAACCTGGCTGCACGCCGATGCTTCCGCCTTGCGCGGACCCACTCCGGGCTTTCCTGCACTACGGCTTTGTTGACGGCCAACCAATCCCCTCGCGTTACTTCAAATTCAAGATCAAACCGATCGGGCATCGCGCGATCCTATCTCGGCTGTAGACACATCCAAGAAAAAGGCACCAAGCTCACCACTGAACCCGATCCGCCATCGCCTATCTGGGTGTGCGGAGCAACCCGCACCTACCCAGGCCGCTCGCCTTACTTCCCCATCTCCCCCAGCGCCTTGCTCAACCCCGGCACCTGGTCCGCCCCCGCCGGCACGCTGATCGACGAGCCGGCAAAGTCCCCGCCGACCGGCTCGACGCGCCCGCCGAGGTTGTGCCCCAGGAACGCCTCGGCCACGGCATAAAAAGCCAGGCGGTTCTGCGGGCGGGCGAAGCCGTGCCCCTCGTCGGCAAAGAGCACGTACGTAACCGGGATCCCTTTCTTCTGCATCGCCGAGACGATCTGGTCGCTCTCGCTCTGCTTGACGCGCGGGTCGTTGGCGCCCTGGCCGATCAGCAGCGGGCGGGTGATCTTCTCGACGAACGTCAGCGGGCTGCGCGAGTCGAGGAACTTCTTGCCCTCCTCCGTCCGGTGGTCGCCCACGCGCGAGGCGAACATCTCGATGGCCGGCTGCCAATACGGCGGGATCGTGCTCAGCAGCGTGCGGATGTTTGACGGCCCGACCACCGACACGTTGCACGCAAAGACCTCCGGCGTGAACGTCGCGGCCACGAGCGCGGCGTACCCGCCGTAACTGCCGCCGTAGATCGATGTGCGGGCAGGGTCGGCAATCCCCGTCTTGATCGCCCACTGCCGGGCGTCGAGCAGGTCGTCGTGCATCTTGCCGGCCCACTCTTTGTTCCCGGCGTTGACGTAACTCTTGCCAAAGCCCGTGCTGCCACGGTAGTTGACCTGCAGGCACGCATACCCACGGTTGGCCAGCCACTGCGCCTCGGGGTCATACCCCCAGGTATCGCGGGCCCATGGGCCGCCGTGGACGTTGATGACGAGCGGCAGCGGGGCGTTGGGGATGCCGTTGTTGTCCGGATCGGTCCAGGACGGGATGGTGAGGTAACTGACCAGCTCCATCCCATCGCGTGCCTTGATTTCCAGCGGGATCATCTTGGCCAGCGGCAGGCCCAGCAGTTTGCTGTTGTTGACAAAGAGCAGCTCGGCCTTCTTGGCCGAACGGTCGTAGAGGTACGTCCGCACCGGGCCGTCATCGACCACGAAGGCAACGGTCCACTTGCTGTCATCCTCCGACCGGCTCGTTACGTTGAACTCGCCGGGGGATAACTTTTTGAGGAAGTCGATATCCCCCTGCACCGCCGGGTCAACCACCACCCACTCTTGCATCATGTAGTTGAACGCGACCGCCTGCACCTTCCCCGTCTTGGGGTGGCTCAGCCCGCCGCCCGCGTCGGCCTTGGAATGCTCGGCCAAAAGCGTCCGCTGGCCCGTCGCCACGTCGATGGCGAACATCGCGCCCGTGTCCCGCCCACGGCTGTCGAGCATGTAGAGCGTCTTGCCCGAGGCATCAAAGCCCGATGGACCAGTCGTCATGCTGTCTTCCATCGCGATCGACGCCCAGGGCTGGAAATCGGCCTTGGCGTTGTC
>JAJTGZ010000022.1 GCA_021299385.1 Phycisphaeraceae bacterium | reverse complement strand
GGGCCTGCCACGGGGCGAGCGCCGAGCGTGCGGCATGGACCGCGGCATCGACATCGGCGGGGGAGCCTTGCGCGATCTCGCCAAGGGTCTCCTCGGTCGCCGGGTTGATGGTGGGGAAGTACTCACCCGATGCGGGTGGCGTGAAGCGTCCGTTGATGAAGTGCCCGCTGCGCGGCGCGATGGAGACCTTGGTCGTTTCGGGAGCGGGGGCATAGTCCCACGCCACGGCCGGGACGGGCATTGTGGCGGCCCCCTTTGCGAGCTTGGATTTGGGCGCACTCTTGGGCGCGCTGGGGCGGGCGGGTCCCTTGCGGGTCTTTGCGGGTGCCTTGGCCATAGGGACGAGTCTATCGCGCAGGTGAAGGCTGCCGGGGGCGTCGATGGATGAGCCCCTACGATTTCGGCGTGCCTATTCGTGTGCAGCAGTATCAAGAGACGCCCAACCCCAACGCCCTCAAGTGCGTGCTCGATGCCCGCGTGGCCGTGGGGTCGAGGGCGTATCGGGAGGCCCATGCTGCGGCTGGGGACCCGCTCGCCCGCGCGGTGCTTGCGATTCCGGGTGTGGTCAACTTGCTGCTGCACGAGGACTGGTTGACGGTCGGCAAGTCGCCGGGGGCGAAGTGGGCGCCGGTCAAGGCCGCGTTGGAGAGCGTGCTTGCCACGATCGACCCGCCGACGCTCTGAGGTGCCTGTGCCTGGCGAGGCCCTGGGGGTCGCAGAAGCCGCGCGCGACCGGGAGATTGCCGGGCTGGTGGTTTCGTGGTTTGAGGGTGCCGCACGCCCGCTGGCGTGGCGAACGGACCTGGGCACTTCGCCGGTGCCGCGTGATCCGTATACGTGCCTGGTCGCCGAGGCGATGTCGCAGCAGACGCAGATAACGCGGGTGGAGGCGTATCTGGAGCGGTTTTTGGAGCGGTTCCCATCTGTAGCGGCGCTTGCCCGGGCCGATGAGGTGGACGTGCTGGCGTTGTGGTCGGGCCTTGGGTATTACCGCCGGGCGCGCAACCTGCACGCCGCGGCGAGGGTGATCGCCGAGCAGTTTGACGGTCGCGTGCCCGAGGACGTGGCCGAGCTTCGCCGGTTGCCGGGTGTGGGTTCGTACACGGCTGGGGCGGTCGCGTCGATTGTGTTTCATCGGCGTGCGCCGCTGGTCGATGCCAACGTCCAGCGCGTGCTTCAACGGCTGGACGCGCACGAGGCGACCGGCAAGGAGGCGTCGGCATGGGCGTGGGAACGTGCCGGGGGTTTGCTCGATGCCCTCGGCTCGGCGGAAAAGTTGCCCGCGTATGCACGCCTGAACGAAGGTCTGATGGAACTGGGCGCAACGATCTGCCTGCCGATGCCCGCCCAGGCGCGGTGCGGGTCTTGCCCGCTTGCGGGCCACTGCCTGGCAAGGGCCAAGGGGCTTGTCGGGGTGATCCCCAGGCCCAAGGGGGTGAGCGTCAAGAAGAGGCTCGTGTGCGCGGTGGTCGTTGTCATCGATGCCGGCGGGCGCGTGCTCGTCGAGCAGCGTGCCGAGAGTGGGATGTGGTCGAAGATGTGGCAAGCGCCGACGCTCGAGTGCGCCAAACGCCCGACGCAGCAGCAGGTCGCCGAGTTTGCGGTCATGAAATCCGCCGATGGTGCCAGGCTTGTGCGTGCGGGGGGGTTTGTGCACCAGACGACGCACCGGACGATCCGGTTTGTGGTCTTTGCCGTGCGTGCGGTTGCGTGCCGGCGTAAGGGAGGGGCGGGGCGAAAGTGGGTGCAGCCGGGTGCGTTGCAGGGGCTGGGAATCTCTACTGCGGCTAGGCGTGCGATCGAGATGGGGGTGGGCGCATTTGGGTACCCCGGACCTCCGGGCCGGGCGTCTTGAACTCGTTGGCTCACCGAACGCAGATAGGTGGTAGATGGGAAGCCCGGCCCGGAGGTCCGGGGTACCCGGGGGCCGCGATCTGGGTCTGATCCGACTAACCTGTGTTCATGCGTCCGGGGTGGAAGGAAAACCTGCTGCCAGTGCTGGCCGTGCTTGTTGCGGGGTTGGCCGGTGTGCTCACCGTGGCGACGGCGTTGCCGGTGTCGGTGCGTGTGGGGTTGTCGCTGCTGGGGATCGCCGCGGGCGTGGGGTTGGTCGTGGCGTGGTCGTTGCGTCGTGGTGCGCAGGTCGAGCGGATCACGGCAGAAGTTCGGCGGATGCTCGCGCCGGGGCACGGGCCGTCCGTCGAGGCCGCACGCTCGCTGACGAGCAGCGTGCAGGGTGGCCCGCAGGACGAACTGGCGGAACTTCGCACAACCCTCGGGCAACTGGGCCAGCGGATGGCGACGCAGGTCAAGGAGACGGCTAAGAAGGGGCGCAACCTTGAGTCGGTGCTCGATGCGCTCGTGGACCCGGTGATTGTTACCGACCAGGCCGACGAGGTGCTCATGTGTAACGCCGCGGCCGAGCGGCTCTTTGCCGCCCCGCGTGGGACGCTTGCGGGCCGGCCGGTGCAGGGGCTTTTGACGCGGCGTGAGATTCTGGACCTGCACCACGCCGCGCACAAGGGCACGAGCGGGTCGGGGCGAGTAACGCTGACGACGGAGGCGGGGCCGAGGGTCTTTGACGTGGCTGCCGCGCCGCTGCCCAACGCGTGGGGGACGGGTGTTTTCGGCGTGCTGCTGGTGCTGCGCGACATCACGAGCCTGGCGCAGGCGGTGCAGATGCAGACGGACTTTGTCGCCAATGCCAGCCACGAGCTGCGCACGCCGATCGCGGCGATCAAGGCCGCGACCGAGACGCTCGCTGGCGGCGCGATCGATGAGCCTGTGATGCGCGGCAAGTTGATGGGCACCATCGGCACGCACGCGATGCGGCTGGAGGAACTCGTCCACGACCTCATGGACCTCTCCAGGCTCGAGACGCCCACGCTCAGTGTCGAGATCGAGCCGATCTCTTGGCCCGAGTTGGTTGCCAGCATCCGTCAGACGTTCGACCCTGCGTGCGCGGGCAAGAACATCAGGCTGCACCTGGTGCTGGACCCGGGGTGCAACGGCTTTGCCGGCGACCGGCGGCTCATCGGGCTGATCTTGCGGAACTTTATCGACAACGCGGTGAAGTTCGCGTACGCAGACTCAACGATCCAAGCGCAGATTACCCGCACGGGTGCGGGCGTGCGCATCGAGGTAGCCGACAGCGGGCAGGGGATACCGCTGGCGCACCAGGAGCGTGTGTGGGAGAGGTTTTATCAAGTTGATCCGGCACGGACGGGTTTTTCAACCCGCCGGGGGACGGGGCTGGGGTTGGCGATCGTCAAGCATGCCGTGGGCGTGCTCAAGGGCGAGGTTGGCCTGACGAGCACCTGGGGGCAGGGGACGCGCGTGTGGGCGGAGCTGCCGTGGTGCCAGATCGAGCGGAGCCAGGCCAGGAGCATCGGGGGCGCTGCATGAGCGAGGTCGCGACGCTGGTGCTGCTGCGCCACGGCAACGCCGAGCGCCCGATGCCTGACGGCACCGACGAGGTCAGGGCCTTGACTGCGCGTGGGGAGCGACAGGCGCGCCATATTGCCGGGCTTTTCCAGCAGCGCGGCTGGATGGGTGAGGGTGTACGCATCGTTTCCTCACCCCTTGTGCGTGCCGAGCAGACGGCACGGATCGTCGCGGGTGCCTTGCGGGTTGAAGTTGAGATCGACAACCGCCTGAGCACTCACGCTGATATGCCCGAGCAGATTGAATCAGCGATCGAGCACGCGACCGCACAGGGCGTGCTCGTGCTTGTCGGGCACAACCCGACGCTCAGCCTGCTCGCGCACGCACTGCTGGAATCTCCGCAGACGCACGAACGTACCTGGACAGGGGAGTTGCGCACGGGCGAGGGGCTCGTGATGCGCTTCGCCGGGGTTATGCGGCCGGGTGGGGGGAGGTTTGTTGAGGCTCTCCGCCTGCTGGACGACGAGCCGGGCGGGTGATGCGTGCCAGCCCGCGCCGGTGTGTTTGAGAGGCTTTTTGAGAAATCCAAGGCGGCGGGCTGGAAGCCCGCCCCACCGGGTGCCGGCACGGTTTCTATGCCTCGTCCTTGAGTGCCGTGATCCGGGCGAGCAGCGGGTGCCCCTCGCGCTTTTTGCGGGCCAGGGCCTGGACGACCAGTTCGGGGACCATCGAGCGCAGGGGGTGCAGGTCGTGCCCCATGGCCGTGAGCTGGCGGATGAGCGAGGAGCTGGTGTAGGCAAAGTCTTGCCCGGCGACGACGAAGGCGGTCTCGATGTTGGCGATGGCCCGGTTGGTCAGCGCCTGCTGCACCTCGCTCTGCAGGTCAGAGAGGTTGCGGATGCCGCGGAGCAGCACTGCGGCCCCCGCGCTGCGGGCAAAGTCGACGGTCAGGCCCTCGAAGCTTTCGACGCTGACGGGCGCGGCGTCGGGCGCGTCGGAGCCTTTGACCAGCTCGCGCAGCATCGCCACGCGTTCGTCGATGGTAAAGAGCGCGTCCTTGCCCGGGTTGCGGCCAACGGCGACGATGATGCGGTCAAAGAGCCTGCGCCCGCGGGTGATCACGTCCAGGTGCCCGTTGGTTACAGGGTCGAAACTGCCCGGAAAGATGGCAACGTGCGTCGGCATGGGCAGGCTCACTCTGTCGCGTCGGTCTCAGAAGGGCACGTCTAGGGAGAAACTGAAAAGCCGCGTTTGGTCAAAGTCCTCCCTGACGAAGGCCCTGGCAAAGTCGAAGGCCAGCGGCACCGGCCCGAGCTGCGGGATGTACAGCCGAAGGCCTATGCCCACCGAGGCTCGATATTCATCTAGGCTTACCTCGTTGAGCAGCGTGCCCGTATCGGTGAAGACAACCACCGAGATCGTCTCGCCAACCAGCGGCTTTTCGATCTGTGCGCCGGCGAAGAAGCTGAACGTGCCGCCGATGGAGTCAGCCGAGGGAGAGCCGTTGGTCTGCACGCCGCGCGGGCCGACGCCCTGGAACCTAAAGCCGCGGAAGTCGCGCCCGCCGAGGTTGAAGTTTTCGTAGAACGGCACGTCGTCGGTGCTCTGCGGGATGTACCCGGCCGAGGTCCGCAGCAGCAGCACGGTGCGCTTGCCCAGCGCGTCCTCGTCGATGGGGATGTACGCGGCGGCATCGGCGTTGAATTTGGTGAAGGTGAAGTCCCCGCCCAGCAGGCCGAACTGCTCGGCACCGAAACCCAGGATGGTCCCGCGGGTGGGGCGGATGTTCCTGTCCAGCGACCGCCGGCTCATCTGGGCCTTCAGGCCCGTCAGCTCGTTGGTCCCCCGCTCCTTGATGACGGCCGTCGCGGCGTCGTTGTCGATGCTGCTGATGTTGACCAGTTCACCGCGTGCCGAGACTGAGCCGGACCAGACCTCGCCGAAGCGCCGCCCCACGCCCAGGCTGAGGAAGGTGCGCCCCTCGTTGTAGGTATCAAAGTCGCGCCGGCGGTAGCCCACGGCCGCCGAGCCTGAATAGTCTGTGTCGAAGAGGTAGGGGTTGCTCAGCGAGAGGACGTAGTTCTGCGTCTGGCTGCCCGGCGCGAGCGTGAGGTTGAAGGTCTGCTGCGCACCCCGGAAGGCCTTGCCGCTGAAGAACTCACCGAACGAGTCGGGCGTGTCGAAGATATCAAAGTTCCGCTGCGTCAGCGAGACCTGCCCGACGACGCCGCCGTCGCTGCTGGCGCTGGCGCCGAAGCTGAACGAGCCGGTGTTGGTCTCGGCGACCTCGACGAGGATGTCGCGGTAGCCGGGGTTTTGCGAGTCCTCGCGCTGTGTCGTTACGCGGATGGCGTTGCGGTCGAAGATGCCGCTGTCGACCAGCCTCCGCTCGGTCTCGCGCAGCGCCACGCCGTTGAGGGGCTGATCGGGCTTGACAGTAATCATCCGGCGGACGACCTTGCTCTGCGTCGCCTCGTTGCCCTTGACGGTGATCATCCCGGTCATCGCCCGGCTGCTCTCGCTGACGATGAAGATCACGTCCGCCTGCGTGCCGTTGTCGATCTGCCTGGTGAAGGCCCGGATCGACGTGTCCACGAACCCCATCTGCAAATAGGCGTCGCGCAGAGCAAAGCCCGCCTGCGTCACCCCGTCTGTCGAGAGCGCCTCGCCAGCCCGAAGGGGCATCAGCGTTGCCGCCTGCCGAGGGCTGATGATCTGCGTCGGCTCTTCCGACCCGTCGGGCGTGTTGTCCTCCTGCACCACCTGGATGCCACGCACCGTGAACCTGGGCCCCTCATCGACGACAAACTTCACCACCGCCTCGCGGTTGTTCGGCGAGATGATGATCTCGCGGTCCACACGCGCACGCAAATACCCCTTGTTGGCGTACAAACCCTCCAGGCTGGCGATGTCCGCAGCCATGTCGTCCTGGTCGATGTACCCCTTGCGCCCCTTGCGCTGGCGCGGCTCGCGCACCGTCGCCACGCGGATCGGCTCGTCGAGTTTCAACTTTGGCGAGATTGACACGCCCCCAGGCGAAAGGTCGATCAGCGACCACTCGCGCGTCAGGGTGCTCCCCTCGAGTTCATCGCTCTCAATGTTCGCGTTGCCCTCAAAGACGATCCTCGTAACCTTCACCGGGTCGCCCTCGCGGATGCGGAAGACCACGATCCCCCGCTCAGCCAGCTCCTTGGTGTCGATCGTTACATCCACCTGATAAAACCCACGCTGCTGGTACAACTGCACAATCCGGCGTTTGGCCCCGTCGAGCAGGAACTGGTTGGCCGGGATCCCTGCCTGGATCCCCACCACCGCCGCGAGGTCGGCGTCGGGGATCTCGCGGTTCCCTGCCGCTTGCACGTCCTGCACGATCGGCGCGGGGGTGAGGTTGTAGGTAACGACCACCCCGCCGTCGTCGAGGAGTTGCACGCTGGCCTGGATCTTCTCGAACAGCCCCAGCCGGGCCATCCGGCGGACGTCCTCGCGGACAGTCTCGGATTCCAGCGGCTGGCCCACCAGCACCCGCACCTGGTTGCGCACCAGCGCCTCCTCGGCGGCCTTGAGGTTGATAAAGACCACGTCGCGCACCGGCCGCGAGTCCATCGCGGCCAAGCGCTCGTCGATGACTTCGACGACGCCCGTGCCCGCCGGTGGTGTCGGGGCCGGGGCTTGGGCGCAGGCGATCTTCGCAGGCACGCCCAGCAGCAACCCCGCGAGCGCGGCCAGCAACGCCGGCGTCGGCCCTGATATTCGTACCCGTCTGTTCAAGTGAGCGTGCTGGTGCATCAGTGATCCCCACGATAGCCCGCAACACCCCACCGCCCCCGGCACCACTCTTCCGACACCAGCCCCGCCAAGGGGCCAACAAGCACAACCCGCCACATCGCGGGCTCGATGCTAGCAGCGGGCACGCCCTCAAGTGAGCAACAACCCTTGCTCCGGCGCAGCGGCCCCGGCGCGCTTGGCTGCCTTGGCCGGGCACCGATCCGCCGCGCGTTGAACTTCTTGTCGCTCGTGCTCTTGCCCGCGCTCCAAAGTTGCCGATGCACGCCGGCGTGGCTACGAATGTCCACGACAATCTGGCTACACA
Source organism: Phycisphaeraceae bacterium (assembly GCA_021299385.1). Lineage (GTDB taxonomy): Bacteria > Planctomycetota > Phycisphaerae > Phycisphaerales > UBA1924 > JAJTGZ01. The sequence goes on along the minus strand of JAJTGZ010000022.1, from coordinate 24,776 downwards.
TCTGTACATCCCCCGCGTCTTGACACTCCCCCTGCCCGCCTGCCGAGCAATCGGCTTGCTGGCCGGGTTTTTTCTGGCCCCGGCCGAGCAAAGAACTTTTCCATGTCGATGCACACATTCCTCTCGCCCAAGCGCTCGATGCTGCTGGCGTGCGTTGTCTCGGTCCTCGGTGCTGGTGTGATGATCTGGGTCTTCGCCCCCGGCCTCTTTGCCGGGCTACGCACCAGCGAGCTGCTGATCGTCATCGGCCTGCTGACACTCCCCGGCCCGACGTGCTGGGCGATCTGGCGCGAGGCCGTGCAACGCCGCGAGGCCGCACACCGCCGAACACTCGGCACGCACACGCCGGGCCTGGAGGCGCCGGGGAGTGCCAGCGCGGCGGCTTATGCCCACCACACCCACGACGCCGAGCCACCCCCACGCAACCCCCCAGGGCACGCGGGGGCACAACCGGGCAGGCCGCCGGGCAAGCGGGTTTTGCATGAGCCGGCGTATAGCGGGGATCCGCGGCAGAGGGTGTGAATGGACGGCTTTGGGGTGTTTTGTGCTAGTGAACCGCGCGGCGGTCTACGCACAGCCTGCTTTATGGCAGTTTTCTAGCCTTGGCCAGTTTCACGTTCTTATCTACAAGTTCGGGGGGCACAGTAACAAATTCTGAGATCCTCGTACCCGCCACATTGGGATTGCACACGAGATCGCAGGCGCGATCGATTGGCAGCACTGGTCCCCAGTCATGTACGCTTCCAAACGCGAGCATCGCGGGAGGTCGCTTCGGCACATCTGCCGAGGACGCAACCCCAGTAACTGTGCTGGTTGCCCAGTTCAACTCGGCATCAGGAGTGCAGGATACGTCCGTATCACCACAGGCTTTGCAGTGGGTGCCCCAGCACGTCCAACCACGCACCGCCACCCGTGGGATGAACCGCTTCGGCACCAGTTCTATGTACCGCTTTCGGGTGCGTGGGGCTGGTTGCACGGGGATCATCCTACAGGTCGCCAGTTCCGCCCGCGTTAGCAGCGCGAATAAACGCTCGGAGATCATCACGGGACGGTAAGGATAAGCAATATAGTTTGGATAGCAGAGATCACCCTCCCCTGGCCATATTGCAACCAATGGCACATTCGTACGGCTGCCGACAGGCCTGTCGCACCCCTTGCACAACCCGCCCGTAAAGCAGCGGGGGTCAAGCTCGGTTAGCCGCACATCCCCCTCGGGATCAAGACGGCACAACTTGGGATGTGCCCACTGCGAAATCCTCGCGTCCGTCGGCTCAGGAGGGTCAAATCTCATCCGCCCTTCCCCGTCCCCCGTTGCCAGGCAGATTGCTCCACCCAGATCATCCAACGTATCTTGCCAGGTCGCGCCATTGCCGACGATCTTGGGACGATTGATAACCCACGCCTTGTAGCCGTCGGTCGTCTTGACCCATGTGCACAACCAAAAGCGTCCCTCACTCATAAAAATATCCTATATTCGAAACACAATAGCCATTAAGGGCGTCTTGCACCAATCACCGGCCTGCCGCCGGCACTCGGCACACCAAGCCCGATGGGCATAGAGGCTATTTTAGAAATCCAAAGCCACGGGCTGGAAGCCCGTGCCACCGGGTTTGGAGACAGTTTCTTTGGCCCGCGGTCGCCGGGTTTTCTCACGGATGCAACGGATTCCGCGACGCTCAAAGCCCAATCGCTCCACTCGTAGCCACACCCCCTCGCCCCAACGGGGCGACGGGCTGTAGCCACGGGTCAAGCCCGCGCTGCGCGGGCGCAACCCGTGGAAACGTGCGTCCTCTCCCAGACCTGCCCCGGCGGGGCAGAGGAAGCAAACACGGCGAGGTTCCGATACGTCTCGCCATTCCTTCGCCCCGCCGGGGCGAGGAGAAAGAGAGAGGGAGGTACTTTGTCCACGGGTTCCGCAAGGCCCAGGGCGGCCTCGCTCCACCCGTGGCTACACCCCGTCGCCCCGTTGGGGCGGGGAACCGGCCGCGGTGCATCTCTGCTTATCTACTTAGATGATGCTTCAGAAACCAAAGGCCACGGGCGGGAAGCCTGTGCCGCTGGGTTCTGAAATGATCTCTTATATAATACTCTTCGGCACCCCTCCCGCCCCCCTCCCAACCTCCCGCCTCTGAGTGAATCCCCCTCACTTCCCCTTCGGCGGCAACGGCACCACCATGCTCGCCGGCTCCGCGCTCGGCTCCTTCTTCGTCGCCACCTGCCCGCCCGCGCTCACCAGCCGGGCGCGCGTCTTCTGCTGGTTCTTGGCGACCTCGGCGTTCTCGGGCCGTTCGTCGCCGATCGTCTGCGCCTGCGCCTCGCTCAGCCGGTCGACCAGCCGGTCGCGTTCGACCGCAAAGGGTGCCGCGATCACGCCGCTGAGCTGCATCTGGTAGACCGCGCCGACGACCTGCGAGTAACTCAGGTTGAACCCCGTTTCCGGGTTCTCCGGCGAGACCTTGTGCGCCAGCAGTTTGATCAGGTCGCTCACCTTCGTGCTCGTCGTTGCCGTCAGGGCTGAGCCCCCACGCGGGTTGCTGAACATCAGCCGGACAGGCTCCTCGCCCTCCTCGGCTACGAGGAGCAGCCTGTCAGACCAGACACCCGCCAGGCTCGGGCGCGTCAGTTGGGCGTTGCGGCCAAAGAGCACGATCCTCGGCTTGCCCGTCTGCGTTACATACACCAGCGGGCTGGTGCTCGGGACGATGTGCAGGTCAAACTTGTCGATGATCCGCACCCGCGTGATGCTCGGGTCGTTGCGCTCCAGCATCGCGGTGTACGCGGCGATGCGGATCTCCAGTTCCTCGCTGCCGACCAGGTCGCGCAGGGCCAAGTCGGTGTTGGGGTCCGTCGGCGTCGGGCCGAGCAGCTCGGCAGCCTCGGCACGCAGGGGGATCGGCAGGCTCGCGTCCTGGGCGATCTGCCGCAGCGGGGCGGCGGCCTGCGGGTCCTCCAGCCGGGCGCCCACGCGCAACGCCGTCATCCTCGGCACGAGCTCGGCGCTCTGGTACAACGGCCGGACAAACGGCAACGCGGGCTTGTTGAGCGCCTGCAAAATCCACCCGAGTTGCTCGGCCAGCGCGGGGTTCTTCTCCAGTTCCTCGGCCGCCCGGCGGGCGTATTCCTCCGCGAACATCTGGTCCGTCCGCAGCCCCTGCACCAGGCGGACAAACTCGCCGGTCTTCTGGCTGTAGCTCGGCGGGATCGTGATGGCCACCGACGACGGCCCGCGCCCGCGGGCCGTCTGGTCGCGCTGACCCGCCTCGATCGGGAAGCGCGAGTTGATCGCGCCCTGCACCGCGCTCGCCCGCGCGTGGCTGGCGTTGTCCAGCACCAGCTCCAGCGCCAGCGGCTCGGTTACGCGGCCACCGCCGAGGATCCGCCCGGCCGTGCGCACGATCCCGTCGGACTCGGGCGCCTCGGCGCCTGTGCCCGGCTCGGCAAAGGGGTTGATGAAGATCGGCCCGCGTGCCTCGCCGATCTGCCGGGCCTGCGCGCTGCCGAAGGTTGAGACAGGCCCGAAGCGCAGTTCGGTCGTCCAGAGCGTGCCACCTTCCAGGCTCGTGGCCACCGAGCCTGGGAGCTTGCTCACCCGAACATCAAAGACGCCGTTCATCGGCGCGCCCGGCGGGACGACACCCTCGACAACCACGACCGCGACGTTTTTGTTCTCGAGAATCTGCTTGGGCGTCAGGCCCGCGAAAGCGTGCCCGTCCCCTTGCGTAGAGCGCCCGAGGCCTTTGCGCGCAATCTCGCGCTCCATCGTCGACTGGATCGCCGTCGGGTACGGCCCGCCCCCGGTGCCGGCCAGGTCGACGACCAGGCCCAGGCCAGAGACGAGCACCGGCTCAACGCCGTTGATAGAAGACTCGGCACCGATGGTCCCGCGGATGGCCGAGGGAACGTCTCGGACGATCGGCTCGACGGACTTGGCCCTTCGCCGCTCCCCATCGCTCTCGCACGCCGCACTGCCCAGCAGCAGCACGAGCCCCACGCCACAGATGCACCAGCGCACAAGCGGGCGCAGCAAGGGCCTGTGTTGGAAACCCAGATCGGGCACGGGGTTGAGAATCGACTGGCTCACGCAACGGCTCCAAAGAGTCATATTTCACGCCCCCGCCCGAGAGTCTAGGTTCGGCACCCACAGACCCCCCAAAACACCCCGCAAACCGCACGCACAGGCCCTCTCCCACGGCACGCACTATTCGTCGAGGATGCCCCGACAGACTTATCCACAACCAGAAATGCCGACAGTCATACGAACGAAAAGCGAACTCGGCCCTTTCAATGAAGATTCTTTACACTCCGCAACCGCTTGATTGGCAAGGACTTACCAGTTTATCCACTGTCGGCCCAGGTTCATCCGACAACATTTACACAGTATTTGGGGGGTCCGAGGGCTTGAACCCACGATATATCGTGGTATGCTGGTCCCCCTCGAACGCTCATCTCGTCCGAGAATGTTCCTCTAGTAGAGTTGCTTGATTTTGGATCGGAGAAGGCTCCGACGCGGGTTTTTTCGCCCCGGTGCGGAAAAATGTGCTGGTTTGATCGGGTTTTATTCGTATCATCAATTGGTATTCATCCCCGCCTCAGGCGGCTGCAAGGACCGGCGATATGGCGATTCTCTGTGATACGCAAATCCAGGAGCTCATCGATATCCGCCCGTTCGAAAAAGCCCAGAAGCGCCCGGGGCGCATCTCCTACGGCGTCTCCTCCTACGGGTACGACATCCGCGTCGGGACCAGGTTCAAAATCTTCACACCCACCCCACGCACGGGCGGCGTCTCGATCGTGGACCCCAAGGCGTTCGACGATGACCTCTTTGTCGAGGTCGACACCACGGCCAACGGGCGCGACCATGTGATCATCCCGCCCAATAGCTTCGCGTTGTGCGAGACGGTTGAGTACATCGCCGTGCCGAGGGACGTGCTGGTGGTCTGCGTGGGCAAGAGCACGTATGCACGGTGCGGGCTGGTGCTGAACGTAACGCCGTTGGAGCCGGAGTGGAAGGGGAAGGTAACGCTGGAGATCAGTAATACGACGCCGTTGCCGGCGAAGGTGTATGCGAATGAGGGGATTGGGCAGCTTTTGTTCTTCCGCGCGGACATGGTGTGTGCGGTGAGTTACGCTGACAAAGCTGGGAAGTATCAGGATCAGACTGGGTTGACGTTGCCGAAGGTGGACTAATGCGGGGCAATAGGGAATAGGCAATGGGCAATCGGCGCGGGTTGTGCGGGTGGTTGTGAAGGGTTGACTGGAAGTTGTCTGGATGTGGGAGCGGCGTATGGGTGGTTCGGTGTCGTCTTACAAGGAACTGCGCGTCTGGCAAGAGGGCCTGGCGCTATCGCTGCTCGTCTATCGACTGAGCGCCAAGTTCCCCAAGGGCGAGCAGTTCGGGCTGACGTCGCAGGTTCGTCGCAGCGCGGTGAGCGTGCCGAGCAACATTGCCGAGGGGTACGGGCGTGGCAGCCGGGCGGAGTATTTGCGGTTCCTGAAGATCGCCCGCGGCTCACTGTTTGAGCTTGAGACCCAGCTGCGCATCGCCCAAGAACTCGCGTACATCCAGGCCAGCGAGTCTGAAAAAGTGGAGGCGAGCATCACCACCTGCAACAAACTGCTCGCGGGCCTTATCCGCCGACTCGAACAAGACTAACCAAACACAAGCACCTTTCGCGCCAATTGCCGATTGCCTATTCCCTATTGCCCCGTTCATCACACGCCACCGTTTATCTCAAGGGCCCCGCTCCATGAAGATCACCCGCAAGTTCACCACCGCCGGCACCGACCCCTTCTCCACCGTTAAGTGGACGACGCGATCGTCCAAGATCACCAACCCTGATGGGAGCGTTGTCTTCAAGATGGACGACGCGGCGGTGCCTGAGACGTGGAGCCAGTTGGCCACCGACATCATGGTCAGCAAGTACTTCCGCAAGGCCGGCGTGCCTGTCAAGAAGGCCGGGCAGGATGCGGTTACCGGCGAGAACGAGGTGGACGCGAGCGGGAAGGTGGTGACCGGGCCTGAGAAGTCGGCCAAGCAGGTGATCCACCGTCTGGCCGGGTGCTGGCGGCAGTGGGGGGAAGCGCACGGGTACTTTGACAGCAAGGAGGACGCGCAGGCGTTTTATGACGAGCTGGCATACATGCTCACGCACCAGATCGCCGCGCCGAACTCGCCGCAGTGGTTCAACACGGGGTTGAACTTTGCCTACGGCATCACGGGGCCTGCGCAGGGGCACTTTATTGTCAACCCCAAGACGGGCGAGGTGGAGCTCGCCAAGGACGCGTACACGCACCCGCAGCCGCACGCGTGCTTTATTCAGAGTGTCGATGACGACCTTGTCAACGAGGGCGGGATCATGGACTTGTGGACGCGTGAGGCGCGTCTGTTTAAGTATGGGTCGGGCACGGGTACGAACTTCAGCAAGTTGCGTGGCGAGAACGAGCACCTGGCCGGAGGTGGGAAGAGCTCGGGGCTGATGAGCTGGCTGAAGATCGGCGACCGTGCGGCGGGTGCGATCAAGAGCGGCGGCACGACCCGCCGGGCGGCCAAGATGGTCTGCCTGGACATGGACCACCCGGACATCGAGCACTTTGTGAATTGGAAAGTGCGTGAGGAGATCAAGGTCGCCGCGCTCGTTGAGGGGCTTAAGGCGATCAAGAAGGCGGACAAGGACATCGCCTCGGCGTGCGAGAAGATGAACCTGAAGCTCGACTACGACTTCAACGGCGAGAGCTATCAGACGGTCAGCGGGCAGAACAGCAACAACTCGGTGCGCGTGCCCGACGCGTTCATGGAGGCGGTCGCCGCCGACGGGCAGTGGAGCACGACGTACCGCACGAGCGGGAAGGTCGCGCGGACGTTCAAGGCGGGGCAGTTGTGGGGTGATATCGCGTACGCCGCGTGGCGGTGCGCAGACCCTGGGATGCAGTACGACAGCACGATCAACGCCTGGCACACGTGCCCGAGCGCGGGTCGGATTAATGCCAGCAACCCGTGCAGCGAATATATGTTCTTGGACAACACCGCGTGCAACCTGGCGTCGATCAACCTGATCACGCTCTATGACGCCAAGACGCGCGAGTTTGATATCGAGAGGTACGAGCACGCCATCGACCTGTGGACGGTGGTGCTTGAGATCAGCGTGCTCATGGCGGCGTTCCCCTCCGCGGAGATCGCACGGCTGAGCTACCGCTACCGCACGCTCGGGCTTGGCTACGCCAACTTGGGCGCGATGCTGATGCAGGCCGGGCTGGCGTATGACAGCGACGAGGGTCGCGCGGTGTGCGCCGCGCTGTCGGCGATCTTGACCGGGCGCAGTTACCGCATGAGCGCGGCGATGGCGGGGCAGCTCGGCGCGTTCGCCGGGTTTGCAGATGACCGCGAGAACATGCTGCGCGTGATCCGCAACCACCGCCTAGCCGCGCACGGCGAGGCACGCGAGAGCGCGAGGTATGAGGGGATCAACCCGCGCACGCGCCCGGTGCCGATCGACCATGCGATTTTCAAGAGCGGCCGGCTGCTGGTCAAGAACGCCGGCGGGCTGCTCGAGCACGCTTTAGCCGCGTGGGACGATGCGTTGGAACTGGGCCTCAAGCACGGGTACCGCAACGCGCAGGTCTCGGTGATCGCCCCGACGGGGACGATCGGGCTGCTGATGGACTGCGACACGACGGGGATCGAGCCTGACTTTGCGCTGGTGAAGTTCAAGAAACTGGCCGGGGGCGGGTACTTCAAGATCGCCAACGCGAGCGTGCGTCCAGCTCTTGAAGCGCTTGGGTACAGCGAGAAGCAGATCAAGGAGATGATGGTCTATCTGCTCGGGACGCTGAGCCTGGACGTGCCGATCCCCGGCACAAACACAACCAGCAACGGCACCAACACCAACGGCAGCACCAACGGCAACGGCACCGGCACGCAGACGCTCAGCGCTCTGCTGCGGAGCAAAGGCTTCGCCGAGGGAGACCTCAAGAAGATCACCGACACGCTGCCGGGGGTCTTTGAGATTGGGTTTGCGTTCAACGCCTGGGCGTTGGGCGATGCGCTGCTGAGCAAGCTGGGTCTAGACCCGGCCGAGGCGAAGGGGGACGCGGGGTTCAACCTCCTGCAGCAGCTCGGCCTGAGCCGGTCGCAGATCGATGCGCTCAACGACACCATCTGTGGCCGGCAGACGATCGAGGGCGCGCCGCACATCAAGGACGAGCACCTGCCGGTCTTTGACTGCGCCAATACCTGCGGCAAGTATGGCGTGCGGTTCATCAAGCCCGATGGGCACATCTGCATGATGGCCGCGGCACAGCCATTTATCAGCGGGGCGATCAGCAAGACGATCAACCTGCCCAACTCGGCGACGGTGCAGGAGATGAAGTGGTGCTACCAGCGGAGTTGGGAGCTGGGCATCAAGGCCAACGCGCTCTACCGCGATGGGTGCAAGCTCAGCCAGCCGCTCAACACAACGGTGGACAAGAAGGAAGAGGCCCCGGCGCCGGCGGTGGTTGAGAAGGTCGTCGAGCGGGTGGTCGAGAAGGTTGTCGAGCGCCCGATGCGCCGCCGGCTACCCGAGACGCGGGCGAGCATCACCCACAAGTTCAACGTCGCCGGGCACGAGGGGTATTTGACCGTCGGGCTGTATGAAGACGGCATGCCCGGCGAGCTGTTCATCACGATGGCCAAGGAGGGGAGCACCATCGGCGGGCTGATGGACGCGCTGGGCACGGCCACGAGCGTCGCGCTGCAATACGGCGTGCCCGTCAGCAGCCTCGTCGGCAAGTTCACGCACCAGCGCTTCGAGCCGGCGGGCATGACCACGAACGCCGACATCCCCTTTGCCAAGAGCCTGACGGACTACATCTTCCGCTGGATGGGGATGCAGTTCATCCCAGGCTATCGCGAGGCCAACGCACCGAAGCGCGACCACCAGCGCGGCGAGGCCGACGCACAGCCGATGGCGCGCCGCATCGCCGCGGCCGTGGGCACCCAGAAGGCCGACCGTCAACGCACGGAGCACCCGCTCCCTTTCGCCGATGATGGGCACGATGATGGTGGGGGTGGTAGCGGAAGTGGTGCCGAGGGTGGCAGCGCGTCGATGACGCTCGGCGTATCCCGCCAGCACACCCACAAGCACATGGTCGTCGAGAGGACAGTTACAACGATCGACGAAGAGACCGATCTGGTCCGCAGCACAGGGACGCTCTCGGCCAGCGAGAACATGCTGGCCAAGGCGATGGAGCAGTCGGGCGACGGCCCGCCGTGCGATAGCTGCGGGACGATCACGGTGCGCAACGGCACGTGCCACAAGTGCCTGAACTGCGGGGCGAGCCTGGGGTGCTCGTAAGATAAGAAATAAACGCACGCGCACGCCCTAAGGGGCCTGCGTCTGCTTGCGGGCCTCGGGCGCGACGGACCACGCCGGGGCTTGGCGAAAGAAGGGCGTGTCGCGGAACCAAGGGATCTGCCACGGCGGGCGGACGGACCCCCCCGCCTCGGGAACCTCGACGGATCGAGGCCCCGAATCACGCTCTGACCGGGCTGCGCAGCAGGCTGCTACCAGCGGCTGCCAAGGACGAGCCAGGTCAGAGCGTGCCTCGGTTCCGCCACGCCCCTTTTGGTTGGAGAAAGAAGCGACGAGCGACGAGTAGTGAGTAGTGAGTGGTGTGCGCGGTGTACGTGTGGGTGTGCCAACCCCACCCCTGCCCCTCCCCGCCAGGACGTGCCAAGGGCGTGATTGAAGTGGAGATCAGGCGGAAAACACAATCGGTCCGATCCGCCACCGCGCCCGGAAGAATTCAAAGACGCAACCTTACCGGGGAGGTACTACCGGCGGCCCGGCGGGTGGCTCTGGCTCATCCCAGTACCTCCCGAAGCCCTCGGCACGGAGGGTGGCCACGGCGGCATCGACCGCGACGATATGCGGCTGCACATCCAGCTGCTCCGTCCAAGGTTGCCCAGCGACGAGCGTGCGCTTGGGAATGCCGAGCTGCGTCAGATCTCGGCCGGCACGGGCGGCTGCGATCAGTGGTGCCAGGATGTGGGAACGCCGCTGCCAGCCATTAACAATCATGTAGTACACCCCCGCCGAGACTGCGATTGGCTCCTGTGCTTCAGGTGCGAACATTGAGAGGCGATTTGGCTGTCCGGCCGGAGATTTCCAGTTCAGAATCCAGAAAGAGGAGCCATCGAGCGCGAGAAGAAACACACCAGCCCCAAGCGCACGCATCTCATCAGCGGGGACGGTTGGGACGGGCGATGTAACTTGAACCGCAACGCTTCGGGCCGGCTCGGGGAGCGTGAACGGCGGGAGCACGATGTCGCCATCGCCCGGGGGGATCGGGATAACTGTTGAAAACGACTTGACCTCAAAGAAGCACAGCACTTCTCGCTGTGACTTGGGGACTTTGAGCGTGTAGAAGCCGACGCGGTTCGGTTCCATTTGGCTTGCTGCCTCTGGACAGTTCGGCACTAGCCAGGCATACCGATAAAACTTCAACGGCTGCGGCTTGGGCACGTTGGCGAACATCTCGACCTTACGCTGTTTGTAAAACACAAAGATGGTCTCATGCTCCCCTCCCGAGGGGCGAAGAGAAACGCGGCGGGGGCAGAGCCTGATGCCTGCCTTAATAAGTTCAAGATTAGTAAGCGTCCATGTGCCAGCGATACCACTCAGAAAGCTATTCGTCCAACTGTCGGCTCCAGCAATGCGTACCTCCATCGCGTTGTACCTGGTGTCGATGGTCCAATCCAGACGTGCCCAGCCATTCGCGTCTGTTACGACACGAAACGTTGGAGGCACCGAACCCACCGCGCTCTCCTGAAGACCAATAGCCTCGTGATCAGATTTGGCTTCAAAGTCCACGGCCGCACCGGCGATCGGTGTGCCATCGGGCCGGATGAATCGCACGCGAAACCTTTGCTCGACAGCGGTCCCAGTGGTCGGGAGCGTGGCTTTCACGACACCATCTACGACCGACACCCGCACCGTGGGGTAGTTGGTGGTGACCGTGAGGTCGCTGGCCGTGGGTGCGCTGGCCGGAGCGGGCTTGCCGGGTTGTGCGTTGAGCGCACTAGCGGCGGACAACTGCACGCAAACGCAGGTGAGGATAAAAGTAAGAAAAGTAGTGGCAGGCATAGGCACTCCAGGTAATAGTAGACAACTTACGCGGGGAATCGTGTTCGAACTATCTCCGCTGTCTTAGACCTTGATCTGTGTGCCAAGCCTCTCAACAAGCTCCGCCGGCGCACCCACCGGGGCGATGAGCGCGTCGCCGGTGAATTCGCCTGCGCCCGGATTCAGGAACCCTGTCTTGAGGCCCATGAAACTCACCGTCAGGTCTGCGCGCACCGCGTGCGGGTCTTCACCCGGGCCCTCGGCCATCGGCTGGCCCGTTCCCGCGTGCAGGCCGCTGGGGACGTCCGCTGAAACCACCCGCGCGCCCGCACGCCCCAGCGCGTTGATCGCGACGATCACCTCGGCCAGCTCGCCCGCCACGGCCCGAGACAGCCCCGTTCCCAGGACGCAATCAACCACCACCCCCGGCATGCCGGGCGCGCCCAGCAGCGCAGCGGTCTGGCGAAGGTCTGTTAGCACGTCCACACCCTCGCCCGCGACGACGATCGGCAACCGCATCTGGGCGCAGACGTGCGCGTTGACGCGTGCGTCCCCGGCCAGCGACTCGATCGGCCCGGTGCTGTAGATCGCCACGGGCACACCCGCGTTGTGCAGATGCCGGGCCGCGGCGAAGCCGTCGCCCCCGTTGTTCCCCGGCCCGCAGACGACCAGCACGCTCTGCGCGTTTGCGTGGTTCAGTTCATCAAGCACCGCCGCGGCGAGCGCGGCGGCTGCGTTCTCCATCAGCACGATCGTCGGCAACCCATAGTCGCGCACGCAGCGGGCATCGACCTGCCGCTGTGCCGAGGGTGTCAGCACGAGCACGCCCGGTCGGGCGCCGCTGGGTCGGGCCTTGCTTGATCGGGCCTTAGCCGGGGATGGTTTGGTTGAGCGTCGAGTCGGCATATGTTCAGGATACGGCAGCAACCTCTATCCCCAACTTCCAACTTCCATGTTCCAACTTTCACCCCCAGCCCTCAACTCCCCCGCCCGGCACGCGTTGTAGCGATGAATCTCCACGATATTTTTATCGATGCTTCGTTGATCGCGCTCACCTCTGTCGTCGTTGCCGGGGGTCTGTATTGGGCCGGGGTCATCTGGCACTCGGCCAGTGCCGGGCGGAGCATCCTGACGGCTCGGCAAGCGCTGGACCTGCCCGACCCCGCCACCTGGCCGAGCGTTTGCATCATCATCCCCGCGCACAACGAGGCGCACGGCATCGGCGAACTCGCCCGCACACTGCTGGCGCAGGACTACCCGCAGCTGCATGTCGTCTTTGCGCTCGACCGCTGCACCGACGACACCGAAGCCGTGCTGCGCCAAGTGCTGGGCGACGACGCGCGGTTCACCCTCCACGCCGTGGGCCAGTGGCGGCCCGGTTGGGCTGGCAAGGTCAACGCCGTGTGGGAGGGGGTGTCTGCCGCGCCAGCTGCGCGGAGCGCCGGCTTGCTGCTGTTCGCCGACGCTGACACGCTCTTTGACGCCCGGTGCGTGCGTGCGAGCGTCAAGCTGCTGCTGCACCGCAACGCCGCGATGCTCAGCCTGCTGAGCACGCTGACGCGGCGGACGTGGTTCGAGCGCCTCATCCAGCCCGCGGCGGGGCTTGAACTCCTGCGCCAATACCCACCAGCCCGCGTCAACCGCACCACCAGCACGCGCAGCCTGGCCAACGGGCAGTTCATGCTCATACGCCGGGATGTTTACGAAAACCTCGGCGGGCACGCCGCGCTCAGCGATGCGCTGCTGGAGGACCTGCAGCTGGCGAGCCTTGTCAAGGGGCAAGGGGTGATGAGCGAGGTCGCCTTTGCCGACGGGATGCTCTTGTGCCGGATGTACGACACCTGGCCGGCGTTCACCAGCGGGTGGCGGCGGATTTATGCCGAGCTTGCGCACCGCAAGCCAGCCCGGCTGCGTCGGTACGCGATCCTGAACCTCGTCTTCGGCGTGCTGCTGATGCCGTTGGCGCTGCTGGTCATCACCATCGGCCTCGCACGCGGCAGCGGCGCGCCCCTGCCCGAGCCGGCCAGCACGTCGATCGCCTGGGTGTGCGCCACAGCCGGGGTGGTGGCCCTGCTGGCCTACGCACTGGCGATCACACTCTGCCTTCTGCGTGGTCGTTCGCCGATGTCGGCAGTGGTGGCCTACCCGGTTGCCGCGGGCGTGGTTGCGTGGCTGCTCTGGGGCACGGCACGGGAGCTGGTCAAGGGCGTGCCGGTCAAGTGGGCCGGGCGGGAGTATGTGCGGCAGGTGCGGTAGGGCGGGGGGTGAAGTGGCAGAGTTGCACAGTGGCACAGTTGCAAAGTGACAGAGTGCTGGGGTAACGGGGATTCATTTCCGTCGCTCGACAACTTTGCCACTCTGCAACTATGTCACTTTGCCACTTTGCAACTGTGCCACTGTGCAACTCTGCCTCCCCAGCCCCTCACGGGAACAACGGCACCAGTTTGCCAAAGACGCCTTCGTTCTCGACCTCCGGCCCAGCGGCGTAGTAAAGGTGGTTGCGGTAGCCGAGCGATTCGCCGTTGCCAAAGAGCATCCCCCAGAGGCCGTCGATCTCAACGGGCTTGCCGTCGATGCCACGGAGATAGTCGTCGAACTTTGCCGTCTCAAGGTTGTATGCCAGCACGCGCCCATCGCCGAAGTTCCCCACCAGCAACCGGCCGCTCAGCGGGCCGAAGTCTTTGGGCGCGATGACCAGGCCCCAGGGTGCGTTGAGTTCGCGTCGGTGCTCCAGTGAGCGGAGAAGGTTCCCCTCGGTGTCAAACTCGCTGACGAACCCGTAGCCGGGGTAAGGCTCGGCGTCCCCCGGCTCGCCGGCGATGCGACCCCAGGTGGCGTAGAGCTTCCCATTGAGGTAGTGCATGTTGTAAATCGCGTACCCGTCGTCAATCTTCGGGTCCTTGAACTTGCCGGCGGTCTCGACGGGCTTCCAGTCCGGGCCATAGACACGCACCACCCCGGTGTTGAAGTCGCACGCGTAGAGACGGTTGCCCTTGTCGTGCTCAGTGATGGCCACGCCCGTGAACATCGCACCCTCTTCGCCGACGTCGATCATGGTCACGGCGTTCTTCTGCCCGTCGGTCCACCCGCTGATGGTCCCGTCGAGGGTAACAAAGATGAACTTGCTCTCACCCTTGACCCCATCGGCCTCGGTGACGAACTCACCCTTGTTCCACCCCGCATACACCTGCCCGGTGGGCTGGCTCTTGAGCTCAGGGTGCACGGCGTGGAGTTTGCCCACGGGGATCGGCACGACCTTGAGGTCGTCCTGCCCGAATGGGTGCCCCGGCGCATCGCCCACGTACGTTGTGGTCGTGCCGCTGTTGGCGTTGGTGATCCACCAGTGCCCACCCTTGCCCGCGGGCCGGATCGTCAGACCCCAGGCGTTGCCGATGAGCGGATCAACCATGAACTGCGGCTTGAACCGCTCGTCGGTCGCGACCAGGTGTATCAACGCATACGCGTTGCGCTTGTCATAGTCTGTCTTGGCCGGCAGAGGTTCCCAGTTGGGCATCCCGTCCCGCTCGGTACGGATGGGGTAGACCTGCGCAAGCGCGGTCTGCACCACCGACAGGGCAAGCATGAATGCGGCAGGGACGATCAACGCGTTGACTTTGGGCAGCATGACTTTGGGCAGCATGGTGGTTTCCTCTGGTGTGCGTGTGTGTCAAGACATCCCCCGTGAACAAGAGCCATGCTCAAGATACGCCGGTGCAAGCGGTGAAAGAGGTCTTTGCAAATTCCTTGCGCACTCATAACGGAACCTTGACGCAGACTTTGCTCAGCGTTTACACCACTCCCAAGACCTTCATGTATCATCGATCCGTTCGCGGGTATCCGCGATCACACACCGTCGGCCACCCATCTCCACTCTTTTCAAAGGATCGATCCATGTCAAAGTTCACTGCACTGGCACTTGTTTGTTCAGCCGGCATGACCGCCAGCGTCCTCGCCCAGGCCATCACGGGCCCGAGCACGCTGCAGTCGCCGTACATGCTCCCCGCCACGGGCGCAACCGGGGTCAAGTTCGTCTCGATCATCAGCAATGGCAACGGCCTGACCACCACGGCGGGCACGCCCGATGAGACCTATGCCCTCCTCCAGCGCGACGCGAGCGGCAACTGGAACCCCCAGACCAATTCTCCCTACCGCCTTGTCGGCATCCCCGATGGGATGGGCGCCTATCGCAGCGAGCAGGACATCGCCGAAGGCACCTTCACCCTCCTGGTTAACCACGAGATCGGCAACACCGTCGGCCCGGTGCAGGCCTATGGCCTACGCGGTTCGCACGTCTCCCGCTGGCGCATCAACGCCGACCCGACCAACTTGCTCGTCACCGGCGGCGCGAGCGCAAGCGACACGCTGAAGCTCTGGAACTCCACAACCAACACCTTCACCACCTACAACTCGAGCAACCTGCTCACCACCTCCAACCTCGTGCTCGGACGCCACTGCTCGGGCGACCTTGCTCTCCCCTCCGCCTACCGCTTCGGTAACCTGGGCACCGACGCCCGCCTGTTCATGAACGGCGAGGAGATCGGTGCCGACGGCCGCGCCGCAGTTTATGTCCTCTCTGGCCCCGAGGCCGGCACAACCTACCAGCTCCCCGCCCTGGGCCGCTGGTCCTGGGAAAACAGCGTCGCCAGCCCCTATCCGCAGGCCAAAACCATCGTCGTCGGCCCCGATGACGCGACCCCCGGCGAGGTCCTGTTCTACATCGGCACCAAGACCGACACCGGCAACGACATCGAACGCGCAGGCCTGACAAACGGCCGCGTCTGGGGCATGGTCATCAACGGCACAACAACCAACACCGCAGGCCAGAAGGTCGAGAGCTCCGCCAACGCCCTCGGCAACGGCACCCTCGTCGAGTCCGCAACCTTCACCATGTACCAGTACTCCGACCTGACCAACAAAACCGGCGCCCAACTCCAGGCCGAGACCAACGCCAACGGCGTCATGAACTGGCTCCGCCCAGAGGACGCCGCGTGGGACCTCAAGGACCCCTCCGTCTGCTACTTCCTCACCACCAACGGCTTCGGCTCAGCGAGCCGGCTCTGGAAGGTCAAGTTCACCGACATCACCCAGCCCGAGCTCGGCGGCACCGTCTCGATCCTCGTCGACGGCCAGCGCCTTGCCGCCACCACCTCATCGATCTCCAGCGGCAGCGACCTGACCACCGTCGAGATGATGGACAACATGTCCGTCAGCCGCAACGGGCTGATCTACATCCAGGAAGACGTCGGGAACAACCCCCGCCTCGGGCGTATGTGGCAGTACGACACCAAGACCGACGCGATCAAAGAAGTCGGTATCTCTGATTCGGCACGCTTCATCTCCGGCAGCTCCAAGTTCCTGACCCAGGACGAAGAGACCAGCGGCATCTTCGATGCACGCGACATCCTCGGACCGGGGTGGTACCTGCTGTGCATGCAGGCCCACTACGGCATTTCCACCAACAGCCTCGTCGAGGGTGGGCAGCTTATGGCCGCCTTCTTCCCCGACGCCGTTAAGGCCTGTGAGATCGACATCGCAGGCCCGGGCCAGAACACCGCCCAGGTCGACGGCCAGTTGACCGCCGACGACATCATCGTCTTCCTCAACTGGTTCTTCGCCGCCGATGCCCGCGCCAACATCGCCGGCCCGGGCCAGAGCTCCACACCCGACACCCAGTTCACCGCCGACGACATCATCGTCTTCCTCAACGGCTTCTTCGCGGGGTGCTAAGGGAAGGGGTTAGGGGATAGGTGTTAGGTTTTAGGGCCGAGGGCCGAGGGAATACAGAAACCACCGTCCTCGTACCAAAGCCAATACCTGAAACCAGTTACAAACCAACCCCCGGGCCACCTGGCCCGGGGGTTTTCACAGGACCACCACCCACCCAAGCTGCCTCGCCCAAGCCACGCCCTCAGTTGACCATTTGACCATTTCTACCCCCATCGCCCATTCCCCCCACCCCGGCTACACTCCCTCCGTCCGCCCCCTGACGAGAACCCCTATGCCAGCCAGTGATTCCCGCCTGAAGGTCAAACGCGACGGCGCCATCGTCGAGGTCCAGTTCCGCGACCGCAATATCCTCGACGAGGCCAATATCCAGCAGATCGGCGAAGAGATCAGGGCCATCATCGACGCCGAGCCCGCACCGCGCCTGCTCATCAACTTCACCGACGTTGACCACCTCTCCTCGGCAGCCCTGGGCACGCTCATCACCATCAACAACCGCGTCCGCACGCTCAAGGGCCAGCTCCGCCTGTCCAACATCGATCCCAACATTTACCAGGTCTTCCAGATCACCAAACTCAACAAACTCTTTGAGATCCACGACAACGCCGACAAGGCACGCCTGAGCTTCAAGTAAACCAACCCCCACGCCCGCTCAACCCCGCTCACCCGATCCCCCTCACCCGCCTGGCAGCGCACGGCCGGCACTCTCGCACACGACGATGCCGCCGACCCGCGCCGATCATCCCGACCACGCCCGGCTGAGCCTTGCCAACGCCAGGCCCGAGATCGACCGTGCCGAGGAAGCACTCCTGGCCTGCATGGACCGCTACGCCTACTCAGACGCGGCCAAGTTCGCCGTGCGCCTCGCACTCGAAGAAGGGATCGTCAACGCCTTCTGCCACGGGCACAAAGACCTCCCCGAACCCAGGCCCGTCGAACTCACCTACGACGTCCACGCCGCCCACATCGAGATCACCATCACCGACCAAGGCCCCGGCTACAACCCCTCGGCCATCCCCGACCCCACCCTCGACGAGAACATCGAAAAAACCAGCGGCCGGGGCCTGATGCTCATCCGCTCATTCATGACCGAAGTCCGCCACGAACTCGACGGCCGCAGGCTGGTGATGGTCTACCGGCAGCCAACCTAGACCCGGCCGGGCCATACCCGGCCAGGCTAGATCCTGCCGTCCCTCGGCCCTCGGCCCTCAAACCTAACCCCTTCCCTCAACACCCCGCAAAGAACCTGTTCAAGAACACGATGATGTCGTCGGCGGTGAACTGGCTATCCGGCACGCTGCTCTGCCCAGGCCCGGCCACGTCCGCCCGCGTATCACCGGCAAAGAACCAGTTGAGGTAGACGATGATGTCATCGGCCGTCAGGACGCTGTCGCTGCCGACGGATTGACCCGGGCCAGCGACGTCGCTGAGGCCGCAGGCGCACGACGCAACCGTGAGGCTCACGGCGTTGCTCGTCACGCTCCCGCACGGCGTGCTGACAACACAGTCATAACTCCCCGCATCCCCGGCCTGGACGTTCGCCAGCGTGAGCGTGGCCGTGGCCGCGGATGGGTTGGTCGTTGCGTTGATAGCGACGACCCCCTTTCGCCACTGGTAGGTGAACGGGCCAGTGCCGGCGGGGGTCACGGCGAACGCAGCCGAGCCTGCGACACACGCGCTCTGCGGCACGGGGTGCGTGGCGATGGTTGGGGCGGGTGTGCCGAAGGTGTAGCGGGCAAGGTACATTGTGGGGAAAGCACCAGCCTGACTGAAACTCCCGCCCGCGATCACATCGCCGCCTGGCAGGAGTGCAAGTGTGAACACGTTATGTCCCACCCCGCTGCCCAGTGCCGACCAAACACCCGTAGCCGGGCTATAGCGAGCGATCGCGTTTCCACCATTGATGGAGGTGCCGCCCATGATCACATCTCCACCAGGCAAGAGCACCATGGCGAGGGTAATGTAAGGGATCGGCCAGCTAACCCCGCTTCCTACGGCCGACCACACACCCGTAGACGGGTTGTATCGCGCGATTCCGTTCGCCGGCAAGTTCCCCGCTGTGAAGAAATAGCCGCCCACAAGCACATCCCCACCAGGAAGGACTGCAAAGGAAGCGACGTAGGCATTCTGCCCGCCCACGCCACTTCCCAGCGCCGACCATACGCCTGTAACGGGGTTATAGCGGGCTATCCCTTGCGACGATACCCCCCCGGCGGTGGTAAACAGCCCGCCTACGAGCACGTGCCCATTGGGTAGTACCACCATGGAGTCGACGACACTATTCACCCCGGTGCCCAGGGCTGACCACACCCCTGTAGAAAAGTTGTAACGGGCAATGTTGTTTGCTGGAACGCCACCGGCCGTGCTGAATCTGCCCCCCACGATCAGGTCGCCACTAGGCAAGACCGCCAAGGCTTTGGCGAGGGGGGTCGCAAAGTTAGCGCTACTTACCCCACTGCCCAGGGCCGACCACACGCCCGTCGCCGGGTTATAGCGGGCGATGTTGTTTGCCGGCACGCCACCGGCGTTGGTGAAGTTGCCCCCGACGATCACATCGCCATCTGGTAAGACTGCAAGGCCTTGCACCAGTGGTCCGTTGCCCGTTCCGCTCAACCCGCTTATCCCACTTCCGAGGGAGGACCATGCGCCCGTTGCTGGGTTGTAGCGGGCGATCCGGTTTACCGGCACGTCCCTGACGCTGCTGAAGAGTCCACCCACCATCAATTCGCCATTCTGGAGGAGCGCCAGCGTATAGACATGCCAATTTACCCCCCTCCCCAGTGTCGACCACGCGCCCGTAGACGGGTTGTAGCGTGCAATCCGGTTTGGGAACAAGCCCCCGGCGCTATCGAAAAACCCGCCCAAAATCACATCGCCACCTGGCAAGACTGCTAGGGCCCTGACACTGGGGAATGACAATCCACTATTCACCCCACTGCCCAAGGCCGACCAGACGCCCGTGGTCGGGTTACAGCGGGCGACAAAATTCGCTGGCGCGCCCCCGGCAGAGGTAAAGTACCCCCCTACGAGTACGTCCCCACCGGGTAGGGCCACCAGAGCAGAAACTGTGCTGTTCACCCCGCTCCCCAGGCTCGACCAGACCCCAGTAGTAATGTTGTAGCGCGCAATACGGTTCGCAGGAACACTCCCGGCGGTAGTGAAACTGCCGCCCACGAGTACGTTCCCACCCGGCAGGACCGCCAGGGCGGAGACCCCGCCGCTAGTCCCCCCTCCGAGTGCCGACCACACGCCCGTGGTCGGGTTGTACCGGGCGATGGAGCTCGCCGGCACGCCCCCGGCGGTGGTGAAGAAGCCTCCCACGATCACGTCGCCGCCCGGCAGGACCGCCAGAGCCCGGACGCCGCCGCTGGTCCCGCTCCCCAGTGCCGACCAGACGCCCGTCATCGGGTTGTACCGGGCGATGTTGTTCACCACCACGCCCCCGGCGGTGGTGAAGTCGCCACCCACGAGCACGTCCCCGCCCGGCAGGACCGCCAGGGCGTAGACACCGCTATTCGTCCCGCTCCCCAGTGCCGACCAGACACCCGTGGCCGTGTTGAACCGGGCGATGCGGCTCGCCGACACGCCCCCGGCGGTGGTAAACACTCCGCCCGCGATCACGTCTCCACCCGGCAGGACCACCAGGGCCCAGACGTCTCCGCCGCTCAGTCCGCTCCCAAGAGGCGACCACAAACCCGCAGCCTGGTTAAAACGAGCAATTTTGTTCGCCGGTAGGTTGCCGGCGGTGGTGAATGCGCCGCCCGCGATAACGTCACCTCCAGGCAGGACCGCCACCGCGTTGACTTCGCCGTTCACACCCCACCAGCCCTGCCCCTCGAGCCACCCCGCCGGGCACTGGGCCTCCGCCCGGCTATACCCGGCAAGCACCACCACTACCAGCGCAATCGCCCTGATCCATCCCCCCACCACGCCAACCCCTCGCCTAAACCCCCGGCTGTTACACACCGTCATACAAGAATTCATCATCGCGCTCCCCAATCGAGTTCGCTCGGCGTGGCCGGGGCAACATTGCCGAGGCGGTCGGGCTGACGAGTGGAAGTTTACAGCATAAAACCCCCTCTTGGAAGGTTGCCAAAAGAATTTTCTGCAAGAGTTACGCAGGCCCGGAATCTCTCCGCCGGCAGCCCCTCGGCCAATACCTCCCCGGACCCGCCCCGCCGGGGAGAGGTTAGAACACACACCATACACAAACCCAACTCGAACAGACTGAGGCCAGACCTTCACCCTAGGCCCTCAGCCCTCAGCCCTCGGCCCTAAAACCTAACACCTAATCCCTAACACCTTCCCTTAGCACCCTGCAAAGAAGCGGTTGAGGAAGACGATGATGTCGTCGGCCGTCAGTTCGTTGTCGAGCTGGGAGGTGTTCTGGCCCGGGCCGGAGACGTTGCTGGCCAGGTCGTTGGCGAAGAAGCGGTTGAGGAAGACGATGATGTCGTCAGCCGTCAGTTCATCGTCGATCGCGAGGGTGTTCTGGCCCGGCCCGGAGACATTGCTGGGGTTGGGGCAGGCCCGGCCCGGTAGGTTTGTGCGCAGGTTGACGACGCGGATGCCGTTGATTTCGGGTAGGCCGATCGGGGGTGAGACGCCGAAGTCCACGTCGTCGAAGGTCGTAAAGAAGGTTGCAACGCACAGGTAGTAGGTGCCAGCCACGAGCGGACCGTCCTGCCCTTCGCGGTTGACGCCAGGGGCGGAGTCCCCCGTCGGCACCGGTGGGCGCACGGGGAAGGTGCTGCCGAAGGAGAGGGCCGAGCGCGAGTCGCTCCCGCCATCGTCATCGCTGCCCACGAGCACACCGGTGTTGGAGTACAGACCGATCTGGGTATCAGCAATGTTGCTCAACACCGGCACGATGCCCGGGGCCGTCCCTTCGGTGTCGATGTCGAGATAGAAGGTGTTGGTGTCGTTGACCTCGTCGTTGATTGTGAACGAGAACCACCTGATCTCGCTGGCGTCGGTTACAGTGTATGTGCGAGTGACGACGGCCTCGACACCCGGGGTGGTCGTCCCGATGATGCCCAGGTTTTCACTTGCAGGTGGCTCGGCGGGGTCGGTGGGCGCTCCCGACGACCAGGCGCGGACGCGTGCGGTAACGCTCCCCCCGTTGAGTGAGCCGTCGCCGGGCTGTGTGCTAAATAAGTTCGCGTGCGTGGTGCTGGTGCCGGTGCCCACGGCCAGGAAGTAGGTCGTGTTCGGCCCGATGTTCCCGTTGCTGCCTGATGTGGTCCCGTCCTGCCCTTTAAATCGCACGGCATCGCCCGTGCTTTTACGGCGGCCTGAGCCGTAGCTAAGCTGGCTGAGTTGGCCCGGGCCGTCGTTATCGTCGCTGTCGATGAGCGTGCCCGTGGCGGTGTAGAGGCCGATGTCTGTGTCGTTGTCGGGCAGCAGGTTGGTGCCCACAACATCGATGTCCAGTGCGTCGGTGTTGCTCAGGTCAAAGCTCGGGGTGGTGAAGGTGAACCACTTGACGTCGCTGATGCCAACAGGCTGGGTGGCCGTGGCCCACTCCCCGCCATCGACGAGGTTGATGGGCGTAGCCGGCGGGATTTGATTCCTTGGTGCGCCGGTGGTGTAGTACCGGATGCGGAGGTTGACGGTACCCGCGTTGGCCACGGGCGGGAGGATGATGTAGCCGGGCTGGAAGGTTGCCGTTGCCGGGTCAGCCGTGGCGGCATCACCACCGATGACGGCAACGTAGGTGCGAGAGGCCCGGCCCGAGGGAGAGCTCAGTTCCGTGACCAATCCATCGCGCCGGTTGTAACGGACGCCTGAGTCGCTGTACCAGCCGATGTTTAAGTCAGCGGTCCGGGCGGGGCCGCGGGAGAGTGCCGAGAGCAGGTCGGTGCCATCGTTGTTATCCTGGTTTATAACCTGCCCGCCGGGGTAGCGGTAGAGCGCGATGGCTGTGTCGTTGACTGGCACGAGCGTGGACCCTTCGGTATCGATGTGCAGGACGCTGGTACTGGGCATGACGGGCAGGTCAAAGAAGAACCACGCCGTCCCCCCGGCTGGCAGGGCCTTGGAGACCGTGCTCCAAACGCCATCAGTCAGAATGATCTGTGTCGCATCAGCCGGCGGCTCGGCAGCGGTGTTCGGGATGAAGCGGGCGTTGAGCTTGACCGTCCCGGCGATCTCTGCGGAGGTGCCGACGACGCCGAACGGACTGTTGGGATTGATAGCAAGGTCGCCGCCTACGACAGCAACGTAGTAGGTGCCGGGTGGGAGGGCCCCATCGCGCCCGTCATAGGGCAGGCCGTTGCCCGGTCCCGGACGCGAGCCCCCCCCGAAAGAGAAGGATGCGAGTGAATCCGTCCCGTCGAAGCTATCGCTGGCAACCAGCCACCCGTTGGCATTGAAGATGGCCGCTGCGGTGTCGTTGACCGTCGGGGCTGTAATCGACCCTTCGGTGTCGATATGAAGGGCTTGGCCACTGGTCCCTGAGAGGACGACTGGGTTGACAACCGAGAACCACTTGACCTCGCCGGGGAAGTTGATCGTGTCGCTGGCACTCACAAAGGTGTAGTCGACCAACGTGGGCGTGGGGACGACCGGCGAGGGGAGCGTGGGGGTAGATAGAAGCGAGAGCGTTACATTCTGCAGGGTGCTGTCAACGCCGGGAAAGTCGCTGGTGTCCCAAGCGCGCAGCGTCCAGGTCCCTCCGCTGGACGTAATGGTCTCGTTCATAGACGCGGTCGCCTCGGCGGTGCTCGACGACTGGGTTGAATCCCCCCACGGCTGAACGATGGTACTGATTGTTACGCCATTGGGGGCAACGATTTGGAACCTTGCCCGGCTCAGCGGGTTGACGTTCAAGTTGTCCGTCGGGTGTGCCGTGCGCCCGGTGCCCACGGCCGAGAAACGGATGTTGCGGACGGTATCACCAGCCGCAACGGTGAAGGTCCGCGTCGCCGGGGCCGTGGCTGTGCCGTCGACGTTGACATTCGCTAGCGTGATGTTCTGCTGCGGGCCAGGGTTGGCACCCGTTGGGGGCGCGCCGTCGTCCAGTGCGAAGGTGATCGTGTTCCACGGGGGCGTGATGAGGATCGCCGCCTCACTGTGCTGCGTGGCATCGATCAACTTGGTGATGCTCCCCGAAACCGTCAGGTACGTCGCGTTATACGCCCCGGCACCGTCGCCGCCGGCGAAAGTGGCCGTCAGCGTGGTCGTATCCGCGTCGCTGATCAACCCCTGCGAGGGGACCATCGTGAACGTAACGCTCTCACGAGGTGCAGCCGAGAGGCTCGTTGCCAGGCCAGCCACGGCGATGAGAGACAGAATCTTTGAGTGCTTCATATTGACCTATTCCTGGTTAGGGTGAAATACGCAGGTAAAAACACTGTAAAGTTACACGCACCAGCATCATCAAAATAGCAAATTTTTAATGGAAATGCAAAAAAAACACACATCTTTGGTGTTTTTTTACGCAAAACACCCTCCCATTGTTCGGACGTTGGCGTCGGGGGTGCCCCAAGTGCACCAAGCTGAATGTGGGAAGTTCCATCCTCCACGCCCGCTTTGTCTGCCGCCGATGCCACACGAGGACACCGTCGGCTTTTCGTTGACCCACCTTCAATCTGGCCCCGCAGAATCCGCGAGTTCTTCCAACGCTGGCGGGGACGGTCGGATTGGGGCCAACGGCCGGACGATGACGGGCAATGACCTCAGCGGACGCTCGCTTGCGCAAGCGGTTGTGCAAGGTGTGTCGAGTTTGAGGATGCCGACGGGCACCGGCGGTGCTTGAGGCGTGATGCATCGCCGGGAGTTCTGCGACGCCGTCTTGCAACAGTCAGAATCGCACGCCACCGATGCGGCGGGCAGGTCAGAGGGCCGAAATCGAGACGTTCGAGACCCTCAGCCGCACAATCAGACCCGATAAACCGGAGTGCGCGTAAATCGGGGAATCACCCGTGCCGTCCAGCGTTGCCCATCTTA
>JAJTGZ010000021.1 GCA_021299385.1 Phycisphaeraceae bacterium | reverse complement strand
GTGGAGTAAAAACTATTCAGGACTCAAAAACGCAGCGGGCCGAGGTTGTGCCTCGGCCCGCGTGTGTTTTTTTGTATCCCGCGGATTGCGGGGGGTTTGGATTACCAGCTGCCACGGCCACCGCCGCCGCCGCCGCGACCGCCGCGGTCGCCGCCACGGCCACCACCGCCGCCGCCACCACCCCAGCCACCCCGGCTGCCGCCGCCGCCGCCACCAGCGCCACCCTCGCGTGGGCGTGCTTCGTTGACGGTGAGGTCGCGGCCGTCGAGGTTTTTGCCGTTCATGGCGTTGATAGCCGCGCGAGCGTGCTCATCGTTGCTGAACTCGACGAAACCGAAGCCGCGTGGGCGGCCGGTGTCGCGGTCCATGACCAGCGACGCGCTGGTGACCTCGCCGAAGGCCGAGAAGGCCTCGCGGAGTTGCGACTCGGAAGTGTTGAACGAGAGATTGCCGACGTAGAGCTTCATGTGCTCCCTGCTTTCAAAATGCCCTAGTAAAGAGAATCACCTGTGCTTGAACTCGGGCAAGAGAAAGCGAGGCGTGTCGCCCGGCTTGGGCACAATGCCGGAAGCCGGGCTGCGGCCAAGTATAGGCGGGGTCGGAAAAGCCAAGGGGTATCTTCCTCATTCTCTGTAGGTTTCTGTACGGTTTTGGTTTTGTGGGATTGTCGCGTTGAAATCACGTGTCAGTGCCAGCCACTGCTCTATTAAAGTCTTCCCCCCTTGGCGAACTGTGTATCTGGGTTGATGAGTGAAGCCTCGATCGTCTGTGTGGCATCGGATTCATCACGACCAAGTGCCGTCTGCGTGGGGCGTGGAGGTAGGGGTGGTTTGGGTCGCTATCCTGCCTTCCTATGGCCATTCTGATTAACGGGAGCACGCGGGTTATTTGTCAGGGGATCACCGGCGCTTTTGGCGCGCAGCACACGCGGGGGTGCCTGCACTACGGCACGCGGCTGGTCGGTGGCGTAACGCCCGGCAAGGGTGGATCCAAGGACGCCAACGGGCTGCCGATCTTTGACACGGTGCGCCAGGCGGTGCGCGCAACGGGTGCCTCGGCGACGATGATCTTTGTACCCCCGGCGTTCGCGGGGGACGCGATCGTCGAGGCGGCCGAGGCTGGGTTGACGCTGATCTGCGCGATCACCGAGGGGATCCCGGTGCAGGACATGGTGCGCGTGCGTGCGGTGCTCGACCAGCGCAACGCCAGCGGGGACAAGGTCGTGCTGGTCGGGCCCAACTGCCCGGGCGTGATCACCCCTGGCCGAAAGACTGGCGGGGGAACGGGCCCGGCGGATGTCTATACCAGCGACGGGTGCAAGATCGGGATCATGCCGGGGTATATCCACACGCATGTCTCTGAGAGCAGGCTGAAGAAGTCGGTAGGGATCGTCAGCCGGTCTGGGACGTTGACGTACGAGGCGGTCTGGCAGACCAGCGCGTTGGGGCTGGGCCAGAGCACGTGCGTGGGCATCGGCGGCGACCCGGTGCGGGGTGTGAACCACATCGACGTGATGGCGCTCTTTGAGGCCGACGATGAGACCGACGGGATCATGATGATCGGTGAGATCGGCGGCAGCGACGAGATCGAGGCGGCGCGCTACATCAAGGAGAAGATCAACAAGCCGGTGGCGGCGTTCATCGGGGGGCGGACCGCGCCGCCGGGCAGGCGGATGGGGCACGCCGGGGCGATCATCGGGGGGGCCGACGACACGGCGGACGCGAAGATCACGGCCCTGAAGGCCGCGGGCGTGGAGGTGGCGATAAGCCCGGCAGAGATGGGCGCGGCGATGATCCGGGCGATGGGCCTGTGAGCATGCCCGGCGGGCCTGTGGCGTAGGTCGGCCCTAAACTCGCCTATGGACACGCAGCTGCTGTGGGGCTTGATCCTGCTCGGGATCGCCCTGGTGATCGTTGGTGTGGAGGTCTTTGTCCCCAGCGCAGGGGTGCTGGGGTTGACTGCGCTGGTGGTGGCGATTGCCGGGGTTGTGCTGCTGTACAAATACGACACGCCTTGGGGCGTGGCGGGGACGGGGCTGGTGCTCTTTGGCGGGCCGGTGATCGCGCTGCTGGGGCTGCGGATCTTCCCGCAGACGCCGATGGGCCGACGGCTGATTCTGGGCGCACAGGAGGAGGACGCCGAGGACGCGCCGCCCGCGGTGGACAGGCTTGCGGCGCTTGTCGGGCAGGAGGGGGTGGTGGTTACGGACCTGCGTCCGGTCGGCGTGATCCGCATCGGGCAGGAAAAAGTGGACGCGTTGAGCGAGACGAGGCTGGTGCGTGCCGGCGAGCGGGTGCGGGTTGTGAGCGTCGAGGGTGGGACGCTGAAGGTCCGGCCGGTGTAACGGGATGTGTGGCGGCTCGGGGCTGAAGATTTTGGGTCGGTTTTGTGGTTGGGGGCTTGCACTGGGGCGTGGGGGCACTATTGTTTTGGTGCCGGGGATTCTTTGGCCGGCTCGGCGCAGTGCTGCGGGTGCGACGAGGGGAGTTTGGTGGTGCGTTCGGCACGAGGTTCTTGCCGGGCGAATGCGTCTGCGTCTGTCCGCCCTGTTGTTGAGTTAGCACAAAGACATGGCCACGATCACAACCGGTAAGAACGCGTTTTTGCACGGGCGGTGGAGCATCGAGGAATCGATGAAGCTCTACGGCGTTGCCGACTGGGGCAAGGGGTACGTCGGGGTTAACGCGCTGGGGAACGTAACCATCACCCCGGGCAAAGAGTCGCAGCGGAGCATCGACCTCTTCGAGGTCATCGAGGGGCTCCGCGAGCGTGGCATCCACACGCCGGTGCTGCTGCGGTTCAACGACATTCTTTCACACCGCCTGCGCGAGATTCGCAAGGCGTTTGACGACACGATGGGCGAGCAGGGGTATGTGGGTGGGTATTCATGCGTGTATCCGATCAAGGTCAACCAGCAGCGGCACATCTGCGAGCAGATGGCCGCCGAGTGCGTGGCGTTGAACTTCGGGCTTGAGGCCGGGAGCAAGCCGGAGTTGCTGGCGGTGCTGGGTCTGAGCGCGACGGCCGGCGGGCCTGGCGTCAACGGGATGCCGATCATCTGCAACGGGTTCAAGGACGCCGAGTTTATTGAGACGGTGATGCTGGCGACGAAGCTCGGTCGGAACATCATCCCGGTGGTCGAGAAGTGGACGGAGCTTGAGCTGGTCGTCAAGTATGCCAAGCAGTACGGCGTGCGGCCGAGGATCGGCATCCGGGTGAAGCTGTCGAGTAAGGGCGCGGGCCGGTGGGAAGGCTCGGCGGGTGTGCGGAGCAAGTTCGGGCTTTTCGTCTCCGAGGTGCTCAGCGCGGTGGACTATCTCAAGAGGCACGAGATGCTCGACTGCCTGAACCTCTTGCACTGCCACGTAGGCAGCCAGCTCTATGACATCCGCGTGCTCAAAAACGCCATCAATGAGTTGACGCATATTTACTGCGAGCTGCACCGCCTGGGCGCGGGGCTGACGATGCTGGACATCGGCGGCGGGATGGGGGTGGACTACGACGGCAGCCAGAGCGCTTGGAGCAGCAGCATCAACTACTCGGTGCAGGAGTACGCAGCGGACGTGGTTTACCGCGTCAAGAGCGTCTGCGACGACGCCCGTGTGCCCCACCCGCAGATCATCACCGAGAGCGGGCGAGCGATGGTGGCGTATTCGTCGGTGCTGGTCGTCGACGTGCTGGGCACGAGCAGTTTCGCCAGCGACCCGGACATGGCCCGCATCCAGGGGGATATGAAAAGTGAGGCCGAGCGAGGCGGCGAGGTGCCCCAGCCCGTGCTGGACCTGCTTGACACCTATCAGAGCCTGACGGACCGGAACCTGGTCGAGGCCTACCACGACAGCACGCAGGCGCGCGACGAGGCGATGAGCCTGTTCAGTCTCGGGTACATGAGCCTAGCGATGCGTGCCGCCGCCGAGCGGCTCTTCTGGGCCATCGGGCACAAACTGCTGGAGAAGGCCAGCCGGCGTGGCGAGTTGCCCGACGAGTTTGAGAACCTCCCCGAGACGCTCAGCGATATCTATTTCTGCAACTTCTCGCTCTTTCAGAGCATGCCCGACAGCTGGGCAATCGACCAGCTCTTCCCGATCTGCCCGATCCACCGCCTGGCCGAGGAACCGGCCCGGCGTGGCATCCTGTGCGACATCACCTGCGACAGCGACGGGAAGATCGACCACTTCGTCGACAAGCGGATCGACAAGAAAACCCTCGAGCTGCACGAGGTGCGCGACCTGCCTGGCGAGGGCGCGGGCGTTGAGCCGTATTACCTGGGCGTGTTCTTGCTCGGGGCCTACCAGGAGATCCTCGGCGACTTGCACAACCTGCTGGGCGACACGCACGCGGTGCACCTGTCGATCGACGAGCAAGGTCAGTGGCAGATCGACGAGGTGATCGAGGGAGACACGGTTGAGGAGGTGCTGCGGTATGTGCAGTACGACATCGACGACATGAAGCGTGCGATGCGACTGGACATCGAGGCGGCCTGCCGGCAGGGGAGGCTGACGGTCGCCGAGGGCAAGAGCCTGCTGAAGTTTTATGACGATGGGCTGGAGGGGTATACGTACTTAGAGGCGTGAGTGGGGGGGTTGTAAAGACGTTTGACCACAAAGGCACAGAGGCCCTGAGCAAGGCAGAAGCACTTGGTTTGTCATACGTGGACAAACCATGCATTTTTTTCTCTGTGCCTCGGTGTCTTAGTGGTGAAGTCTGCTTGCTGTGCAGGCTGGAATCCTGCACCACCGTTAGGCCCCACCCCTGACCCTGCCCGCCAAGATGTTCTGGGGGAGGTCGTCTGAATATCAACCTTCCAGCGCGGCTGGGTTCTCGTACGCCGGGCCGAAGGGGGTGCCGTTGAACTGCGCGAGCGAGACGGACTCTTGCTTGATCAGCCCGGTCTTGGGCAGTTCACCGATGCGGTGCATGTCGAGGATCGCGCAGACGCCCGCGGCGGTCGTCAGCTCGATCGCCGGCCAGGTGCGGCCCCAGAGATCGCTCGCGGGGATCACGCGCTGGAAGTTGAACTGGCAACGCCGGCCGTTCTTCTGACCCACGGCGTTGACGAAGACCACAACCATGTCCTGCGGCGTCCAGCTCACGGCCTTGTTGAAGATCGAGACCAGCAGCGCACGGTCCAGCCGCACCTTGTTGTGCTCGGTCGTCTTACCCCCCGGCGCACGCTGGTGCGCGTGCAGCAGGTGCTCGGAGTGCTCCTGGCCAAAGCGCAGGTCGTCGAGAAGGAACTTCATCAAGTCGCGGTGGCCAGGGTAGCGGATGGTTTTGTACGCGACGTTGGCAGTAGTGGCCAGGCGGCCCTCGGCGCGGAGGGTGTTGATCAGCGAGCCGACCCCGCCGGAGGTGTAGAAGGCCTCGTACTGGCACCCGTTGAGCGTGAAGTGCTCGAGGCCGTCCAGGGCGGGGACGAGTTCCTCCTGCCCGGCGAGCATCACCTTGCACGGCTTGCAGTACTCGTTGATCACCCCATCGGCCGACCACGTTAGGTTGTATTTCAGCGCGTTGGTCGGGAACTGTGGCAGCGCGCCGACGCGCAGGTAAAGCTCCTCGACGCTGTCAAGCTGCTTGGCGGTGCTCGCGGCGGCGATGGCGACGTAGCCGGGGGCCAGCCCGCACTGCGGGGCGTAGGCGATGGGGGGGTTCTTCTCTGCGGCGAGTTTTTCGACCTGGGCCGTGGCGTGGATGTCTTCGGTTACGTCAAAGTAGTGTGCGCGGGCATCCCGGCAAGCCTGGGCGATGCCGGGGACCCTGTCGAACGGGAGCATGCAGATCGCCGCGTGATGACCGGCGAGCAGGGCCTTGACCTCAGCGTGGTTGCCCGCGTCGATCTTGCGGACGGTAAACGGCGTGGCGTGCTTGACGTGCTTGCCCAGGCGCGTCAGCGAGGCCTTGGCCAGGGCCAGTGAGTCCTCGCTGGCGTCGGCGAGGGTTACCGCGTATTCACCTTTGCCACGCGCCAGCAGCAGCTCGGCGACAGACTTGCAGCCGGCGTGCCCCGGCCGGGCCGTCGAAGGTCAACAGGCCGTCGCAGACGAACTCCTCGGCCTGGCGATTCAGGCGTGCAACTCCCTCGGGCGCCACGGCGTGCGCGTCGGCCAGCAGCTCGTCAAAGTCGATACCCACACTCAGCCGAACGCCTGTCATGATCCGCTCGCGTAGCGCCCGGCGGGCATCGGGTTGCTCGCAGTCGGCCAGCGGTGCCGGGCCGGTCGAGGAGAGATACGCACCCATGCTGCCGATGTTCTTGGTCCGGTACCCCCCGGTCCTCTGGTCATGCGTGGCCCAAAGGTGCGCGCTGGCACTCGGCCCGGCGGCGAGCCACTGCTCTTGCAGCCAGTAGGCCAGGTTGTGCCGGCTCTGGTGGCCGGGCTTGGAATAGTTGCTGACCTCGTACCGTTCCAGGCCGTGGGCCTTGAGCGTTTCACCCGTACAGGTGAACATGTCCGCCTGCAAGTCATCGTCGAGCGGCACAAACTCCCCTCGGGCCAAGCGGTTGGTCATCTGCGTGTTTGGCTCGTAGGTCAGGTTGTAGCAGGAGAGGTGCGTGGTGCCCAGGGCCAGGGCCTGGTGCAGGTCCTCTTGCCATTGTTCGAGCGTTTGGCCCGGGATCGCGTAGATCAGGTCGATGCTCGTGCGTGGCACGCCCACGGCCTTGCACATCTCCAGCACCAGCCCGATGCGGTCGGGGTCGTGCAGGCGTTGCAGGGTCAACAGGTGCTGGCGATGGAACGACTGGGCACCCATCGAAATCCGATCGACCCCCCCGGCACGGAGGATTTCGAGCAGCGCAGGTGTCGTGGATTCCGGGTTGCACTCGACGGTAAACTCGACATCGGGCCATGGGGCCGCCCTCGGCGGGCCGGCGGCCCGGATCGCCGAGAGATCAAAGTGGGTGTTGATGGTGGCCAGGAGTTGTTCCCACAGGTCGGCGCGCAGCAGGCTGGGGGTGCCGCCGCCGATAAAAATGGTGTTTAGGGGCTGGCCCTGGGCGTGGGGGGCGAGGGCTTGCAGTTCGCCGATCAGCCGGCGGAGGAATACCTCCTGCTGGTCATTGGTGTCTACGAAGCTGTAGAAGTCGCAGTAGTGGCACTTGTGGGCGCAGAAGGGGATGTGGATATACAGCGACCGCACCGGCGGGTGGGACTTCGGGTCGATCCGCGCGCGGTGGTCGAGCAAATGGAGGGGTACACTGTCGGGCATAATGGGCCTGTGGGTGGGCAAGTGTTGGCCCGGCTGAGCGCCGGCGGCGTGTTGATCGGCCACAAACGCGGGAGTTTGCTGTGAAGGTTGCCTTGGTGATGGTCAAATCGGACGGGTCGGCCAAGGAGTTTGTCGTCCCCACGCTGCCCGTGGTCATCGGACGCGATGAGCGGGCCAAGTTCCGCATCCCCCTCAAAGAGGTCAGCCGAAGGCACGCCGAGCTGTTCATCGATGATGGGGAAGTGATGATCAAAGACCTCTCGTCGGCGAACGGTTCGTTCGTCAACGGCAACCGCGTGCGCGAGACCGAACTCTCAGCCGGGGACCTGCTCTCAATAGGCGGGGTGGTCTTTGTCGTGCGCATCGACGGCAAGCCGGCGAAGATCGACGCCAAGGACTGCTACATGGCCGGGCTTGTCAGCATGGAAGACACCGGCGACGACCTGCTGGCCCAAGATGAAGACCGCCCGACCCCCGGCGGCCGGCCACTCTCAGGCCTCGGCGGCGGGAAAGACAGCGGGTTTGACGACCTGCTCAAGGACCTGGACAAAGACCTCGACTTTGGCGATGAGAGCGACGGGAAGAAGGCGGGGGGATAAGCAGCGGGCACGCGTCCTCGGCTTGTGCGGCCGGTGGGATCGACCCCGCCGCTCCTGGCCCAAGGGGCCTGTTGTGGCAAAGGTTTTCAACCTGTTCAGCAAGACACTTCTCCGCCGAGGCAAAGAGGCACGGAGAAGAGCGATGCAGGGATGAGAAGGAAGCAAAGAATCTGACCCTCTCTTCTCGGTGCCTCTGTGCCTCGGTGGTGAGGTTCCATTTGGAAGGCTGTGCAGGCTGCAAGCCTGCACCACCGAGAATCAACCCCACCCCTGCCCCTCCCCTCGTGGGAGGGGTTATGCGTGCAGGACGTCCTCGATGGTGTACCACCCCGGCTGTTGACGCGAGAGCCACTTGGCCGCGTGCAACGCGCCGAGGGCGAAGAGGTCGCGTGAGGTTGCGCGGTGCGTCAGTTCGATGACCTCGCAAGGCCCGGTGAAGGTAACAGTGTGGGTGCCGATGACCTCGCCGGTGCGCTCGGAGTGGATATCCGCGTCGTTGATGACGGCCGAGCCTGCCCGCGCGGCGTGCGCAAGACGCAGAGCGGTGCCCGAGGGTGCGTCTTTCTTGCGCGTGTGATGGATCTCCAAAATGGAGCAGGTGTACCCCGGCCCGAGGTGCCGCGCAAGCCTGCTGACGGCATCAGCCACGGCGGCGACGCCCAGCGATGTGTTGGGGGTAACGAGCACGGGCCGGCGCGCTGACAACTCGCGCAGCGCGCTGGTGGATGAGCTGCTCAGCGCGGTGGTACCCACCACGAGCGCGGCGTTGAACTTCTCGGCCAGCGCGATGGCCGAAAACACGCCTGAATCACTGCTGAAATCGATGATCGCGTGCACAGGCCCCGCGACATCATCAGCCGAGATGAAACCGATCGCCGCCGCGTGCGGAGAGAGTGATGCGGGCAGGCCGATCTGGTCTGCGCCGCCGCGCACTACGGCACCTGCGAGTGTGAGCTCAGGGTCGATGGATGCGAGCTCGGTCAGGCGTCTACCCATGCGACCGGCGGCACCAAGAATGACAATGTGGATAGTTGACATTGGGTATGCGAGTGTATGGAATGGTGTGGCACGATAGTGGAATGTCCTCTCGATCACGCGAGTCGCTCAAGTAACCGAGGGTTCTGTTCCGATAGATCCGTTGATTCGCTCGTGTGCATCAGGCCGTGTTGGCCTGGGGCGCACACGAGAGTCCTATGTCCGGGGTTACCCCGGGGAGTTCCAACCATGGCAAAGAAAGCCGCAAAGAAGAAGGCCGCGAAGAAGAAGGCCAAGAAGAAGGCCAAGTAACTCTGGCCCGTCGACAAGCCCGCGGCGCGCAAGCCTGCGGCGTCGAGCTGCCGTGCCTAGCACAGCGGCGCACGCCGAGCCAAGCCCGCGGCCGTTCGGTCGAGAGCCAAGCGGGTTGCAGCAATGTCTCCCCGACAAGGCCCGCCGAGCGTTCACACCCCTTTGCCCGGCTGATCCGAAAGGATCGGCCGGGCTTTTTCGTTGGCAAATAGGGGCAAAGTCAACTAGCAAATGGCAAATCGCAAAGGGGGCCTGGGGGGACATATATATGGTGGGGAGCCGGGGTGGCGACAAACGTGCCTGGGGTGCGGGGGGTGTTCGGGGTCGCTACATTGGTTCGTGGCAGGTGATCTGGCGAGCTCGGCTTTGGTGTTGACCTCCCCGGTCTCGGCGGTCCGGGGCGTGGGGGCGCGCCGGGCCGAGGCCCTGGCCGAGCTTGGGGTAAGGGCCGTGGGGCAGCTCATCGCCTATCTCCCAACCCGGCATGAGAAACTCGAAGCCGAGACACCCATCGGCGACCTGGCAGTAGGGGTCAACGCCGCGACGCGTGGCGAAGTGACGGCTACGCGCGTCGCCCGCCGGGGCAAGGCGCGCTTCGAGGCCGTGCTCATCGATGAGACAGGCCGGCTGGACCTCTGCTGGTTCAATGCCACCTATCTGCACGGCTCCATCGTCCCGGGCATCCGCCTGCGCGTGCAGGGCAAGGCCCAGAAGTTTGGACCAGGGCTACAGATGGCCAACCCCAAGCACGACATCCTGCGCGAAGACGCCGAGCCCCCGATGCGGGAGGAAAAACTCCGCCCGGTCTATGCCGCGAGCTCGGCCATCAGCAGCAGGCAGATCGGCCAACTGATCGAATCGGTCCTCCCCGCGGCGTTGCCATTGATCGCCGACCACCTCAGCGACGACTTCCGTGCCCAGCACTCGCTGCCAACCCTGGCCCAGGCCTATCGGATGATGCACCAGCCCGCCCACGACGACGAGGTCAAGGCCGGCCGGCGTCGGCTGGCGTTTGATGAACTGCTGATGCTGCAACTCGCCCTTGCGCTCAAGAGGTCGATGGTCCGCCAGTCCACGCGTGCGCCCGCCCTGCCTGTTGGCCCGCAGATCGACAAGCACATCCGCGCCCGGCTTCCGTTCAAACTCACCGCCGCGCAGGACCGCGTGGTCAAAGAGATCACCGCCGACCTGGCCAGGCCAGAGCCGGCCAGCAGGCTCATCCAGGGTGATGTCGGCTCGGGCAAGACCGCCGTGGCCCTCTACGCGATGCTCGCGGCGGTCGCCAACCGCCACCAGGGGGCGCTCATGGCACCGACGGAGATCCTCGCCGAGCAGCACGCCGCGACCATCCGGGGGATGCTCGAAGGCTCGGGCGTGCGCGTGGCGCTCTTGACCGGCAGCCTCTCCGCCGGCGAGCGCTCGGCAACGCTCGCGGGGCTGCGCGATGGGACGATCGACATCGCCATCGGCACCCACGCACTCTTCTCGCGTGCCGTCGATTTCAAGAGCCTGGGCGTGGCCGTCATCGACGAGCAGCACCGCTTTGGCGTCCACCAGCGTCTGGCACTGCGTGGCAAGGGTGAGGGCGTCGGCACGATGCCGCACGTTTTGGTGATGACCGCCACGCCGATCCCCCGCACGCTGGCGATGACGGTGCTGGGTGACCTGGACGTTTCGCTCATCGACGCGCTGCCGCCAGGGAGGAAGAAAATCGTTACACGCGTCGTCGATTCGATGGCCCGGCAGGAGGTCTACGCCTTTGTCCGCACGCGGCTGGACGCCGGGGAAAGGGCCTTCATCGTCGCCCCGGCAATCGACCGCGAAACTATGGAAGAAGACTCGATCTTCGAGGCGGGAGGTGAAAAGAGTGCTCAGGGTGGTCCAGATCGTGGTGCGGTCGGCGAGGGTTCGGCACCTCTGTCGGCACCGCCGCCCACTCGCCCCGCGTTGCCCACTACCGTGGCCGACCTCCTGGCCGAACTCACGGCCGGGCCGCTCAAGGGGAAGAAACTCGCCGCCCTGCACGGCCGCTTGCCGCAGCCCGAGCGCGACGCGATCATGGCCCTCTTCCGTGCCGGGGCGATCGACGCGCTGGTCGCCACCACGGTCATCGAGGTCGGCGTAGACGTCCCCGAGGCGACGATGATGATCGTCGAGGACGCCGACCGCTTCGGCCTGGCAACGCTGCACCAGCTGCGCGGGCGCGTCGGGCGTGGGGGCAAGGCGGGCGCTTGCGTGCTCATCACCAGCACCGCCAGCCCCGTCGCCGCCGAGCGATTGGGCATCATGGCCAAGAGCAACGATGGGTTCAAGATCGCCCAGAAGGACATCGAGATCCGCGGCTTCGGCGACGTCATCGGCGTCCGCCAGTCGGGCATGCCACCCTTCGTCGTCGCCGATCTCGCACGCGATTTGGACCTGCTGACCCTCGCACGCCGAGACGCGGCGGCGTGGCTCGAACGCTCCCCACGCCTGGACACCCCAGCCGACAAACTCGCCCGCGCACGCCTGCTCAAAGCCCATGGCAAGTGGCTCGGCCTGGCCGACGTCGGCTAAAAGAGTGTTTCAGATGTCTGGCTCCAGAGGCCAGCGCCACCATATGAAACAATCGCTCAGGACAGACGCGCCCGCCAGGCCCGTACAGTTCCGCACGCACCTATGCAATCGCACGCCGAACCCGCGACACATCCAGGCACGGAACTGAACCATGTCCACGCCCTCCCCCAACTCTGGCTCTGCCTCGGGCCAAGTCGAGTCCTCCCTCCACGAATCGCGCCTCTTCCCACCACCCGCCCCGGGCACCCTCGGCTTCGACCGTTGGCACGTCGCCTCGATGGCCGAGTATCGCGCACTGCACGCCCGCTCGCTGGCCGACCCCGAAGCGTTCTGGTCCCAAGAGGCCCGTCGGCTGGACTGGTTCAAGCCCTGGCAGCGCGTGCTGGATTGGAACCCACCGGATGCCAAGTGGTTCGCAGGTGGCGAGCTCAACGCCTGCTACAACTGCCTCGACCGCCACGTCCTGGCCGGCCTCGGCGAGCAGACCGCACTGATCTGGGAGGGCGAGCCGATCCTCACCCACCCCGACGGCACCGCCGGGCCTGAGGTCAAACGCTTCACCTACCGACAGCTCCTCATCGAGGTCAGCCGGTGTGCCAACGCCCTGCTCTCCCTCGGCGTGGGCAAGGGTGATGTCGTAACCATCTACATGCCCATGGTCCCCGAACTCGTCGTCGCCATGCTCGCCTGCGCACGCATCGGCGCGGCCCACTCGGTCATCTTCGGCGGGTTCGCCCATACCGCCATCGCCGAGCGCGTTATGGACGCGCACAGCAAGGTCATCATCGCCGCCGACGGTGGCTATCGGCGCGGCGAGCCTATCCCCCTGCTCAAAAACGTCGATGACGCCGTGGCTCAACTGGCCGGCCAAGGGCACATCGTCAACCACGTCCTCTGCGTACGCCGAACTGGCTCGGCCGCTGGCCCACAACCCTTCGCCCACGGCCAGCCCAAGGTCGGCCCCACACGCTACCACTGGTGGCACGACACCGTCCCGCACGCCAGCGACGCCTGCCCACCGGCTCGCTGCGAGAGTGAAGACCTCCTGTTCATCCTCTACACCTCCGGCAGCACGGGCAAGCCCAAAGGGATCGTCCACTCCACCGCCGGGTACCTCACATACGTCAACACCACCGCACGCCTGATCTTCAACCTCTCCCCCGCGGGCACTCCCGGCGCCCTCACGCCGGGCTCGCAAGAAAACGTCTTCTGGTGCTCGGCAGATATCGGGTGGATCACCGGGCACTCCTATGTCCTCTACGGCCCAATGCTCAACCGCGTCCCAACGCTGATATATGAAGGAGCACCCAACCACCCCGCCATCGACGCCGCACGCGGCGACCGCTTCTGGCAGATCATCGCCAGGCACAACGTTACACACTTCTACACCGCACCGACCGCCATCCGCACCTTCATGAAGTGGGGGGACGACCTGCCCGCAAAGCACGACCTCTCCACCCTCCGCATCCTCGGCAGCGTCGGCGAGCCGATCAACCCCGAAGCCTGGATGTGGTATCACAAACACATCGGCCGCGAAAAATGCCCGATCGTTGACACCTATTGGCAGACCGAGACCGGCGGGCACATCTGCACGCCCCTGCCCGGTGCCGTCCCCACCAAGCCCGGCTCGTGTACGCTCCCCATGCTCGGCATAGACGCGGCGGTCGTCAACGAGCAGGGCCAAGAGATGCCCGCAGGCAAGGGTGGCCTCTTCGTCATCCGCAAGCCCTGGCCCGGGATGCTGCGGGGCGTATACCGCAACCGCGAACGCTTTATCAGCGCGTACTTCAGCCGGGTCAAAGACCCCGCAACCGGCCAGCCCTACTACTTCTCCGCCGACGGCGCACGCCGCGATGACGACGGCTACTTCTGGATCCAGGGTCGCATCGACGACGTCATCAAAGTCTCCGGGCACCTGCTCGGGACGATGGAAGTCGAGAGCGCACTGGTCAGCCACCCGGCAGTTGCCGAGGCAGCCGTCGTCGGCGTGCCGCACGAGATCAAAGGCAGCGCGATCTGCGCGTTCGTAACCCTCCGCCCCGCCTGGCTGGCCAGCAACCGGCGCACGCCCGACGAGGCGCTCAAGAAAGAACTCGCCAAACACGTTGTGCAGGAGATGGGCGCACTGGCACGCCCCGAGCAGGTCCGCTTCGCCGAGGGGCTTCCCAAGACGCGCTCGGGCAAGATCATGCGCCGCCTGCTGCGCGACGTCGCTGCGGGGGTCGAAAAAATCACCCAGGACACCAGCACACTTGAGGACTTCAGCATCGTCAGCAAACTCCGCGCCGACGAGGAGTAACACGGATTGCCGATGTTACTAGTACGGAACCCCTCCCCCGAGGGGAGGGGCAGGGGTGGGGTTGACTACTTCGGACGCACAACATTCAACGGTAATCGGAATAACCCGGCCCTACACACCCACGCCGCGTTCTTGCAGCCGCTGCCGCATCTGCGGCACAGTCTCCTGCGTGTGGTCGATCAGGTGCGCATCCCACCCCGCACCCCGTGCCCCCGCGATGTTCTCGGCCAGGTCGTCAAAGTAAACGATCTGCCCCGGGCCAAACCCCGTGGCCTGCTCAAAGGCCCGGAAGATCGCCAACTGCGGCTTGGCCAGTCGCAGCAGGTGGCTGGCGTGCAGGTGCTTGACGCGCTGGGGCGTCGGGAAGAGCGCCGGCCCATGCTCGCCGGCGGTCTGCTGCCGCCAGTGGTGCGCGTTGGTGTTGCTCAGCACGCCCGTCTGAAGCCCGAGCGCGTGCAGCTCGTCGATCAGGCTGCCGACGCCGACGTACTCGCCGGTGATCCAAAGATCATGCACACGCCGAACCTCCCCCGGCGTGTACCGGCCCCCCATCGATGCGCTCACGGCGGCAAAGAACTCCTCACACCCGATCTCGCCCGTCTCGTACCGACGCACCAGCGCCTTGCGTGCAGCGAGCCGCTCGGGGTCCATGATCTCGGGGTGAAAGGGGAGCCCCGCCCGCGCCGTCCCCTCCTGCCACGATCGGCAGATACGCACCACCACGCCCCCAAGGTCAAAGACCACAACACGCGGCAATGCTGACGCCATGGCCTGAGTTTATCCCAACACCCCAACCCCAACCGCAAAAACACACGCGGCGGGCCTTTGCCCGCCGAGGCGTGTTGAACAGCACGACGCGGTGCTGGAAAGTGGTGCCAACTGCCCTACAAACGAACGCTCTTGAGCACAGGCCGCTTGCTCTCGCTGGAAGTTACCTCAAGCACCGAGCCAGGGAGAATGTCGATCGACTGCACCGCCACCGCCGCCCGCGCGCTGCTGGGGTTGAACGTCAGCACCACCTTGCGAGCCTCCCCATCCGGCGAGATGATCGTCAGCGTGAACGCACGCCCACTCGGAAGGTCCCGGCAGAACAGGTGCCCCGCGCCAGTCTGCCCATCGATCAACAGCACCGCCATCGGCTCAGACTGCGACTTGCCCGTCCCTTGGTCATCGGTCGCACCAGCGCTGGCGACCTCGGGCGTGTGGCTAGACCCCCCGTCGCCGTGGTAGGAGGCGAACTGCACGAACTTGGTCTTGGGTGAGAACAACGCCTTCTCAAACCTCGGCCCAAAGTCCTTGGCAAAAACCTCCGTAACGGTGTTGTTGCGGATCGCCTCGTCCAGGCGGTTGAACTGCCCCCACAGCTGCAAGCTCACAACCCCCAGCAGCACAGCCGCGGCCAGCGAGCCGATCGTCCCGGCACGCCACCAGTGGTTGACACCCCGCGTCGGCGCCAGCGTCCGGGCCAGCGCGACGTCCGCAGCGGGCACGCCCCCGCGCCCGCCGATCCGCCCGGCCAGCCCTTGCTCGACACCAAGCAGGGCGTAGATTCTCTCCAGCACCGTCAGCCGAAGCCTTTCGGGGTGCGCGTGGGCACGCTCCGGGAGCGTGGCGATGAACTGGTGCGCCTCGCGCAGCTGCTGCTCGCGGATCAACTGCTGCACCCTCGGGCTGGCCTCGGCAAAGCCCGCCTCAAAGTCGCGACGCTCACCCTCGTCGAGCAGGCCCAGCGCGTCGGCCGAGGCAAGCTCCAAGAGCTGGGCCGGGGTGAGCCTGATCGGCTCGGTCGGGTTTGAGTTTGGTTCGTTGGTCTTCATGTGGTCATCCCTTCGGTCATCTCGCGCTCACGCAAGCGCGTAAGCGCCCGTGAGAGCGCGGACTTGACGGTCCCAAGTGGTGTGTTCAGTTCCTCCCCGATCTGGCGGAGAGTTTGCCCGTTGAGATAGGCCCGGACAATGACGGTGCGTTGCAGTTCAGGCAGTTGATCGACCTTCTTCATCAGTGCGCCAAAGCGTTCGCGCGTCTCGGCGTTGATCCCCATCGCCCCGTGGTCCCGCGCCGCCGAGTGGCTCGCCGGGCCAGTGTCCGTCAGGATCAACTTCTCGTCCAGCGACGCGCCCCGCAGCGCGTTCTTGGACCGGCGCAGGCGGTCGACCAAGAACCGGCGTGAGATCAGCATCACCCACGTAACCAGGGCCGCACGCGTCGGGTCGTACCTGCTGCTTGTCCGCCAAAGCCTCACGAAAATCTCCTGTACCGCGTCCTCGGCCTCTTCCCGCGCAGGCAACGCCTGCACGGCCATGCGATACACCAGCGACCCGAACCGGTCATACAACTGCGCAATCGCCAGTTTGTCGCCCGTTGCGACGGCCTGCATCAAGGCCAGGTCAACCCTCTGTTGTTCTGCGTCCGCAGGCATAATCACGTACACCCCAGAATGGGGAGTCCTGAGACGGCCAGCACACCCGGCCGGCTATCCCGATACGATCGCACATCCACCACGGTTGCAGATCGGAACACAACAACAACCGACAACAAAGAATCTGATCAAAATAGGGAAACGTTCGGGTTCGAGAACGAACGAATCCTGGCATCTGGCCGATATACTGGTATAGTTAATGCGGTAGAGTACCCTAGTTGTTGGCGATCATCTGGCCTTGGTCCCTCTTTCGGTGTAATTTGTTGCACGGATCGTCAACCCCCCGCTGAACTGTGGCAGGAGCCTGCCGGTGGCCGTTGTGTCAAGAGCACCAGAACTGTTGCAACAAGCGCGCGTTGACCGCCGCGGGCGTTGCCATCAGCGTGCTGGCTTTTCGCTTGTGGACCTGCTCGTTGCCCTTGCCGTGATGCTCCTGCTCATCGGGCTGATGCTCCCGACGCTCAGCGGCGTTCGTGAAACGACGCGCAAGATCGTCTGCATGTCCAACGTCCGCCAGAAGACACTGGCGATGGGGATGTATGCCGACGACTTCCGCTCCGCGCTGCCCTACAGCCGGTCGTATGGAAAGTCGCTCAACGACCCCACCTTTGACCCAAAGTACCTCATGGCCGCACGCCTGGCTCCACCCTCCGGCGGCTTCGACGGCCTCGGAACACTCTTCCATATGGGCTACGGCACCGTGCCCGGCGTTTACTACTGCCCCTCGCACACCGGCACCATCCGCCTAGACAACTACCTGGCAGCCTGGCAGCGCACCGCAAACGCAACGATCCTGACAAACTTCCAGTTCCGCGGCGGCTCAAGCACCGGCGTTACAAGGCTCGATGCCCTCGACGCCCGCCTCGCGCTCATCAGCGACGGGCTGTCTACGGTCAAAGACTTCAACCACACCACAGGTGGCAACGTCGCCTGGAGCGATCAGAGCGTTGTCTGGTATGATGACAAGGGCGGGAACCTGCTCAAAACCATCCCCGTCGACTCCACAACCCCCGGCGCACCCACCAAGGTTCTCAACGCCTGGCAACTGCTTGACGAAGGCCCAAAGTCTGCGTCCAACACCCTCATTCTAACCCCCTGAGAATGCCCACCTGATCCACTCCACCTGATCGGGTTTTTCGTGCATGTCCATTTCTTCGCCACGCCCTGCCCCGCGCGGGGCAACAATCTTGCATGCTTACGCGCAACCTGCTGGCGTTGGGGGCCATCGTGGCGCTGCTCTCTTGCCCCGGCGTTTGCTCGGCGCAACTCCGGGCCGATCGCCTCTACTGCACCGTCGGCCGTGCGATCCCTGTGCACGTTCAGGGGCAGCCGAGCAAGGGCCGCCACGAGGTCGTCCTCACAGAGGCCGATGGACGCGAGGTTGCGCGCGTCGCCGTCCTCCCTGGGCCGATCGACCTGGCACCACTCTTCCCAACCCTCTGGGGCGACCAGCCCCGGCGTGTGCTGCGGGCGCAACTGCTCGTCGGGGGGCAGGGCGTAGGGCCCCCTCTGGTCCTCCAGCCGATGCTCACACCCGCGCGGGCCGTGCTCGATGCCCGCGCCGATCCCTCCCGCCCCGCCGTCGTCTTCCAGCCTCCCAAGAAAGAAGAAGACGTCTACTCGGGCCTGCGCGTCTATGTTGACCAGCGTGCCGAACTGACGACCGACCTTGGCCGCATCGTCATCGAGCTGCTCCCCGAGTCCGCGCCGAACACGGCGTACAACTTCCGCCAGCTTGTGGCAGGGGGTTTTTATACCGACATCCCCTTCCACCGCGTCGTCCCCGCTGGTCGCGACGGGCACCCCTTTGTGATCCAAGCCGGGGACCCGACAAACACCGGCGAGGGTGGGCCCGGGTACATCTTCGACCTCGAACAGAGCACACTCAAGCACGACCTGGGCGTCGTCTCGATGGCCCGCAGCCCCGAGCCGAACACCAACGGCTCGCAGTTCTTCATCGCCCTCTCCCGCGCGGGGACCGCACGCCTGGACGGAAACTACTGCGCCTTCGCCAGGGTCATCGAAGGGATCGAGGCCGTCAACGCCATCGCCAGCACCAAACTGCAAGCGGGCACCGACAAGCCCGTCAAGCCACCAAGAATCACACAGGCCAGGCTCATCGACCCGCCCCCGATGCCTATCAAACCCCCAGCCCCCAAGAGCACCGAACCCCCCAAGCCCAAGCCCGAGCCAGCCCCGGCCCAGGAGCCGGTGGTGCGTTAGCACGCCAGGCGGGCCTTCTCAGATCGCAACCTTCCGGTTGTACACAAACCACTCGACCACCATCACCACCAGCGCGCCGATGAGCAGCCACGGCCAAAGGCGCGTCGGGCTTTGCGGGCGCTGCCCCGCCTGCGCATTGAACAGCAGGCTCGTCAGTGCCGAGGGGGGTGCCGTCGCCAGGTCGCTCTCACGCGAGTCGAGCAGGTTGCTCGCAAACGGGCGCCTGGCACGCCCCTCGGCCACGGTGTCCGTCGGGCCCGGCGACCCCGCCCAACTGAGCGTGTACATCCCCACGCTCTCGGCCGGGCCAAAGACGACGCGCCCGTCGGGGTTGAGCAGCAGGTCGCGACGCGTGCCGTCGGGCACCGTTACCCTCGGCGAGCCGGCCCCCGTCGGCAGCGTCTGCTCGATCGTCTGCCCCGGCCTGATCTGCGAGGCGGTGGTATCCGCCGCGTCCTGCCCGAGGTACGCCGTCCCCTGCGCGACAAAGAGCACAAACCCCGCGTCCAACGGCCAGTTGCTTGCCAGCAGGTCAAAGGTTACGACCAACGCACGCGTGCCAAGGTCCGACACCTCAAAGATCAACGGCCCGTTGACCCCCTCGGCCAGCACACGCGAGCCCGACCCGGGCGGCAGGCTCAGCTTGCGCGTGCCGCTGATCGTCAACGCATCAATCGCAATGTTGCGCAGCGCAGGGTGGTCCCGCTCGTGCTTGAGCACCACCGTCGCCTCGCCCGGACCAACATCCAGCATCCCCAAAGGGGGCGGTGGGTTGACATTGAACGCAAGCACCCTCGCCTGCGGCAACCCAGGCCCGGTGCTCGATGCTGGTGCTTTCCCATCCCGCG
The DNA here is from genome assembly GCA_021299385.1 of Phycisphaeraceae bacterium. Lineage (GTDB taxonomy): Bacteria > Planctomycetota > Phycisphaerae > Phycisphaerales > UBA1924 > JAJTGZ01. Next base: position 18,384 of record JAJTGZ010000021.1, on the reverse strand, counting down.
TCGGGACCGTCGGCAACCACCCGTCGAGCACATACACATCGTAAACGCCCGTCGGTTTGCCGGCGCTGTCAAAGAGCGACGCCCCCTGGCCGGGTGTCAAGACATCTAGTTTCGCCAGCGGCAACGCCTCCAGCGCGCCGCGCAGGAACAGGTTCCCCGACGTAACGAGCGCCACCGCCAGCCGCTTGGCCGGGGGCACCACAAGGTACCCAAAGTTGTCCGTCGCCAGCGGATCACTCGGCGTCCCCTCCGGCAGCGTCGGGCGCAGCTGGATGGTGAACAGCCCCCCCTGCGCCCGATCAACACTAAACACCACACCCGAAATCCCCGGCAAACCTTGCTCGACCGTCGCGGCGGTGGTGCCGGTTGGCTTGGTCCCATCAGGAGCTTTGGTCCCCTCGCCCGGGTTCGCATCGCCAGCGCCCTGCTCGACGCTCTCAACCCGTGCCGCGGGGATCGTTACCTCACGGACGCCGACGACCTGCCCATCGACGGCCAGTTGCACATCGGTCTTCCTCGGCTGCTTGGCCGTGTTCTGCACCGAGACAAAGATCGAGAGTTTCGCCGGCTCATCAAACGCCCGCTCGGCCCGCAGCCCGACGATCCCCAGGTTCGCCGAGTCCGTCCGGCCGATCGGGTAGTAAACCAGCCGGTCGTCGGCGCCGGGTCGCAGTTGGTCCAGGTCCGGCAAGCGCCCGTCGGAGAACAGGTGGATCGTCGCGTTCGTCCCGGCGTTGACCAACCCCTTGCCCTCCTCCATGATCGTGCGCGCCAGCGCGCGGGCGGTGTCAAACGCCGGGCCAAAGCGCGTCGGCGCATCGGTCTGCGTGATCCCCTCGATGGCCCGTTTGAGCTCGGCCTTGCTGGAAGTAAAGTTCTGCACGCGGTCGGCGACGGTGTCAAAGGCAACGACCATCGCCTCGTCCCCTGCCGCACCCAGCAGGCCCGGCTCGCGCATCGAATCGACCAGTTTTGACGCCTCACGCTTGGCCTGCTCCAAGCGCGTGCGTTCGCCGGCAGGGTTGTCCGGGTCCCCGTCAGCCGTGCGCATGCTCGCCGAGCGGTCGATGACAATCACATGCTTGTCCCCCGCCCCGATCCCCCGGCTCAACTCAGGCTGCGCCAACGCCAAGAGCGCGGCCAGCAACGCCAGCAACTGCAAAATCAGCAGGATGTTGTTCCGCAAACGCTGAAACGGCGCGTTCGCCTGCAGGTCCTGGATCGCCTTCTTCCACAGCAGCGTGGTCGAAATCTCCACATCACGCCGCTTGAGTTTCAGGAAATACAAAATCACCAGCGCAGGGATCGCAACAGCGGCGGCGATGATGGCGATGACGGGGGTGAGGAAGATCATGGGAAACGGTTACTCAGAGAATAGAGATGCAGAGGTTGTCAGAGTTAGTTTGGTTTGTTCCGTGCTCACTAAAGAAGTCTTTTACCACAGAGACACGGAGGCACAGAGAAGAGGGGGGCATGGTTTGTGCCAGAGCAGACCCACCGAGCATCTTTGTATTTCTCTGTGCCTCTATGGTGAAATGCATCTGTATTGAAGCGTCTGTGCGTGCGATTATGCATGGTTACTGCACCAGCCCTCTCCGCCGGAGGTAGTCCAGGATCACCTGGTCCACCGGCGTCGACGACGGGATCGTCTGGCAGGCGATGCCGCGTTGCGTGCAGTAGCCCGACAGTTGCGAGCAGTACGCCGCAAGCGTCGCCTTGTATTTCTTGAGCAAGGGTGCCGAGATCGTAACCTCGGCGGTGTCCCCGTCCTCGCAGTCTTTCAGCCGAAGGTCCCCGCCCCACTCCGGGTCCTTCTCCGGCTCGAGTTCCTGCGGGCTGAGCACCTGCAGGGCAAAGAGTTCGTATCCACCGCCGAGCAGCAGGCTCAGGCCGTTCTGGTAGCCTTCCTTGACGAAGAAGTCCGAGAGGATGACCATGATCCCCTTGCCACGCCGCATGAGGCTGATGCGCTTGCACGCCTCCGTAAACGGCGTTGCGCCCCCCGGCTCAAGCTGCACCAGGAAGCGTGCCAGGTCCGCCAGGCGCCTGCGCCCGCGCAGGTCGCGGATCGTCGTCATCAACTGCGGCTGCAAGTTGCTGTCCAGCCCCCCCAGTGCCGTGACTTGCACCCGGTGCAGGTTCGCCAGCGCAATATACCCAAGCGCGGCCGCGAGCCTCTGCATCAGCAAAAACTTACTCGGGTTCCCGCAGTCGTGGCTCCCCGAAGCGTCGATGATGATGTGCAGGGAGAGGTCTTCTTCTTCGAGGAAGAGCTTGAGGAAGAAGCGGTCCAGCCGCCCGAAGATGTTCCAGTCAACGTGCCGAAGGTCGTCGCCGACGGAGTACGGCCGGTGGTCGGCAAACTCGACCGACTCACCCCGCCGGCGCGACCGACGCTCACCCTTGAGCTTCCCTGCAAGCACCTTCCGCGCAGTGATATCGAGTGCCGAGAGGCGCGCGACCAACTGCGGGTCGAGCAGCTCATCCAGTGATCGCGGGCGGGGTGGGTCGGGCAGTCGGAGCATGGTGTTTATTGAGAATCAGAAGAGGTTCGCGGAGGGGGCGGAGGTTGGCAGATGGACGCGGAGGTTTTGGAGGGGATTGCGCCAGCCCCCTCACACCTTCACCGGCTCACTGGGCGTGCTCTCAATAATCTTCTTCACAATCACCTCCGCATCCACACGGTCCGCCTCGGCCTCAAAGTTCAGTATCAGCCTGTGCCGCAGCACCGGCAGCGCCATCTGCTGCACATCGTTGATCGACGCGTGGAACCGCCCATCGATCAACGCCCGAACCTTCGCCCCCAGCACCAGCGCCTGCGCCCCGCGTGGCGAGCTGCCACAACGCACATACTTGCCCGTGATCTCCGGCGCAAACTGACCCCCCGGGTGCGTCGCCAGCACCAGCCGGGCTGCGTATTGCTGCACATGCGGCGCCACCACCGCGTCGCGCACCAGCCGCTGTGCCGCCAGAATCCCCGACCCGTCGAGCACCTGCCTCACCCCCGGCGTGCCCGTCCCCGTCGTCCGGCTCAGGATCGCCATCAACTCATCGAGCTGCGAATACCCCACCACCAGCTTGAGCAAAAACCGGTCCAGCTGCGCCTCTGGCAACGGGTATGTCCCCTCCTGCTCGATCGGGTTCTGCGTCGCCAGCACCAAGAACGGCAGGTCGAGTTTATAACTATGCCCCGCGACCGTAACACTCCGCTCCTGCATCGCCTCCAGCAGCGCCGACTGCGTCTTGGGAGTCGCACGGTTGATCTCGTCGGCCAGCACCAGCTGCGCAAAGATCGGCCCCTTCTGAAACTGGAACGCACGCCGGCCTGTCGCCGGGTCTTCTGAGACAAGGTTCGTCCCGATCACGTCCGCAGGCATCAAATCCGGCGTGAACTGAATCCGGCTAAACGGCAGGCTCAATGCCTCGGCCAGCGTCCGCACCAGCAGCGTCTTGCCCAGCCCGGGCACGCCCTCCAGCAGCACGTTGCCGCCGGCAAACAACGCGATCAGCACCCCGTCGATCGTCTGGGTGTGCCCGACGATCACCTTGCCGATCTCGGCCTTGAGGTCCAGGAACATCTGCCGGAACTGCTCGCACTTGGCCTTGATCTCGGCGGCGGTGGCGGGCGTTGATGCGCTTGTCGTCTCGGGCATGGGTGATCCTTCAATAGGAGTGTCTGTCCGTTGCTGCTCTGTCCCTGTTCTGCTCTGGTCTACTTGTCCTTGCTCTCGTCCTGGGCGTTCTCATCCTGGGCGCGTTGCTTGGCCTTTTTCAGACGGCTCATCCCCGCCTCCCCCGTGCTCACCTGATCCCCCTTGGGGGTCTGCTTGACGACCACCGGTGCGCCGGGCCGGCGTGCCAACGCCTCGGCATCGCGCGCCCCCTGCGCCAACTGCTCGGCCGACGCCTCAAACTTCAACCCCCGCTCGCGCCCACCCACCCCGGCCCCATCCAGACCCCCCGCGTCCATCGCCGTGCTCTGACCGACCGACCCACCCGTCTCCCGCACGCGCTCGGCCATGCGCTCCTTGGCCCGCTGGCGGGCCTGCGCCAACGCCTGCACCTGCGTCGCACCCTGCTCCTTGACACGCCCAAACAGCGCCCCCACCCGCCCGGCGATCGCCCGCACGTCGATCCGCACGCGCCGCACCGCGACATCGACCAAGAACAACCCGATCCCCGCGATCGCCACCGCCAGCCAGATCGGGCGCAAACTTACGGGCATCGTCAGCCCCGACCGGCTCCACAGCTCGCTGCCGGGTGCAAAGTCCAGCACGCGCCCACCCGTCCGCTTGGCCACGCTCTCGAGCAGCACGCTGTTGTCCCGCAGCGACCTGAACTCATCGGCAAACGGGCGCGTAACAGCCGCCTGCACCGACCCGCGCCCGCCGCTGGCCCCCTCCGGCGCGCCCGGATCGGCGTACCCCATGTTCAACGTGTATACACCCGCCGTGCTCGTATCGACCGTCCCCTCATACCTCCCCGGCCCCGTCTGCACAAGGTCAAACGCTCGCGCCTGGCCGTTCTGGAGCACCGCCCGGTTCTGCCAGCGCAGGAAGTTCAGCCGGTCCCCCGCGTCGTCGACCGCCTCGACGATGACCTGCGTCTGGTCCCCTTTGTCGACCGCCACCACGCGGATATTCGGGTTGCTCGCCGGGCGCATCGCCCACTTGGTGTGCTGGTCCCAGAACTGGCGGAACTGCTCCCACCCCAGCCACCGCGAACCCCACTTGCCCGACAGGTCGCTGGTGTACGCCACCACACGCCCCAGCCCGTGCTGCCACTGCGCCAAAATCGGGTCGCTCTCTGGCCCGCGCAGCACCGTCTGCGCTAGCCCCTCGCGCTCCGCAGCAACCACATACCCCGTGATCGCCGGCACCCCGGCGATCCCGCGCGTTCCCTCCGTTACCGCCACCAGCGTCGGCGTAACCGGGTCCCCCTCCCAGATCAGCGACCGCTTGACCGTCTGCGCCTCCTTGATGAAAATCTCAGGCAGCGCATTGAGGTTCCCCGTCATGTCCGTGATCTCGTAGTAGTTCCCCCCCGTCGTCCGCGCGATCCGCTGCATCTTCACCAGCGTCGGGTCCCCCTTGCCACCACCGTGCGGGAAGACCGCCACCGTGCTGATCGAAATCTTCGCGGCCACAAACTGGTTCAGCAGCGCGTCGCTCGGGCCAGACGGGTCCCCGTCGCTGATGATGATCGTGTGCTTCTGCCCAGCCGGCACGCTCGTAAGCCCCTTGAGCGCGCTGCTGAGCATGCTCTCAAAGTCCGGCGCATCGCCATACGTCAACCCCGCCAGCGACCGCAGCACTGCCGACTTGTCCCCGATCACCCCCATCGGAAAAACCCATCCCTCCCCACCCTGCCAGTTGTACTCGATCACCCCCACCACGTCCTGCGCCTGCAGCGCGCTGATCGCCGCCTCGGCCGTGCGACGCCCCCAGTAGTTCCCGTTGGGCATCTCGCAGCTGTGCATCACCAGCGCCAGCGCCCCGCGCGGCATCTGCCTCTTCTGTGGCGGGTCGAGCTTGATCGGCAGCGCGTCGGCTAAAACGCTCCCGATCCACCCCCCGGCACCGAACGACTGGTCCCCACCCGTCATGATCAACCCCCCGCCCAGGTCGTGCACGTAACTCTTGAGCTCCTCTTGCTGCTGCTGGTTGAACTCGTACGCCGCGGCGTTGACAAGGATCACCGCGTCGTACACCCCCAGCTCCGCCAATGACCCCCACGCATCCGCCGCCGTGCGGATGTCCACCGCCCGCGCACCCGAGGCGAGCACCCGCCCAAGGGCCGCAACCTGCGCGTCGGCGTCGGGCTGGGCGTTCTTGATCACCAGCACGCGACCCTTGCCGCTGATGAACGTTACCCCCTGCGCCTTGTTGTTCTCCGCCAGCGTGTCCCCGGGCAACTCACCCGCCGCCGCGACAGGCTCAAAGACGGCCTCAAAGTTCACCGGCCCCCGGTCCGGCAGCCGCAGCGGCACCGTCTGCACGTTCGTCCCCGCCGCCAGGTCCACGCGCGTGCCCAGCTCCGGCGAGTCGGGGTCCAGGTCCACCGCCTGCCCGTTCATCAAGATCGTCAGCCGACCGCTCGTCGCACGCGTCGCCGTGATGACCACACGCACGTTGGCAACCTCACCAGGCCGCGCCAGCGCCGGGGCGATCAGCCGGTCAACGATCACCTCACGCTCGATGGTGTACCGCACCGGCAGCACGTCGATGGGCACCCCCGCCGCCTCGGCCGCCCGCGCCGCATCCATCAGGTTCCCCAGCGTCTCGTTGCCGTCGCTGATGAGCACGATCCTGTTGGCCGCGCCCGGGGGCATGATGCTCATGGCCGCCCGCACGCCCGCGGCCAGGTCCGTCGCGTCGGTATTGACAATCGTCGGCGCATCGATGTTCGCCTCGCGCAACCGCGCGGGGATGCGCTGAATCCCCGCCTGCCGGGCCGTCGTTACAAACCCGATCAGGTCCTCAGGCCTCGCCTTGGTGCTCGCCCCGGCGACGAACGCCTGCGTCTGCTTGAGGATGTCCCTCGGCTGGCTCTTGCTCGCGTCCACCACCAGCGTAACAGCTACATCCTGCGCCTCACGCTTGATCTGTGGCTGCGCCAACGCCGCGACAAACAACGCCGCGACCACCAGCCGGATCACCAGCGCCACCCGCCGGGTGTTCCCTGAAAGCCCGCTCAAACTCCGCCGGCCTATCCAGACCAGCAGCACCGCGACAACCGCGTAGACCACCCACCACCACGGCGAGTTGAACTGGATGGCCCCCACCGTCCACGCCGGGGCGGCCACCAACCCCCAAGGGCCGGCGCTCAACAAGATGCCCGGTGCGTTGGTCATGTCCCTCGAGTCACCCCTTGGGCAGAGGGTATGGGGCCATACCCCGGTCGCGGGTGGGTGCCCGGGGCCCCTGCGGCGGGCCTCGGCAATCGCATCCGCACCAGCCGGTGGTTCAGCGCATCGACAATGAACCCCTCCGCCCCCACCAACGCAATCGCCCAAGGCTCGGCCAGCTCACCCCTGCCACTGCCCGCCCGCCCCCACAGCCCCAGCGTCTGCCCCGTGCTGATATCCACGTGCTGCACACGGTTGTTCCCAAACTCCACCACCAGCACCGACCCATCGCCCAGCACCGACACCCCCCTCGGGTGGCTGAACTGCCCCGGCCCGCCCACCCACCTGACCAGCTCCCCCTCCAGCGTAAAGACCCCCAAACGGTGGTTGATCGAATCGACAACAAGCAACCCCGACGCCACCTCCCCCCGCCCCGGCAGCAACCTCACCGTCTGTGGCCGCTGAAAGGTGACCTGCCCCTCCGCCGGCGGCCCCTCGCTGCCGAAACTCGACACAAAGGTAAACCCAGGCTTTTCACCCGCGCTCGGCGCAAAGATGCTCACCCGGTCATTGCCACCAAACTCCGAGACATACACCCGCTCGACGCTCTTGCCGTCGGCCTTGGTCAGCACGCAGACACTCGACGGATAGATGAACTCCCCCGGCCCGTTGCCATAACTCCCAAACTGCGCCAGCACCCTGGGCTGCGCCGCCAGCAGCATCACCTGCCCGGCACGCTCCTCGGGCATCGCATAGACCGTAACACGCCCCATGTGCGTATCGGGTATCCAGATCGCTGGGTTGCCGTCGTTCTCAGGCGACGGCGCGATCGTTACGCCCGTCGGAAACCCCGACCTGATATCAGGCAGCCTGAACCACGCCAGGCAGTGCCCGCTCTGCGAATCAAGCACCTGCACCCGCCCCGTCCGGTCAATGACCACCAGCCTCGACCCCAAACTATCAATAGCCCGAGGCTTCCCAAACCTCCCTGGCCCACTGCCCGGCCCGCCGACGGCATCCCCAGGTTCAATCAGTGCCAAGCCCGAGGCCCCACCCCGATCGCACCCGCTCAACACCACCACCCCCATCAGGGTGTACATGAGCAAGCAGAGCACGCCCCTGCCCAGCCGGGCAACACTCCGCCAAGCCGGGTTGGGCCGGTTTGATCCTCGCATCGCAGCAGAGTGTACCAGAACCGGGGACGCTAGCTGCGGGGAACCCCCCTGGGCGCGAGCAACACCCCCGCCAGCACCGCCAGGACCACCGTCCCCAGCAGCACCATTACACCTGTCGAGGCGAGTTCTTGCAGGGAGTTCATGTGCAGGTTGTCGAGCATGATCTGGGCGATCGGCCTGGTCCCAGGGGGCCTTAACTGCACCGTCGCCTCGATTTCGTGCATCGACAGCGCACCGCCCGCGCACGCGAGCCCCACCAGCACACCGGCCCAGGGCCGCACCGATAGCCGTAACCACCCCCGCACGCTCCCCCCGGCCAGTTGGTGCCTCAGGTCGCGCAACGCCATCGGCTCCCCGGCCGAGAGCAGCATCCCCGCCCCAACGCCCAACACCCCAAACCGCGCCAGGTGCCCGAGCACAATCGGCAGCACCGATCCGGGCAGCACCACCTCGGCCACCTGCGCCGACGTGCTCGCGCCGACCAGCACGCCCGTAAACACCCCCGGCACCACGGCCATCACGGCCAAGCACCCCAGCGCCACACGCGCAACCACCCCCGCCCAACCCCCCGACGACGCGCACCGCCACGCGCACAACGCCAGCACCACCAGCCCCACGCCCACGCACACACCCGTCAGCACCGATTCCCAAAGTGGCCCGAGCGACTCACCCCAGACGCGCACTGCCGCGGGCCAGGAGTGCACCGCCAGCGCAAAGCACGCCATCGGCACCGCCACCCCAAGCGTCCACGCCAACACCCCCGGCACGCCCAACCTCCACCGCGCTGGCACCGGTTCCTCCCCCGGCACATCGGCCAAGGGGCCACCCCCGATCGACCGCGCCAGCACCACCGCCGCCACCACCGCCACGACCAACAACGGCCAGGCCCGCGCCCACGCACCATGCCCATCGGGACGCAACGCCAACTCCGCCCAAAGCGTAATCGCCAGTGTGTCGATCTGCGCCAAGTGCAACGGCACCGCCGAGCCGAGCATCAAGAGCGCCACCAGCGCGACCGCCGCGACGATCGCCGGCTGCACCCGGCGTGCCAGCACCCACTGCCCACGCACCGTCCCCGCTCCCAGCAAGCGCAGGGCCTCGACCTCCCCCCGGGGCACCCGGCCAACAGGCCCCAGCAGCACAAACGTCGCAATCGGCCAAGACCACAGCGCCAGGCTCACGCACGCGAGAACCTGCCCCAGCAACGCCGACAGCGCAGGCACCCGGCTCATCCACAACGCCACCAGCGTCCCAGGCCCGCGCGCCAAACCCCACCCGGCAAAGGCCAGGTACGTCGGCAGCACCATCGGCACGATCAGCAGCGCCAGCGCCCACCGCCCCCGCCCGGGCCCAAGCGACCGCAAGCACCATGCCGTGGGCCAGGCGAGCAGCGTCGCAGCGACTCCGATCAACACCGGCACCAGAACCGTTAGCACCATCGTCCGTGCGCTGATCGGCAGCCCCCCGCCCACACCCGCATCCGCCGCCGTGCCCCCGAGCACCGAGCCGAGCTCCTGCGCCACACCCCGGGCCACCGGCTCAACGGCTAGCGTCCCCACGGCCAGGCCCAGCACCAGCGATGCAACCAGCCCCTCACGCATAGCCCTACTCAACCTTCACAACCTCGATCTTCAACTTCCCGATCAGCGGCGCGGTAGCGACCAAAAAGTTCTGCACCTCTCCTTCATTGAGCGAACTGACCGACAGCGTGATGTGTGCCGCGTCATACGGCGTCCCCTCACCCAGCGTCGCGTCCAGGTTCACCCACTGCCCATCGACCAAAGCCTGCGACCACATGTGGTACCCAAAGACGTTCTTTTTGCCCGCAAACTCATCGATATAGATCAACCCGCTGACCACCCGCGCCGGCACGCCCTTGGCACGCAGCAAAGCCGCAAGCAGCACCGCGTGCTCCGTGCAGTCCCCCGTCCTCGTTCGGCACACCTCGCTGGCGGTTGCAAACCCGACCGACATGTCCTTGGCCTTGATGTACTTGTGGACAAACCGCCGAACGCGCTCGGCCGCGGCTGGCGCGTCCAGGCCGGTCAGGTCAATCGCACCCGCCAACTTGATGATCTCTTCGTCCCGCGTGTCCAGCATCGCGCTCGCCTTGAGATGCTCGGCCTTCACCTCCGCCAACCTCCCCTCGGGCACCACCTCACCACCACCCTCCCCGGCACGCACCGTTACCTCCCCGCTCTGCGGCCCCGTCCGCTTGAACGTCTGCCCACCCACACTCGGCAGGTCCGTCAGGCTCCCCTGGCTCGTTACGATGTACGTCCCCACCCTGCTCTGGCGGGCATTGGCAATCGCCTCGGGCACCGGCACGAGCAGACTCGCCAGCATTTCCGGCGCGTCGAGCTTTGACAGCGCAAGCTCCCTGTCGGCCAGCACCTGCACCACCGAAATCCCACCCAGGTTGATCTCCGAGCGGATCGTCTGCCCATCGTCATCGACAAACTCAACCGCCTCGGCGCCGGGCATCGACGCGATCGCGTTCTTCCACTTCACCGCCGGGACAACCTTCCCAAACGCCTCGGCCGTGGTCCGCTCCAGCACCGTCCGCGTTACCGTAACCGGCTCCTCGCCCAGCGATGGGTCGAGCATCGTTACAACGATCGTCGTAGCGCCCTTGGCCAGTTCCCCGGCCACAAAACGCTCCGCCGCCGCGGGCGTCAGCCAGGGTTTCTCTGATGCGGGCTTGGTCTGCACGCTCTTGACCGGCGCGCCGCCGGGCGTTGGCTGCAGATTCGTCACCTCCATTGTCCCGTCGGGCATGAACCGCACACGCCGGGTTGTGGACATCGCCCCAAGCTTCTGCGTGCTCTGCTGCGAGATCGGCTTGCCATCATCCGTCTCGACAAACTCGCTGGTCATCCCGATGCGCAGTTTGAGTGCCTCACGCTTGATCTCCAGCTGCACCTCCGACTCGGTGGTGATCTTCCCCCCGGCGTGCGTCTGCACCGACTTGATCCACCCCGCACGCTGGCCCTGCATCAGCAGGATGTACCACCGCTCAACCCGCTTGTCCACCTCGGGCGCCTCCGCCGGCGCGCTCGGCGGCGCATCCTGCCCGAGCGCAAAGGTGGGCAGGACCGTCGTCAGGAGCAGTGCGAACAACATGGCGTACCGGCGCAGGCGTGCGTTCATGCGGGCATTATCCGCATCCCGCCCGGCCCGGCGCGCCTTCGTTACACTTTCCTTGTGCCCACCCTCCCCGCCCAGACCACCCAAGCCCACCCCCAGCAGGGCAATGCCGGCAGCATCGTCCTGGCAAGCACCTCCCCCAGGCGGCGCGAACTGCTCGCCCTGCTCGGCCTGCAATTCTCGGCCATCGACCCGGGGATCGAGGACGCCGACTTGCAACCGGGCCAGGTCAGCCTTCCCCAGTGGGTCGCTTCCTTGAGCTGGCTCAAAGCCGCGGCGGGGGCGGCCAAACTTGGATACCCCTTGGGCCGCCGCTCAAACCAACACACCCCCGGCGACCTGCTCATCATCGCCGCCGACACCCTTGTCCAGAGCCAAGGCCAAATCCTCAGCAAGCCCGCCAACGCCGACGACGCGGCAACGATGATCCGCCAAATCCGCGGCCGATTCCACCACGTCCATACCGGCCTCACCCTCCTGGACCCCATCAACGGCGCCCGCCAGGTCTGTGCCGACTGCGCACAGGTCGATGTCGGCGACATCACCGACGAAGCGATCTCCAACTACGTCGCCAGCGGGCAATGGAAGGGCAAGTCCGGCGGGTACAACCTCGCCGAGCGCATCTCCGCTGGGTGGCCAATCGCCGTCGTCGGCGACCCCGCCACTGTCATGGGCCTGCCCATTGCACGCCTGCGCACACTCCTGCCGGCTTTCATCGCGGCATCGGCGCGTGGGGCTGGCGCAGGCGGGGGGCCTTGGGCATGAGCGTCGTGGGCGCGATCCTGCCCGGCTGGCTTGCCGTGCTCCTAGCTGGGGTCGGGATGGTGCTGATTGCTTCGTACGTGCTGGCGCTGCAGAAACCCGAGATTCCCCCCAGCCGGCGGAGGATCAGAACTGCCGGGGGCGTGGTGCAGATGTTCTTGGTCGGCGCCATCGTTTACGCCGCCCGACAAACTCCCCCGGCTGACAAACGCCTCTTCGTCCTGGCGTGGATGCTCGTGATCCTGCTGACGCTGCTGGTGCTCACCCTCGCGCTGCTGGACATCGCCAACAATTTGCGCCTCGGCGCGGCTGAACGCCGGGCGCAACTGCGACAGGCCGCCGAGCTCATCGCCAAAGGCCGACAGAACGCGGCACCCACTCACCCACCACCCCAAACCGGCGACGAGCAAGGTGGCCAACCATGACGACTTCGTCCCGCATCGTCGGTTTGTTGCGGTCCACCCTCGGGCCGGTGCTTGCACCGGTCTATGGCCAGGTTGTTGCGCGCCGAAACCGAGCCTTTGACCGGGGCGTGGGTGTTGTACGCGTTGGCGTGCCGGTCGTGAGCGTTGGGAACCTGACCGTTGGCGGCACGGGCAAAACGCCCATGGTCGCCTGGCTCGTCGCCAGGCTTTTGGAACAGGGCTTCAGGCCCGCGATTGCCATGCGTGGCTACCGCGCCCGGGGGGGCCTCAGCGACGAGGCCGAGGTCTACCGCCAGACGCTCCCAGGGGTGCGGGTGTTGGTGGGGCCCGACCGCGCACGGGTGATTGCCCAAGCACTCGGCGATGGGAAGGGCACCTTTGACTGCGTGGTCCTCGACGACGGGATGCAACACCGCCAACTTGCGCGCAACCTGGACGTTGTGCTCATTGATGCCCAGAGCCGGACGCTCGACGACCACCTGCTGCCGAGGGGGGATTTGCGTGAGCCGGCCGCGGGCCTTGGGCGTGCGGGTGTGGTGGTGCTGACGCACGCGGGGGGCCTGGCCCCTGAGGGTGTGGGGGCCTTGGAGGGGCGTGTGCGTGGGCTTGCGCAGCCCGGCGCGCTGGTGGTGCGTGCCGAGCATGTGTGGACGGGCGTGCGTGTGCGGCAGGGCGGGGTCGAGCGGCTCGAGGGGCTGCCGTGGCTGTCGGGGCGGGGGGTGCTGGGCGCGTGCGCGGTGGGGAGGCCCGAGCGGTTTTTGGGGATGCTTGGGAAGGTTGCGGATGTGCGCACTAGCGTGGCGTTGCCCGACCACGATGCGTTCTCGGCCAGCACGTGCGCGGGGATCGAGCGTGCCGCGGCTTTGGCGGGGGCGCAGGTGGTGGTGATGACGGAGAAGGACTGGACCAAGGCGCGTGCGCACGGGTGGGAGATCGCGGTGGCGCGCCCGGTGCTGGAGATGCGCGTGGAGGGGGGTGCGGCGGTGGTCGAGCGCGTGCGCAGGGCGTGTCAGGGGCCTGTGCCGGGGTGATAGAGGTTGTGCGTGCGGATGTAGGCGAGCACGCCGGGGTGGAGGAAACGGCCGGCGGTGTGGAAATCCTCTGCCGCTAGGGCTGAGCGGAGGGTGGTGGAGGAGGCGTCGATCGGGGGGGCTTGGAGCAGGCGTGTGCGCCAGGCTTGCAGTTCGCCGGGGGTCCAGAAGTCAAAGCGTGCCAGCGCGCTGGCGATGTGCTCGGGTTGGGCAAGGACGCCCCGGCAGAGGACGGCAGGCTCGGCCAGCTCGATCACCCCGCGCGGGTCGCGCCAGCGGTGAAAGCCCAGGGCCTGGTCGGCGCCGATGAGCAGGCGGAGGGATGTTTGCCCGAGGCCGACGTTGTCGAGGGCGTGGCGCAGGCGCGCCAGCGTGTCAACGGTGTAACTCGGTGCGTCGAACCCGGCGGCGCGGTCGATCTCATCGCTCCAGAGCGCGGCATGTGGGACGCCGGTCAAAGCCAGCGCGAGCATCTCCATCCGCTGCGCCGGCGTGGCGTGTGGCCCGGCGCCCTTGTGCGGCGAGCGGGCGGCGGGGATGTAGAGGAGCCAGGCGTTGGTGTCGATCCCGTTGCGCACGGCCAAGGGCAGTTGCACGTGCCCGAGGTGCGGCGGGTCAAAGGTGCCACCAAAGACCAGGATGGTCGGGGGCCTGACGGCGAGCAGGTCGGGTGGGAGTGGGGTGATCGCTGCGGGCACGGGGTTACTCGGAGGCGGAGGGGCAGAGTAGAAGTGGCAGAGTGGCAAAGTGACAGAGTGGGGGTTGGTTGATTGGATTAGTCGCGGTTGTATTGGGTGTGTTGGTGGGAGGGAACCCCACCCCTGCCCCTCCCCTCGGGGGAGGGGTTCTGATGCGCGGGTGTTGCTACGCACTTTACCACTTTGCCACTTTGCCACTTTGTCACTTTGTCACTTTGCCACTTTGTAACTTCCCCACTCTGCCTTTTTCCTCCCCACCTACGTCCTCTGAGTGAACTTCACGGTCCATCCGCCGGGCCGTCATTGGTGTTGTTTGGCTGTGCTTTATACCCGGCGACTCGCTTGGCCGGGAGGAGCCAGAGGAGGGTCAGGCCGAGTTCGTAGAGGAGGTACATGGGGATCGTCAGCAGCAGCATGCTGGCGGGGTCGGGCGAGGGTGTGAGGACGGCACCGAGGACTGCGCAGGCGACGAAGACGTGCCGCCAGTATTTGCGGAGGCCTTTGGTGGTGACGATGCCGGCCCACCCGAGTAGGAGTACGACGACGGGTGTTTGGAAGGCGACGGCGCAGCCGAGCGCGAAGGTGACGAAGGTGTCGAGCGTCTCGCCGACGCGGAACTGCTGGAGCAGCCCGCCGGACTGGCTGACGGGTGTGCCGACGACGATGATCTTGCCGTCGGGGCCGGGGCCGATGGAGGTTCGTCGTTCCATGACCTCGGTGTTGATCCACTCGGCGCCGAGGGGCGGGTCGATCGGGTCGAGTTTGAGGACGGGGATGGTCGGCAGTGTGATTCCCGGCGGGAGTGGGCCTGCGAGTGGTTTGGCGTTGAAGGTGCCGGCGTTGAAGGTGATGAGGAAGCCGAGCATCGTCGGCATGATGATGAAGTACATAAAGGCCAGCGCGCTCAGGGAGAGGATCAGGCTCAGTGGAGCGAGGATGTAGACGAACCTGCGTTCGCGGCTGTAGAGGCCCGGGGCAATAAACTTCCAGAACTGGTAGATGACCCACGGGCCGCCGATGATGAGCGTAACGATGGCTGAGGCTTTGAAGGCGTTGTAGAAGACCTCAAAGACGCTGGTGATTAGCGGTGCCGAGGGTTCGCCGGCGTCGTGCAGGGCGGCGCGTACGGGCATGAGCACGGCGTCGAGGATTCGGCGTCCGTAGATGCACGCGACGATGAAGATGGGGATGAGGCCGACGATGGCGTAGATCAGCCGTTTGCGGAGTTCTTGGAGGTGCTCGCCGAGGCCCATGACGCTTGGGGCGCGTTCGTTGCGGCGGTCGATCATCTTGCCGAGCACTTTGGACTGGTCGAACACGGTTTTCCTCTCGCGGCGTGTGCGCGGGGGTGGTGTGGCGGGCACCGGGGGCACGTTTGGTCGTGCGATGCGTTGCAGTCTATGGACAGAGCGGCGCGGGGTGGGTGAGAGGGGGTCAAAGGTGGCCAATTTGGGGTGGTGGGGGCATTCCTTCGGGAGGCTCGCCCGAGCGGATGTTTGGTCCTAAAATGAACTTCTGTGCGCGGGCTGCGCATGGCCGAAGACCACGGATTGGTCCCGGATTCAACCAGCCGCGACTCGGCCAACCGAGGCCTGTGTTAGCACTTTGTTTGGAGTAGATACCCATGGCAGTGATCACCAAGAGCAAGAAGGCCCCCGTCTCCATCTCGGCCAATGGCCATTCGGGCCACAACGGCTTGGGCAACGGCAAGATCCAGATCACGGGCAAGGCAACGCCCTCGAAGTTGCAGGCGCAGAAGATGGTCTTCTACTTCGGCAAGACGCGCGTCGACGGCGATGCGAGCCAGAAACTCCTGCTGGGCGGCAAGGGGGCCAACCTCGCCGACATGTGTTCCATTGGCCTGCCCGTGCCCCCCGGCCTGACGATTACCACCGAGACGTGTGCGGCATATTACCGCGCGGGGATGCGCCTACCCGTGGGCCTCATGAATGAGGTCAAGAAGAATGTTTCGATGCTCGAGAAGGAAACGGGCAAGCAGTTTGGCTCGGCGGAGAACCCGCTGTTGGTGTCGGTGCGGTCGGGTGCGGCGGTGAGCATGCCGGGGATGATGGACACGATCCTGAACCTCGGGCTTACGGACGTGGCCGTCGAGGGCCTGGCGGGCAAGACCAAGAACAAGCGTTTTGCTTATGACGCCTATCGCCGGCTGATCAACATGTTTGGCGACGTGGTCATGGGTGTGGACCACCACAAGTTTGAGCAGGCGTTCAAGGCGATCAAGGTCAAGTACAAGGCCGAGACGGACAACGGCGTGCCGACGGAGGGGATCGTCGAGCTGTGCGAGGCGTATAAAGAGGTCTTCCGCAAGCACGTTGGCGAGGTCTTCCCGCAGAACCCGCACAAGCAGTTGGAACTGGCTATCGAGGCGGTGTTTAAGAGCTGGAACGGGGAGCGGGCGATCAGCTACCGGCGGATTCAGGGGATCCAGGGCCTGCTGGGCACGGCCGTGAACGTGCAGGTGATGGCGTTCGGGAACATGGGCGAGGACTCGGGCACGGGTGTGGGCTTTACGCGGAACCCGGCGACGGGTGAGAACAAGTTTTACGGCGACTTTTTGATCAACGCGCAGGGTGAGGACGTTGTCGCCGGGATCCGCACGCCGAAACTCATCGACGAGATGCCCAAGTGGAACAAGCGTGTCTACGACGAGCTGCAGAAGATCAAGCTCAAGCTCGAGAAGCACTACAAGGACATGCAGGACATCGAGTTTACCATCGAGCAGGGGAAGCTCTACATGTTGCAGACGCGCACGGGCAAGCGGACCGGTGCGGCGGCGGTGAAGATCGCGTGCGAGATGGTCAAGGAGCGGCTGATCACGGAGAAGGAGGGCGTGCTGAGGATCCCCGCCGGGGATTTGACGCAGCTGCTGCTGCCGATGTTTGATCCGGTTAAGCGCAAGACGGCCCCGGTGCTGACGCGTGGGATCGCGGCGTCGCCTGGGGGGGCGGTCGGGAAGTTGGCGTTCACGGCTGCCGAGGCTGTTGAGCGGAAGTCCAAGGGTGAGCGTGTGATTCTGGTGCGCGACGAGACAAGCCCGGAGGACGTCGAGGGGATGCACAGCAGCACGGGGATTTTGACGAGCACGGGGGGGCGAGCGAGCCACGCGGCGGTGGTGGCCGTGGGTTGGGGCAAGCCGTGTATCGTGGGTGCTGGGGACCTGGTTATTGACGCCAAGGCGGGCACGTGCAAGATCGCGGGCAAGACGCTGACGCGTGAGGACGCGGTCTCGATCGACGGCAGCACGGGGGAGGTGATGCTCGGGAGCATCCCGACGATCGAGCCGGAGAAGTTGACGGGGGACTTTGCAACGGTGATGCGTTGGGCGGACAAGTACCGCACGCTGGACGTGCGGACGAATGCTGACACGCCTCAGGATGCGCGCAAGGCGCGGGACTTTGGCGCGCAGGGGATCGGGCTGTGCCGGACCGAGCACATGTTCTTTGAGGGCGACCGCATCCGGGCGATGCGGGAGATGATCTTGGCCGAGAGCACCGACACGCGCCGCAAGGCGCTCAACAAGCTGCTGCCGTATCAGCGGGACGACTTTGTGGGCATCTTCACGGCGATGAAGGGCTTGCCGGTAACGATCCGGCTGATCGACCCGCCGCTGCACGAGTTCCTCCCGCACGAGGAGAAGCAGCAGGCGGAGCTTGCCAAGTTGCTGGGCCTGAGCACCGAGAAGGTGCGTCAGCGTGTCAGCCAGCTGCACGAGGCCAACCCGATGCTCGGGCACCGCGGGTGCCGGCTGGCTGTTACGTACCCCGAGATTCAGGACATGCAGATTCGCGCGATCGTTGAGGCGACGCTGGACTGTGTTGCCAACGGGATCAAGGCGTTGCCTGAGATCATGATCCCGCTGGTGGGGACCAAGAAGGAGTTTGACCACCTGCGTGCCCTGGCCGTGGGAACGATCGAGGCGGTCAAGAAGGAGAAGGGTTGGACCAAGCGGATCGATATCCCGATCGGCACGATGATCGAGGTGCCCCGCGCGGCTGTGACGGCCGACGAGATCGCCGAGTCTGCCGAGTTCTTCAGCTTCGGGACCAACGACCTGACGCAGATGACCTTTGGGTATTCGCGCGACGACATCGGCAACTTCCTGTCGGAATATTTGCACAAGGAAATCCTGCCGGGCGACCCGTTCGTCTCGCTGGACGTTTCGGGCGTCGGGCAGCTCGTCGAGATGGGGATCACCAAGGGGCGCTCGACCAACGGCAAGCTCAAAGTCGGCATCTGCGGCGAGCACGGCGGGGACCCCAAGAGCGTCCACTTCTGCCA
>JAJTGZ010000020.1 GCA_021299385.1 Phycisphaeraceae bacterium | reverse complement strand
GCCGAACGCGTCCGCGCGCTCCAACGCAACGACGGGATGATCGCCGTCTCACGCCGAGACCTCAAAGCACCCGCCTACAAAATCACCCGCGCCACCGCCTGGACCGTCAACATCGACCCCTGGAAAAACCCCGGCAAGTTCCCCATCTACACCCAAGGCATCCTCGGCCAACTCCTCTACGCCGACACACCCCAAATCATCCAAGACTTCCAAGTCCCACCGGGCGACCCCGCCGAGGACCTCTTGGCCAACGCGCGATCCATCGCCGTCATCCCCCAGTACGACAACGGCGTCGCGCTCAACATGATCGTCGTGCTCAAAAACCAGCCCCACGGGTTCGACCCCGAACGCTTCCCCGAAATCTTCTGGCAGTCCAACCTCTTCGGCCGGGCAACCGCCAGCCTCGTCCTGACCCGCAAGGTCAAAGAGGCCTACGACGCCATCGACCGCGAACTCCGCGTCGTCGCCGATATCCAGCGCTCACTCTTGCCCACGCAACTGCCCACCAACGTCGGCCTCGATATCGCCACGCACTACCAGACCAGCAAACAAGCCGGCGGGGATTACTTCGACTTCTTCCACCTCCCCGACGGCAAACTCGCCATCCTCATCGCCGACGTCTCAGGCCACGGCACCCCAGCCGCCGTGCTCATGGCCATCCTCCACGCCATCGCCCACGTCAACCAGGCATGGACCCAATCCGTTGACACCAAGACCCCACCGCCGAGCATCTCACCGCGCCAGTGGATGATCTACGTCAACAAGCAGCTCTGCGAGCGCTACACCCGCTTCTCCGGCACGTTCATCACGGCCGTCTACGCCGTCTACGACCCGCAGACGCGCCTGCTGACCTATTCCAGCGCGGGGCACAACCCCCCACGCCTGCGCCTGGCCAACCCCGCCTGCGTCCTCTCGCCCATCAACGCTCAAGACAACACTCCACCCACCACACTGCACCCCCAAGACCCGGGCCATGGCCTGCTGATCCCGTTGGATCAGGCCCAGGGCTTGCCGCTGGGCATTGTCGCCGATGCCGACTACGTCCAGACTTCTATCACGCTCGCCGAGGGGGACGTGCTGACGTTCTACACCGACGGCATCACCGAGGCCTTCGACCCCGACCGCCACCTCTTCGGCTACCACCGCCTAGACCAGGCCCTCGCCCCCGAGCGTGCCACGGCCAAGGAGCACCTCCAGGCCCTGCTCGACGCCGTCAACGCGCACGACCTCGGCAATATCGACGACGACCGCACACTCATCGTCGCACGCGCCGACTCGACTCGCTAAAAACGGCGGCAACGACTTGCAACCAACCCCTCCCCGAGAACGTTCTGGCAGGCAGGGGCAAGGGTTGGGCAAGAGTGGGGTTGGCCACTTAGAACGCACGATGTTCATCAGCGATCCAGAACTAGATCGGGTTCAAACGCAGGAACCTTGCGACATACGCCAGCGAACAATCCCGCCCGCGGTCAACGAACCCCGCGCCCTTCTCGCCGCCGCGACGCTGGAAACTCACCAGCGACATGTCGAGGTACGTATGCCCCTGCATATCGATGAGCGTCCCGACCGCCGGCACCGCGCCGCTCATGAGCTCTTGGATCGGCCCTACCAGTTCGTCCAGGCTTGGCTCGTCCTTGGCGACCAGCCGGCCAACGACCTGCACCCCCAGTTCCGCCGGGCCCAGGGAGACCGACCCGCTGACCGGCTGGTTCAGCCGCAGACGCGGGATGACCATGAACCCGATCGGCTCAACAACATACCTCCTCGGCCCGGACGTGAAAAGATCCTGTCCAACAAAGGTCTCTGCCAATGCCCACCCCTCCCTTTTACTGCACAACCACCGGCGAAGCCGCCCCGTCATCACTGACGCACACCACGCTGACCACCCGCGTCGCCCCCTTGCCGCTGTCGAAGGTGTACTGCGACGAGACGACCACACCCCGCGCGTTGATCCCGCGCACGTCCCCGCCACGCCCCCCCGCCGACCAGCGCACCAAGAGGGCACCCTCCAGCCCGACGGATAACGCAAACGCATCACCCTCGGGCACACTCTGGCGGATATCCACCCGCACACGCTGCAGCGGCACGTCCACGAACGTCAGGTGCGGCCCACCATCCCCACCCTCGGCCACCACCTCCAACGCCTCCTCGTTGACCGAGACACTCTGCACACCCGACAACCGCACACCAACACAGACAACCTCGTCCGGCTCCAGGATCAGCATCGCACGCTCCTTTTAGTTCCTCACCACGCCCGCCACACCCACCACACGCACCACGTCGGCCAACCCGTCCCCATCGGTGTCGATGAGCACGCGCAACTCCCCCACGGCCGAGCGCAGCCGATCATCCAGCAGCCGCAGCGAGCGGTCCATCTGCGCCTCGTGCCCCACCGCCGTGGCCTGCGCCGCATAGATCAGCCGCAGCGCCAGCAGGGCCTCCAGCCACGCCACCTCACGCGGGTTCTTGACCTGCCCGGGCACCACACTGCCCGGCACCACCCCGTCGGGGTCCACGCCCACCATCCGCATCACCTGCCGGTGCGCCAGCGCGATCTGCGGCCCGAACGTAAAGCCCGCCACCGCGACGCTCCCGCTCAGCCCCGTGGCGATCGCCGGGTCGTTGACCCCCGCACGCGCGATCGAGACCGTCGCCGTGCTCGCGCCGGTGATCGCCACCACCTCCACCGGCACGCCCGCCAGCAGCAGCACGCTCCCGACGCCGATGCCGCGCGAGGCAAACGTCGCCCCCGTCAGCGTCAACGCCGTCCCGCTGACGCTCCCCGTCCCCGACAACACCCGCTGCCCCAGCCACGCCAGCCGTGCAAACGCCTGCGGCTCGATCACCAGAAGGTCTCGATCAGTGGCAAACATGCGTCCCTTTCTGCAAGCACCACAAACCCCACACCAACACCACCAACAAACCCCCCGCGCCGCTCTCGCGGCGCGGGGAGCGCCACCCCGCCGCCGACATCACGTCAACCCGCGGATCAGGCCGTGCGCCGCCTCGTTGCGCAGCTCCAGCGTGTACTCACCGACGACCAAACCGTTATCGCGGTCCCCGCTGGCACCCATCGGCTTGTACGCGAAGCTTCGGCCCGACAGCGGCAGCACCGCCAGGCGCGAGCTGTCCACCAGCAGCACCGTGTCGGCCGGCATCCACCGGCTCAGCACCACCTTGCACGCGCCAAAGTCGCTCTCGTAGACACTGACCATGTCCCGGAAACGCCCCTCGCTCAGGCTCGCCTCGCGCAAGGGCGTTAGGAACGCATTGATCCGCCGCTTCATCGTCCCGCCTACGACGATCGTGTCAACGCGCCCGCTGCTGCCGTCCCAGATCTGCCTCAACGCCGCGTTGAGCACGCCCTCGTTCAGCTCCGTACCCGGCCCGCCCCCGGCCGGGATCCCGCCCGCGCCCGGGACCATCACGTTGCTGGTCAACTGCGGCAGAATCCCGCTCATCGTCCGCCGAACCGTTGCCGACCCCTGCTGCGTCGCCGTCGGCGCAACACCGTTGATCATGCTGTTCTCCAGGTCGCGGATCAACTCACGCAGACGCGAGGCCTTCTGATACTCCACCTCGTCGCCCACCGCCACCTTCCGCGCCGCCGCGAGGGTGCCCGACACGCTCACGCTGGCCGAGAAAATCTGCGTGAAGTTCCTCTTGCGCACCCGGTTGGTAAACCGCGCCGGCGGCGCATCGTCACCCTCCAGCGCCGCATTGCCGATGATCGTCAGACGCTGCCCGTTGCTCACCGCGCTGGCCGGCGAACTCCCGTACCGACGCGACACCGTCAGCACGTTGCCGATAACGTCCGTAACCAGCAGCACCTCACGCGCACCGTTGGGCCGCACCGTGTCCCCCGCGCGGAACCGTGAGCCGTTGGCCACCGTGATCGCCGTCGCGTCCGTCGCGTTGGGCGTGAAGGTCGTCTGGTTAATCGTGTCGGTGTTCGGCAGCAGCTCGTCCTCGAGCCACTCGTGCACCGTGCTCACCGCAGACCGCCCAGAATCACCAAGGTGGTCCAGCAGCGGAGCCTCGCTCGGCGAGATGATCCCCACCAAATCCGCAATGTCCTCGGCAATCTCCGGCAAGTCCGCCCCAGCATTGAAACTGCTCTTTCCTGTAAACGGCATGTGCAAATCTCCTTTGTTCTTCCCTGCAACCCAAACCCACTCCACCACACCCTCAAATCACCGCCGACGGGCGCCCACGCCCATCACAACACCCACAACCAAACCCTCACGGCTTCTCACGACGGGCCTGCAAATACAGCAGCAAACTCGCCCGATCCCCCGTCCGCGCACGCTCACGCAGCGCCGTCAGGCTCACGGCACCATCACCCCCTTCCACGCCCGCACGCGCCGGCACCCCGAACAACCCAGGCCTCTCGCGCTTGATCTCACGCAACGCCTGCGCAACGTCCGTCGCACCGGCCGACAGACGCTGCTCGATGGCGTCCGCCGCCGCCTGCACGTCCCGCGCCTGCGCCTCGACGGCCGCACGCTCGACGGTCCGCCGACGCTCCACACCCCCGATCGCCTCCTGCGCCCGCCTCAGTTCCGCCTTGACCTGCGCAAGTTCACCGATCAACTTCTGCGCCAGCCCCTCGCCGTCGTCGCCTGCTTGCCCACCCTGCCCTGCCGTGCCATCGCTCATGTGCCCGCCTCCTTTGTGTCTGCCTGTCTTTGTGTTTGTGTCAACCGCCCGCCCGCACGTCTACTGCACCCCCGGGTCCCCCGCGGCGTACCCGAGTTCCGTAAGCACCTGCTCCCTGGTGATGCCCAGCTCCAGCTTCTCCTTGGCCCCGCGGACTGCGCTCTCGCTGTCGCCGGTGATCGCCTCGGGCCACTCGATGCGGACGGTGCGGTCCGTCGGCTTTGTGCGCAGCACGCCCGCTTCGTGCAGCGCATCGAGCACCAGCCCGCACGCCCGCGTGATGCCGCGCCCATAGGCGATCCGCTTGCGTGCCGTGCGCGAGAGCAGACCCTGCAGCGTCAATCGCAGCGCGTTCTCGCTGGAGAGGTTCCCGATCCGCGCCCGCACCACGCCCGTCGCCAGCGGCGGCACGGCCGAGACCTTGTCCATCGCCTCGCGGATCTGCTCGATGTGCTCGCTCTCGCTGGGGCTGGCCGAGTCCCCCCCGAACGCCTCGATGTGCGCGTCGGGGTTGTCGGTGCTCCAGACCAGCCCCGGCCCGACGGGCCGGTCCCCCGCGCCCAGCCCCAGCCCCTTGACCAGGTACATCTTGAAACTCTGCAGCGTTACGCGATAGGCCCTGTCGCTCAGGCGTGTGTTCAGTTCATCCTGCAACGACACCAGCGGCTCGACCTCGCCCAGGCCCGCCCACCCTGCGCCCGTCGCGGCGTTCTGGATGTGCGCCACCGGCACCTCGCCGGGGCGCACGCCGTTGCGTGCGCTGGCAACCAGCCGAGCGCCGTCCCCGGCGTCCTTGAACGTCAGCACGCCCGTTGGCGTGAGCACCTGCGTGTGCCAGACCTCACGCTGCCCGGGCAACTTCGTCGCACGCCGGATCGCCACGCCCATCGGCCCCGCATCACGGGTGTCAAACGCCTCGGCGCTGTGCAGCACCACCGTCTGCCTCGGGTCGAGCACATCGATGCGCACGGCATGCTCGGGCAGCGTCGCACGCTCGCCAGGCTCATCGGCCCGGCGCACACGCAGGTCAACGTGCCCGAAGACGTGCCCGTACAGCGCGGCCTCTTGCAGCAGTGTCAACCCGCCGCTGGACTCCCAGACACGCTCGAGCGCACGCTCGATCTCGCGCGCCAGCCCCGCGTCCGCCGCCGTGCTGACCAGGCGGATCGGCTTGCCGAAGAGAAAGTCGATCATCGTGCCCACACGCCAGGCAATGTCGTTCTCGATGACGACCTCGCGCCTGCGGAGGCGGTCGTCGTTGTCGATGCCCAGCGCGGCAGGATTGCTCAGCCGTAACGGCAGGCCGCGCTCCTGGCCAAGCCGGTAGCCGCGCCCGTCGCGCACGCCGGGGGTGGTGAAGGTCATCGGGTTGCGGTAGTAGTCCCAGAGCATCGCTAGCCTCGGCTTGGTGTGCCGTTCGTGCGAGTCGATGGCGTGGGCCAGCACGCCCGGATCGATCCCCTCGTCGGCGGCCTCTGCAAAGCTGGTCTGGTCGGTGCCGTTCATCGCGTGCTCCTGCTGTTACGGGTTCCTGACACAGCAGGCCCCGGGGCCGCGCCGGTGCGCGCGCCGGCGGGGATCAGCACCGTCGCGCACAGGCCGTTTGCACGCATCCGCCACATGTAAAAGCACGATCTTTGGTTTTTTTCAGGTCTTTGCTCGGTGTCCATACGGAGGCACACAGATTTGTGTAAATTCGTGGCGATCGCACAAAAATGTCTATATCCAACCCGCCGTTTCGTGTACCCTCCAGGCATGCTCGCACACACGATCATGCTCCTGAGCCTGTTGGCCGCAGCGGACCCGACCCCCGGGCAAGCGCCCGCGAAAGAACCCGCCAAGCCCCCGGCATCTAGGCCCCAGGCATCCGGGCCTGCCAAGGCGAGTGAGGATGGGCAGGCCAAGCCGTTGGTCCCCTTCCCGCACCCGCTGATTACGGAGGTGCTCTATGCCGTGCCCACGGGCAGTGAGGGAGATGCCAACGGCGATGGTGCCCGGAACGCAACGGGGGACGAGTTCATCGAGATTGTCAACCCGCACAAGCGCGCCATCGACCTGGCGGGCTACACCCTCAGCGACAAGCGGGCCAGCGAGAAGGACAAGAAGGGGCACGCCAAGAGCGGGGCGGTGCGGTTTACGTTCCCCAAGTGCGTGCTCCAGCCTGGGCAGGTTGTAGTGGTCTTTAACGGCTTTGAGGGCAAGTGGACAGGGCCGGTCGGGGACCAGCTCGGCGCGCCCCCGAAGGGGAATGAGTCCTTTGCCGGGGCGCTGGTCTTTGATATGAAGAACAAGAGCGAGCGTTCGGCGCTGGCGAACAACGCCGACTGGATCTTGCTCTCAACGCGCGGCGATGAGCCAGTCCAACTGGTGCGCTGGGGGACCGTCGAGGGGACGGTCGCCAACTGCCCGCTCATCGAAGATGCCCCGAACGCGGTGCGCAGTTCGGTGCAGCGGACGAGCCTCTACGGGCACCTGGAATCACACGATCAGGAGGGGGACTACCGCTTCAGCCCCGGGCGGTTCGAGAACGAACTGCAACGCCCGACTATCGGCTCGGCCACGAGCACCACGCCCGAAAGAGAGCCCCAGCCCGCGCCCGCCCCGGCAAAGGGGAAGCCGGGGACGAAGAAGTAGGGGCAGGTAACTCAGAGGGCAGAGGTGCGGGGAAGATGCGGGGGAGTTAACCTCAGAGGCCCTGAGGGCCCAGAGGGGGAAGTCAGAGAGATGACTCAGAGGGGATGAATCAGTGGGATAACTCAGAGGGGCTAGGTACCGCGAGATACGAATCGTCGGGGGGAGGAATCCCCGCGCAGCCCGGTATTCGGCCCCAGCGGGGCCGGGGGGTGTAGCCACGGGTGAAGCCCGCGATTTCGCGGGCGCAACCCGTGGAAGCCCGGCAGCGATACGCCCCGCCCCGGCAGGGGCGGCGGACTCCGCCGCCCCTGCCGGGGCGGGGCGCGATTTCATTACGGCTTCCACGGGTTGCGCTGCGATCCACCCGTGGCTACAACCCGCAACCCCTTCGGGGTTGAAACGCCGCGACACGCAATCCCTTCGGGGTTGAACGCGCTGCAAGCCACACCCGGCATTTCCTTCGCGTTGCTCTCACTACCTCGGCAACCTTCGCGAACCTCTTGTGCCGGGCGCTGGCTTAGTTGCTCCGCAGCCCGAGTTCATAGATTCCGAGCACGACCAGCACCAGTGCTGTCTGGGCCAAGACGAGCATGGCCTGCCAGGGTTGCAATGCCGGCAGCATGACGCCGCCTGCCGCAGTGATCGCCGTCAGCCCGCAGATGACCACCACGGCACGCCTACGCGTCAGCCCGCGCTGGTGCAGGCGGTGGCTGAGGTGCTGCAGGTCGCCCACCAACGGGTTTCGCCCTTGCCAAAGGCGCAGGAACGTAACGCTGACAAGGTCGTAGATCGGCACAGCCAGGACCACCACGGGCACGAGCACGGCATGGGCGTTCATCGCCGAGATGGGCGCACCGTTGACAGGCAGGTACGTTAATCGCGCACTGAGCACCGCCAGCAGGAAGCCGCAGACGAGCGAACCGCCGTCGCCCATGAAGATGCTCGCGGGTTTGCGCAGCGGGAAGTTGAACGGCAAGAACCCAAGCACCGCCCCGCAAACGAGCGCGAGCATCGCGGCGTTGAACCACTGGTGCTGGATCAGGGCCGTGGCCAGCAGTGCGCCGCCGGCGATGAGGGCAACGCCCCCGCAGAGGCCGTCCATGTTGTCGATGAAGTTCATCGCGTTGGTCACGGCGACGATCCAGAGGACGGTGATGAGCACCGACAGCCAAGGCCCACCGACGTACGCATCCAGAAGCGTGAGCGCACGCGTACGCGTCAGCAGCACCGCCGCGAGGGCGACGGCGAACATCAGGACGAGTTTGGGCACCGCTGGCAACGCGCGCCGGTCGTCGATGACGCCGACGATGTGCAGCAGCAGCACGCAGAGCAAGAGGGCCAGCCCCTCGGGCACGCGCGACGCCAGGCCGGGCAGGTGCTCGGCCAGGCCGGGCACATGGCGGGCTATCGCCGGGCCCAGCGGGGTGGCGAGCATCGCCAGGCCCAGCAAGGCGAGCATGAGGATGGTCCCGGCGATCCCGATGCCGCCTGTGTTGGGCACCTGCCGGGGTGTGGCCTTGACCTGCCCGGCGACGCCCGCGCCGTCGAGCGCGCCCAGGCGGCGCCCAAGCGCCCGCGCGGCGATGGTCATAGGCACAGCAACGACGAAGGCCAACAGCAGCAGACCGAGGATCGCCCAGTGCATAGGCGAGGATATCAAGACCATGCCGGGGCGTTTTGTTGTCGCGCTACGATCGCCCGTGCCGATCGCCGTCGAGCTTCAAGCCGTCAGTTACACCTACCCAGGCCGGCGTGCCAGCGCACTCGAGGGTGTCTCGCTGGTGGTCAACAAAGGTGAACGCCTCGGCATCCTCGGCCCCAACGGCGGGGGCAAAAGCACGCTGCTGAAGGTCATCCTCGGGCTGCTGACGCCCAGCAGCGGGGTGGTGCGTGTGTTTGGGCAACACCCCGCCGGGGCGCGGGCAAAGGGGTTGATCGGGTATGTCCCCCAGCGTGGCGAGATCGAGATCGGCTTTCCACTGTCGGTGCGCGAGGGTGTGCTGCTGGGGGCAAGCTGGCAAACCCCGGCGTGGCGCGGGGTTAGTGCGCCCGTTCGCGCGCGGGTCGAGGAACTGCTGGCACTCGTCGGTGCGCTGGAGTTTGCCGAGCAGCCCATCGGGAGGCTCTCGGGTGGGCAGTTGCAGCGCGCGATGATCGCCCGTGCGCTGGCCGGCGGGCCGGAGATTTTGATCCTTGATGAGCCGGCCGTGGGCATAGACGCGGCAGGTCAGGGGCAGTTTGCCGATCTGCTCGCCGGTGTGCACGCCCGGCTGGGGATCACGATGGTGATCGTCAGCCACGACATCCGCGCGATCGCCGCCGGATGCGACCGCGTGGCGTGCCTGTCGCGCTCGCTGCACTTCCACGCCGCCCCGGCGGGCCTGACGCCACAGGTGCTCGCGGAGGTCTTCGCCCACGACGTCGCGGGCCTGACGGCCAGCGGCCCGCTGGCCGGGATGCACATCCACGCGCACGGGGCGGGCGAGGCGTGCCCTGCCGGTGGGCACGGGCACGGGCACGGGCACAACCAGCCGGGGGGGAAGGCGTGAACCTGGTTGACTACTTGCGTGAGCCTGCGTTGGCCTGGCCGCTGGTATATCGGCCGTTGTTGGTCGGTGCCGGGCTTGTGCTCATGAGCGGGACGCTCTCGGTGCTGGTCGTGCTCAAGAGGCTTGGTTTCGTTGGGCAGGGGGTTTCGCACTCGGCGTTTGGGGGGATCGGGTTCGCCGCGTTGGCGGGCGTGGCGTCGTCGGCGTGGTTGGGCCTGCGGCCTGTTGAGGGTGGGCTCTTTGAGCTGGGCATCGTGCTGGCGTTCTGTATTGCCTGCGCGCTGCTGATGGCCGAGGTCAGCGATCGGCGGACAATCCGCATAGACACGGCTATCGGTGTCCTGCTCGTCGGCGCGATGGCCCTGGGTGGGCTGCTCGTCGATGCCTCGCGCCAGTGGGCCGGCGCTATCGGGCAGCCCGCAACCGGACGCTCGTGGGAGAGTGTGCTCTTTGGCAGCGTGCAGGTTGTCGGCGACCAGGACGTGCTCGTCGCCTGGGCCTCGGCACTCCTTGTGCTCGGGACGCTCTGGTTTGTACGCAGGCCGATGCTCTTTTGGGCACTCGATGAGCCAGCAGCCGAGGCCTTCGGCGTGCCGGTGCGGCGCGTGCGGGGGGTGCTGATGGTGCTGCTGGCCCTGGCGGTGGTCGTGAGCATGAAGTTGGCCGGGGTGGTGCCGGCCACCGCACTCTTAGTGCTCCCCGGGGCGATCGCGCTGCAGTGCTCGGCCCGGCTCTGGCGCGTGCTAGGGATCAGCATGCTGGTGGGCGTGGGCGGGCTGGTGGCATCGATGGCGCTAGCGTTGCAGTTGAACCTCCAGCCCGGGCCGTGCCTGGTGCTGGTGCTGACCGTCGGTTTCTTTGTCGCCTGGCGCGTGCGGGGTGGCAACGATCAGGCATGAAAGCCGAACGACTGCTGGCCGAGCTTGACCGCCTGCGTAAGGACGCGCCCAAGGACGAGAGCGACCTGGAATACCTGACGCTCTTTCACGTCTTCTGCTTCGTCAGTTACAAGATGACGGACTTTCGGCAGTACGTGCAAGAGCAGCAGGACAAGGGGGCGTTTGATAAGTTCGCCGAGTGAGGCGGGCGGGGTGCGGGGTGTCTACGCTGGCGTCGTGCTGGCGTATGTCAACGGCGAACTGTGTGCCCCCGAGGCGGCCCGTGTCTCACCATTTGACCGGGGGTATCTCTTTGCCGACGGGGTCTATGAGGCTCTCCGCGTAACGATGGCCGGCGCGGGCGCCGGGGGCGATCCGCGTGTGGTTGCGCCGCACCGGCATGTCCGTCGGCTGGCGCGGTCGCTCGGTGCGCTCTCGATCCCCTGGCCAGCCGGGGAGATGCTCACAGTTGCGAAGCAGCTCATCGAGGGCTCGCGTTTGAGCGAGGCGTTGATCTATTTTCAAGTTACGCGTGGCGTGCCCGGGCTGGCCGGGCGTGCGCCGCAGGCGTTGCGGACGCACGTTCCCCCGGCGGGGTTGACGCCCACGGTCTTTGCGTTCATCCGCCCGATGCCAAGGCTCGACACAGCCGAACTCGCGCCGCCGACGAAACGCTGCGCGACGGGGGCCGACATGCGTTGGCTGCGGTGTGATATCAAGTCGATCGCGCTGCTGGGCAATGTGCTCGCCTCGGTGCAGGCGGCCGGGGCGGGGGCCGAGGAGGCGATCCTGCTGCGAAGTACGCCCCTCGGCCGGGTTGCCAGCGAGGGGAGCCTGACAAACCTGGCGGTGGTGCGTGCCGACGGCGTGCTGATGACGCCCGCGCTCGAGAGCGCGTCGATCCTGCCGGGGATCACGCGGGAGATCCTGCTGGACAACAACACCGACCTGGCCGAGGGGGTTGTTACAGAGGCAGACCTGCGCGCAGCACGGGAGGTGATGCTGCTGGGGACGACCGCGGCTGTAACGGCCGTGACGCACCTCGACGGCGCGCCGGTGCACGACGGCGGTGCCGGGCCGATCACGCGCCGGCTGCACGCCGGGCTTATGGAGTTGGTCGCACGCGCGGGGGAAGATATCTGACCCAGCCGAGTATGCTGGCAGAGGCAGGATCATCAACGCGCCTGCATCCGATCGGACCGACGAACCGAAAGCCACGCCATGAAAACTTCTATCCTCTCTGTCCTCCTGGCAGCGACTGTGTGCACGCTTGTTGGCGGGTGCAGCAGCACCTATAGCGTGGACGTGCGCAACCAGACGCCGCAGGTGCTCTTCGTGCAGGTGGCGACCCAGCGTGGTGCCCAGACCGAGACGCTCGGCTTGCGGCGCCTGGGTCCGGGCGACCGTGGCGGGCTTGGGCCCTTCACCGTTGCGCCGTCAGCCGTGGTGCTCACGAGCGTTGATACGACCCCCAACCCTGGGCGTGCGCCGGAACTGATCCTCCGCCCGGGGCTGTCGGTGCTGGAGGTCTTCCAAGAGGGGAATCAGTCCGCCGGGCCGCTGCGGATACGCGAGGTCGGTGCGTCGGCCCCGTAACGAGCGGTGTGCACCGAGGTGATGCTGGCGTGCCCACTATCCTCGCGGATGGGTGATGTGCTTTTGCTTGCCGTGCTTGTCGGGTTGGCGGTCGCCTCGATCACCTGGCAGGTCCGCGCCGGGTGGTTTCGGCTGCCCGGGCCCGACGCGCTCCCCAAGAGCGCCAGGCCGGTCCTTGTGCCGGTTGGGATGGTGGCGTCGATGCTGCTCATGGGAGGCTTCGCCGCCAGTCTCGGGCAGATGGTTGCCGGGATTCCAACCCCGTCGGCCTTTGTGCAAACCTCCCCAACACTGACACAGCAGGCCCAAGCCGCGGCCATCACATACGCCCTCTCGATCCCGCTCGCCCTGGGCCTGTGGGTCTCGTTCTGCCGCAACCCCGCCGGGATCAAACCAGCCCCTGTGCTGAGCACCCGGCGTGCCGTGGTCCTGGGCCTGCTGACGCTGCTGCTCTGGCTGCCGGTGGTGTGGGCCGTCGGTGTGCTGGGCCAGCAGGTGCAGATATTCATCCAGGGTCAAGGCCCCCCGCTGCTGGCGCACGAGCTGCTGGCGCAGATCGTCCACGGCGATGCCCCGCTGGCGTGGCGTTTGACGCTGATCCTTGCCGTGGTCATCGGCGCGCCGATTGTTGAAGAGGTTCTCTTCCGTGGCCTGCTGCAAACGGGCCTGTGCCGGGCGTTGGGCAGCACCTGGCTGGGCATCGGGGTGTCAGGGGTCCTCTTTGTTCTCATGCACGCCGGGGCGATCCCGCGCGACGGGTGGATCACGGCAGGTGCGACGCTGGTGGTGCTGACACTCTCGCTGGGGATGACCTTCGCCCGCACCCGCAGCATCGCCGCCCCGATCGCGCTGCACGCCGGGTTCAACGCGGTGAGTACGGCGGGTGCATTTCTGATCACATAAACAAAGGCTTATTCTTCGCCGCTGCCCGCCTGCACGCGCGTCACCAGCACCAAGGCCCGCAGAGCCTCGGCGACGCTCCACGCCTGCGCCGGGCACCCCCCGGGTGCTTGCGGGTCGTCGGGTGTGTGGTCCCCGTCATAGACCTCGGCGAGCTGGCCCAAGCACCCGTCCTGCAGCGATTGAACGATCGGGTCGAGCATCGCCTGCGCCTGCATGAGCGCTGCGGGTGTGAACTGCTCACTCCTGCAGAGGGCCTCGGCGAGCGGACCGAGGAGCCACGGCCAAGCCGTGCCGTTGTGATAAGCCGCGTCGCGCTCGAACATCCGCCCACGGAATCGCCCGCGATAGGCGGGTTCGCCGGGCGCGAGCGTGCGCACGCCGTGGGGGGTGTAGAGTTTTTCGATCGCCACACGCACGACCTGCTGCTGCTGCTGGCGCGTCAGCGGCGAGTGCGGGAGGCTGACGGCAAAGATCATGTTGGGCCGGATGCTCGCGTCAGGCCCGCCGGGCGTGAGGACGTCGTAGAGGCAAGAGCGTTGGGCGTTCCAAAACTTCTCGCGCAGCGAGGTGCCGGCACGCTGGGCCAGCCCTTTGCACACCTCGGCAAACGGCCGGGCGAGCGCGCCGCAGACGAGGCTGAGCTCGGCCAGGCCGCTGTGCCACAGCGCGTTGATCTCAACGGGCTTGCCGTGGCGGGGCGTGAACACCACGCCGTCGCGCTTGGCGTCCATCCACGTCAGCTGCGTGCTTGCGTCCCCGGCGTGGACCAGCCCGTCGGCCGGGTCCATCCCGATGCCAAAGTGCGTCCCGTCGCGGTACTTCTCGACGATCTCCCGGCACGCCGGCAACAGCTCTCGCTGGAAAGTATCGTCGTCCCCGCTCGCCTTGAAGTACCCGCACGCGGCCTGGATGAACCAGAGGCTCGCGTCCACCGTGTTGTAGTGCGCCTGCCCGGAATAATCGTCAAAGACATTCGGGATCAGGCCGTCCTTGCACGCGCCGGCAAAGGTCCGCAGCACCTGGCACGCCTCCGTCAGCCGCCCCGTCGTCAGCAGCAGGCCGGGCAGGGCGATCATCGAGTCGCGCCCCCAGTCGGCAAACCATGGGTACCCAGCGATGATGCTCTCGCGGTCAGCCGGGGCTCCAGGCATCGCGCCGGGGCGCACACGCCGGACGACGAAATCGTCGCTGGCATCAACCAGCGCGGCGATGCGGTCGAGCACAGGGCCTTTGCCCTGCGGGCCGATACGCGAGAACGCCGGGCCCAGCGTTACACGCGTCGCGTCCATCATCCGCGTCAAACGCGATCGCTGCGCGTCGGCCTGCTGCTGGAGATCGGCGTCGGGCTGCACGCCCAGCGAGGCCTGCAGCTGAACGGTCTGCTGGCCCGGCTTCAGGTCGGCCGTGAATGTGCCCGGGGTGTAGAGGTCCTCCAGCGCGTCGTAGCCACGCTCTTGCTCGATGCGATAGAGAAAGTTGTGCCACCAGTTCTCATCGTGCGAGAACCAGGCGTTGCGGGCGTGCATCCGCAGCGTGCCGGTGCCCTCGGCGTGGACATCGACCTGGCCCGGCGTGAGCGCGTCGGTCTGCACTCGGAAGCGGTCGCGGGCCAGGTCGCGCAGCTGCAAAGCGTGAAAGTCGCGCATCCCCACCAGCGGCCGCAGCAGCAGCCGGGCCGGCGCGGGTGTCTCGATCTGGTACGAAATGACAACCGTCGGCTGGTGGCGCACAAGGTGCACGCTCTTGGTCACCTTCACACCCCCGGCCTGAAAAGCCCAGTGCACGCCCGTGTCGTTCCAGAAGCGCGTGATGAGCCTGTCCCCTCGCGGGTGCAGCGTGTCTGGCGCAAAGCGGAAGCAGCAAAGGTCATGGTGCACCTGCGCACGCGTGCCGGGCGCGAGGATGACCGTCTCGGCAATCGACGAAAGCGCCATGACCCGGTTGACCGGCGGGCGGAGCGAGGCGATCAGCAGGCCGTGGTACCGCCGGGTGGGCACGCCCGCCGGCGTACCCATGGCAAAGCCGCCCAGGCCGTTGGTCAAGAGCCACTCGGCTTTGTCGAGTTGTTCCGGGTTCTCTTGGCCTTGCTGCGGGGTGATCTGATAGGTGGTCGCGTGCATGGGATGAGGGTAACGGGCCCAGGGTGCGGATTTTGGGGAGGTGTTGGGTGGGCGTTGCACAGGCGGAAGAAGCCCTCGGCGGGGCCTAAACTCCTCCCCCTATGGCCAAGACACGCGAGATCAAAAAGCGCATCAAGGCGGTCGGCAACATCAGCCGGATCACCAAGACGATGCAGATGATCGCCACCAGCAAGTTCGCCCGCGCGCAAGCGGCGGCCACGGCAACAAAGCCTTATACCGAGGGGTTGTTCGCGCTCGTTACCGAGCTGGCCGCCACGGCCGGGGACGTGCAGCACCCGTTGATCCAAGGGCCTGAGGTGCGTGCCGAGGGCGCACCGGAGGTTACGCTGGTCATCACCAGCGACCGCGGGCTGTGCGGGCCGTACAACGGGCTGGTGCTTCGGCAGTTCATGGGGCACCTCAAGGGAGCGCCCGAGTTCAAGCCGCCCAAGGGGCGGGTGGAAGTCATCGGAAAAAAGGGTGCGGGGTTCCTCCGGTACAACGGCGTGCCCGTGGCCGAGCAGCACGCCAACTTTGGGGATAAGCCGACCTTCGACAAGGTCAGCGACCTTGCGCAGCGGTATATCGATGCGTTCGTGGCCGGGCAGATCGCAGGGGTGCGTGTGGTGTCGATGCGCTTTATCTCGGCAGGCCGACAAAGCCCGGAGGTAGTGCAGTTGCTGCCACTCAAACCCGTAGCCAAGGGTGCGACCAAGAGCGAGACGGTGCTGTACGAGTTCACGCCGGACGCGCAGGGTCTGCTGGCGGACCTGCTGCCCGAGACGGTCAAGGCAACGCTCTTCCAAATCTTCAACGACGCCATCGTCTCCGAGCACGTCGCGCGCATGGTGGCCATGAAGGCCGCGACAGACGCAGCCAAAAAGACCCGCAAACTCCTGACCCGAGACTTCAACCGCGCACGCCAAGGGCAGATCACAACAGAACTGTCGGAGATCATCTCGGGCGCGGCGGCGCTCGGGTGAGCACCCAAGCCGAGCGCCCAGCCCGGCGATAGGACACAGTCAACTCAAACCGATCTTCAACCCCGAAGGGGTTGCGGGTTGTAGCCACGGGCAAAGCCCGCGCTTCGCGGGCGCAACCCGTGGAAGCCGGGGACTCTTACGCCCCGCCCCGGCAGGGGCGGAGGAGTCCTCCGCCCCTCCGGGGCGATGTTCGTGCGCGGGGTCGTATCCACGGGTTGCGCCCGCGCGGCGCGGGCTTCACC
Source organism: Phycisphaeraceae bacterium (assembly GCA_021299385.1). Lineage (GTDB taxonomy): Bacteria > Planctomycetota > Phycisphaerae > Phycisphaerales > UBA1924 > JAJTGZ01. The sequence goes on along the minus strand of JAJTGZ010000020.1, from coordinate 28,496 downwards.
CGTGGCTACACCCCTCGGCCCCGTTGGGGCCGAAGGCACATTTCGCCGCAGCGCGAGCACCACGCCCAGACCCATCTACTCCGCACGTCCACCCTTGCACATCGACCAGGACGCCCATGCCGAGAGCAGGCCGATCGCCGCGCCCGTGGCGGTGTCTGAGAAAAAATGGTTGGCGTTGAGCACGCGCGTCAGCGAGGTGCCCAGGGCCAGCGGGATCAACACCACCCCGGCCAGCGGGCGCCAGCGCGTCAGCACCAACGCCGCGGCGAAGGCCACCGCCGCGTGCGAACTCGGGATGCCCAGGTCAGACCAGCGCCCCACACGCTCACCCAAGGGCATGAAGAGGTAAACCCCGCCCGTGTCCTCCGGACGCATCCGCCCGATGAGTGGCTTGAAAAGCTCAGCCGCCACGCCGGCGATCACCACCGCAAGAGCCAAGGCCGTGGGGATGCGCTCGGGGCGGGGCAGCTCGTGCCGGGCGCGTGCGCCAACCCCCGCCAGCCACCAGACCAGCGCGAGGATCAGCCAGGGGACAACCGAGCCGAGCTGCCGCAGCTGCTGGTACCAATCGAACATTGCCACCGGCTTGCTCAGCGAGCCGACGAAACGCGCCGAGGCCTGATAGGCCCACGGGTCCAGCACGTGCGCCAGCGCGATGCACACCCCGCAGGCCAGGAGCACGATCACAACGGTCTTGGCCCGCAAGAGGGTTGAAGGTGTGGGCGTCGGCATGGGTGATCGTTGGCCCCGAGGGCGTCCCCGGCTAGCGCGCAGGGCAGGGGCCGGGTGTGGCAGTGGTTGAGCGCATCAGCAGCAGTCGGCGTTCCAGGCGCGCGACGGCCGCGTCGGTGGTGCCCAGCGCGCGGGCGATCTCCACCCGCGTGCGCGGGGGGCCAGACCAGCCCAGACGCCAGGTGAGTATCTGCGCCTCCGCCGGCGAAAGCCCCAGCAAGATCGCTCGCGTGCCCGTCGGCGGCTCGGTGAACGCCTGCCAAGGGCAGACCCGGCGTGTCCAATCTTGCAGCGGTGCGCCACCCGATGCGCCCAGCATGGGCGCGGTTCGCGCCAACCACTGGGCCACAACGCGGTTGACCTCGATGCCCGCCGGGGCGGCAAGCCGGCCTCCCTTGCCGGGGTCGAAGCGGTCGATGACGGCAGCGACCGCTTCGATGCACGCGCGCAGCAGCGGGCCAGCCTGCGAGGGTTGCAGGCCCAGCAGCCCACGCGGCACGGTGCCGTGCTGGGCGAGTTGCACCTCGATGGTGCGCAGCACCAGAAGTTGCAAGTCGCGCGCGAGTTCGGCCTTCAGGCGTGCGGCCCAACGCAGGTCTGTGAGCACCTTGTCTATCGCACGCGCCGATGGACGCGTCCGGCTCAGCCCACGCGCCACACGCTGGGCGCGGGCCAGCAACGCGAAATAGGCCAGCAGCCGGGCACGCTCGCGCGAACGCTCGGGTTGACCGGCAACCAAAGCCGCGGCGGCGTGCTCGCCCAGGGTTTGCTCGCCCGGTGCACCCAGCGGATCGCAGGCCGCGGGGTTGGCCAGGATGGATGCCTCCTCCTTGGTAACCAGTTCCAGCAGCTCGCCTGCAATCGGCACACGCACCGCACGCAGGCGCTCTGCCAGGGCGAGGGCCGACAGCCGGTGGACCGTTGACACCGAAATCCCCAGCCGCGCCGCGAGCTTCATCGGCGAGGCCCCCGCCCCGCGTGCACGCAGGATGAACCGCCGTTGACGGACGCCCAAGCGTGGCTCAGGGGTGAAGATCGGCTTGGCGGCGGACTCGTCGTGCTCGATGAGCACCCGGCGCACGGCCTCGCGGGCGCGCCCCAGCGTGCGGGCGATGCGACCCGCCGCTGCCGTCCGCGTACTCCCGAAGGCTTGCCGATAGTTTTCGGCCTGGCGAAGGATGCTCTGCTTGTCCTCATCGCTCAGCCGGGTGCGTGCGCCCGCCCGGGCCAGGCGGCGCGCGTGCGCACGCTCGAAGCGCTCGACGACAGGCAACGCAAACCGCGTCTGCGCACGCCCACCCCCGGTTGCCACACGCCGGCCCACAAGGCCAGCCCGGCGGAGGCGCTCGATGGTTTTGCGCGACACGCCCCAACGCTGGCACAACTCCGCCGTGCTCACCCACCCCGGGGACGCGTGCTCGTCGGCGGTGAAGCCTGCGCCGGCGCAGAGGCGGTCGATCAGCCCGGCGATGTCCCCGGCCAGGGCCTCGCCCGGGATCAGTTCGGGCGTCCCCATCGCCGGGCGGAAGCCCGTGAGCTGGAAGGCGACCCAATCCTCGGGATAGGCCTGCGCAGGGTCGATCAGCGCCAACAGACGCTCGGCACGCTGGACATGCCCGCGCGCGGCCGGGGGAGGCGCAAACCGCAACTGCTCGGCCAAGGCCGCCAACGCCGGCACGGCAAGTTTGAGCAGGCGTGGCATCGGGCTTGACTCGGGCTCGCACGCGCAGCACGGCGGCGTGCAGACTTGCCATCAGCGTAGGGAGTTGCCCAGGCCGCACGCACAGGCCTTGCCCTCTACGATCTAGGCCCATCCGAGGCCCACTGAAAGGACCCCCATGCCCCCGACCGCCCGCACACGCCGGTATATCCGCGATATGGAACCCGCCGAATATATCTCGGGGGTCTTCTGTATCAGCAACGCGCAGCTGGGGCGGACCAAGACCGACAAGCCGTACCTCAAGTGCCTGATCAAAGACAAAACCGGCGAGATGCCCGGTCGGATGTGGTCGATCGACCCGGAGCACTTCCGCCGGCTGCCAGGCGAGGGGTTCGTGGCCGTCGAGGGTGAGACGCAGGCCTATCAGGGGGACCTGCAACTGGTCATCCGCGGCATCGACCCCGTTGAGCCAGGCCTCGATGAACTCAAGGAACTGCTGCCCGTCTCGGAGAACGACCCGGAAGCGATGTTTGCCCAACTGGTCGCCATCCTGCAGACCCTCGAACACCCCGGGATGCAAGCGCTGGCGAAGGTCTATCTTGAAGACAAGCCTTTGATGGACAACTTCAAGGCCGCGCCCGCGGCTAAGTCAATGCACCACGCATATATACACGGGCTGCTCGAGCACACCCTCAGCGTGCTGCGCCTGGCCCAGGCCGTCTGCCCGCTCTACCCGAAGATGAGCCGGGACATCATCCTTATGGGGGTCTTTTTGCACGACCTGGGCAAGACGCGCGAGCTGGTCTGGGACCGCTCGTTTACATACTCCGACCGGGGCGAACTCATCGGGCACATCGTCGAGGGTGCGATCATGCTGCACGACCGCGCGCAGCTGGTGATGCGGGCAACGGGCCAGCGACTGCCCAAAAACGCCGTGATGGTGCTGCAGCACATCATCCTCAGCCACCACGACAAGCCAGAGTTTGGCGCGGCGAAAATCCCCGCAACGCCCGAGGCGATCCTGGTGGCAATGCTCGACAACCTCGACGCCAAGACCTTCATCGCGCTCAACGCCGCACGCCCCGACCGGGCGTTTACGGGGGATATGGGCGGAAACTTCACGGACAAGCAGTGGGCGCTGGAGACCAAACTCTTCAGGCCGGATCCACTCAAGGAGTGAACGGGGCTGGGCAATAGGCAATGGGCAATCGGCAATAGGCGCAGTCGGGCATGCGTGAAGTACATGCCCTCGTGCGCCTATTGCCTATTCCCGATTTCCCCCCTTACGACCCGAGCGGGAACGTCAGCACGCGCGTCACGCCGCCGGTGCTGACGATTCGGACCCGCACCGGCTTGCCGAGCTCGAGTTTCTCTTCGATCTTGGCAAAATCCTCGGCCGAGCCGACCGGCTGGCCATTGATCGACAGCAGCAGGTCCCCGGGCTGCACGCCCCACTCCTTGAGCACGCTCTTGGGCCCAAGATCGGCGATGACCACGCCGGTGATCTTCTGCATCTTCACACCCAGTCGCGCCAGTTCCTCGGCGTTGTTCTCACGGACGGTGATGTCCAGCTTCCCCTCGGGTGCAATCTCCTTGGCCACCTCTTTGGTGTTGCTCTGGCCGAGGGTTACCTGAAGGGTCATGGGCTTGCCCTCGCGCACGAGCGCGACGGGGACGGTGCGCCCAGGTGAGAGCCGGCGCACGACCGTCGCCAGAGAGCCAGGGTCGTGCACGGGCAGCCCGTCGATGCTGGTGATGATGTCCTCAACCTTGATGCCCGCGGCGGCGGCGGGTGAGTCATCGCCGACCTCGGTAACAAGCACCCCGTCGGTGCCGTTGAAGGCGAGGCTCTTGGCCGTCGCCTCTTCGAGGTCCTGCATCTTCACGCCCAAGAACCCGCCACGCTGAGCCTTCCCTGTGGCGATCAGCGAGTCCATGGTGTTGCGGGCCATGTTGATGGGGATCGCAAAGCCGATGCCGATGCTCCCACCCGAGCGCGAGAAGATCGCCGAGTTGATCCCGATCATCTCACCCTGGAGGTTCACAAGCGGCCCGCCGGAGTTGCCCGGATTGATTGCCGCGTCGGTCTGGATGAAGTTGTCGTAACGCGTCAGGTTCACACCGCCACGGCCGACGGAAGAAACGATCCCGGCTGTTACGGTCTGCGAGAGGTTAAACGGCGAACCGATAGCCAAGACCCACTGGCCCGGCTTGACGCGCGCCAGGTCGCCAAACTTGACCGGCCGCAAGTCCGTCGCCTCGATCTTGATCACGGCGGTGTCCGTGTCCGGGTCGGTCCCGATCACCTTTGCGTCGTACGTCGCATCGTTGGAAAGCCTCACCTGGATGCGGTCGGCGTTCTCCACGACGTGGTTGTTCGTCAGGATGTAACCGTCGGCCGTGGCAATGACCCCCGACCCGAACGACTGCCCACGCCGCTGCTGCCCAGGCTGCTCCCCAAACTGCGGGGGGAATTGATCCCCGAAGAACCGGCGCATCATCTCGTTGGGGTCGATCTGCTGCTGCGGCTGCTGGCGAGGCTGCCCACGCTGCGCCCGCGGCTGAATCCGGGGCTGCTCCGGGCCGTACGTCGCCGTGATGCTCACCACAGAGGGCGAGACCTCCGCAGCGACACGCTCAAAGGCCTCCGAAAAGCCCATCGCCAAGTCCAACTGCGACTGCGACGACGATGATGTACGCGGCGCGTCATCCGCACGCGCCCGCGGCGCCAGCGGCAACGCGAGCGCCCCGGCAAGCAACACGGCTACGGCCAAGCGCGACGCCGAGCGATTTTGTGAACGACCTTGGTTCTGTACGATCATCTGTGCCTCCTTGTGTCTGCGTGCTCTTTGGTTATCGAAGTTGCACCCTGTCATTGAGCCGGGCCACTCGCAAAGCCCCTGGCTGGAGGGACCATGCCCGCCAGCCTCGTGGCGAGTATTACGGCAATGGCAAGCTACTGGTTCGCCAGCGTGCGGTTGCAGCGGTCTGGGGCCAGGGCAGTAGATCTAGACATCTAGAAATGCAGTAGATGTGTGGTTTGGACTGGTTCTACGCACTGGTTTACTATTACCTGTTTGGGTCTGGCTTTCGTTTGTACCCGCATACCTGGAGGTTCCATTCATGCCCACCACGCTTGGCTTTATTGATCCACTCTACCTCATCCTGCTCGCCCCGGCAATGATCCTCTCGTTCATCGCCAGCCGCATGGTCCAGACCCGCTTCGCATGGGCCAGCAGGATGCTCTCCCCACGCGGCCTGACCGGCGCGCAGGTCGCTCGCAAAATCGCCGACCACCACGGCCTGCAAGGCGTCCCCATCGAGCCCAGCCAAGGGCACCTCTCAGACCACTACGACCCCAGGCAAAAAGTCCTGCGACTCAGCCCCCAGGTCTTCGGCGGCAACTCGCTGGCCGCCTATGCGGTCGCCGCCCACGAGGTCGGGCACGCCATCCAAGACCAGAGGCGCTATGCCCCGCTGGTTGTACGAAACATGATCGTCCCGCTGGCCGGCTTCGGCTCCTCGGCCGGGATGATGATCTTCATGGGTGGGCTGATCTTCTCGACCATGACCAAGGCACCCGCCATGGCCGAGATGGCCAAGTGGATCATGCTCGGCGGGATCGGCCTGTTCTCCGCCGTCGTCTTCTTCCAGATCATCAACCTCATCGCCGAGTTTGATGCCAGCGATCGCGCCAAGACCGCCCTGGTGCAGATGGGGCTGGTCTCACAGGAGGAACTGCCCGCGGTGCGCAAGGTCCTCTCCGCCGCGGCATTGACCTACGTCGCCGCCACGCTCAGCGCAATCCTCACACTCGTCTACCTGCTCCTGCGCTTCAACCAGTCGCAACGCCGATGAATACCCCAAACCAGCCACGCCAAACATACACCCCCCACCTCCCAACCCGCACCTCCCAACCCCCACACTGACCATTGGAACCCCATCCCTCTGGTCTATGCTCACGTCTAATAATTTTTCCTGATCTCGCCGAGGCCCACCGGCATACAGCAAGCAAGCAGCCCGATAACTAGGCAGACCCTGGGGCACGTTGGCGAACTTGATACCGAAAAGCCGGGCGACTGGGTGAACTGAATACAAACGCACGTCCAATAGGCCACCCCAGAGCTCCTTTGTTTTAGAAAACGCCGGGTTCTACCTTGCCACAGACCAAAACGCGTGGCATACTGATCAAATCAGAATGCCGAGATGCCATTCTCTACTTCTTCAGTAGGGCCTTGTCTGGGCAGTCTGTGGACAGAGAGCAACACGCCGTCTCCATGGGTTTGTTTGCCCAATGGAACGCAACGCGTGTGAAAACAATTTTATAGAGGAGAAGAACAGATGACTCGCTTGACAAATGATGTTGTGCGTTATCCCCTGATGCTCGCGGTCGCGGGCTTGGCCCTGGCCGGTCCAACAGGGAAATCGGCTCAGGCCGACACCATCGCCTGGGACTCCATGACCGGCGTGACAAACACCTTCTTATTCCCGGGTTCCCCAGGGCGTTCCTTCGTCGGCCAGGCCCTGAGCCTGGACTCCTCAGCCCCCCTGACCCTGACAGGCTTTGACACCATCCTCCTCAGCGGTGCGGCCCAGACCGGCCTGCTGCGCCTGAATGTCTATGTCTGGGGCGGATTCTCCCCAAGCGCTTCGCCGGTCTTTTCCAACCTGCTCTACGCCGAATCGTTCTCATTCACATCTGCTTCGACCTTGAACGCAAACGCCCTCTATCCACTCCAGAGCAGCACCGCCGGTGTGCCTTTCTTCGCCTTTACGACACCCGTCGCCCTCCCGGCTAGCTCACCCGTTGGCATCACACTCAACTGGCAGATCAACACGGGCGCGGGCTTCGTCAACACCGACACGCTGACCACCGCCGTGCGCACAACCGTCCCCCTGGCCGTCGGTACGAACCTCAACGGCACCAGCCCGAACTTCGGGTTTTTCCGCAACGCCTCAGGCCAGACAAACGGCAACTTCCTCCCGACCGATGTGCGCACAATTGGTGCAAACAGCGCCATCTCCCTCCGGCTCTACACCGTCCCCACCCCAGGCGCCGCCGCACTGCTTGGCCTGGGCGGCCTGTTGGCCTCCCGCCGCCGCCGCGCGTAATTCATTCGCCCCCAACACTGCATCAACCAGACCCCCGCGTGCGCCCGCACGCGGGGGTCTTTGCTATCCCCAAACACACCTGCACGCTCCTCGGATTGTCGATCCAACCTCTGCCCAACCCTCCGCCCCGATGGCGCAGGCAGGGGTGATCCCTATGACGCAACAGCGCAAAGACAAACACGAACATCTCCCTTTCAAGGCTGGTTCTGTGGCTTCATAAGGGTGTCGGAATCCCCGGATAGGGGATTTGCCTGCCGAAGGGTGAGGAGTGCTTTTCGTTGCTTGTTGATGGGCCGATAGCCTCTCTATGCGCCCTGCATCCTTTCCCCGACGCCCGACGCGCGACCCCGTTGCCCTGGTGTTCATGCGCCTGGGGAGTTGGCCGGCATGGACGCACGCGGCGCTGGGCCTCTGCATCGCCGTCTTGATTGCGACGATCGACCGCGCGTCGGGGCCTTCGACATCCCTGGCGGTCTTCCAGTTGATCCCCCTGGCGATGGTCGCCTGGTTTGTCTCGCGCCCGGTGGGCGTTGCGCTGGCAGCCACGGCGGGGGCTGCCTGGTACTGGGATTTTTCGCCCCTGCTCCCGCCCGGAACCCCCGCGGCAATCCAAGTCTGGTCGTGCGTCAGCAGGGTCGCATTCTTCATGCTCGTCGTCTGGCTCGTCGCGGCATTACGCGAGCTCTATGACCAGCAGCGTGCCCTGGCAACGACCGACGACCTGACAGGCGTGGCCAACCGGCGTGCGCTACTCGACGCGATCACACTGGAGATCAGCCGCAGTGACCGGACGCGGGCCTCGCTGAGCCTGGTCTATCTCGACTGCGACCACTTCAAGCTCATCAACGACCGCTTCGGGCACGCCAGCGGGGACAAACTCCTGCGTGCCATCGCCCACACGCTCGAAACAACCGTCCGCCGAAATGACCTGGTTGCGCGGATCGGCGGCGATGAGTTTGCGGTTCTGCTGCCCGAGGCGGGTGCGGAGGCGGCATTAAAGGCGGCCGGGAAAATCCGCAACGTCCTGGCCATCGCCATGCAGGCGCACGACTGGCCGGTAACCTTCTCCATCGGCGTGGCGACGTTCCCCACACCCCCGCCGAGCGCCGAGGCAATGCTCGCGCGTGCCGACGAACTGCAATACGCCGCCAAGCATGGCGGCCGTAACGGGATCGTCCAGCAAGCCGTCGCGGCCTGAACCCTTCTAACCCCAGAGTGCAGCAGGCCCCAGAGTGCAGCAGGCTTCCCAGCCCGCCTGCCTTGGATTGACCTGGTGGGGCAGGCTTCCCAGCCCGCCTCCTTTGGATTGACCTGGTGGGGCGGGCTTCCCAGCCCGCCTCGTTAGCTTTTCCACCACAGTCTACCATCAACCCAACATGGCCAACTGGATCCCCTTCATCACCGACCTGGGCGAGGGACCCGCCTCGGTCATCATCGATGTTGACCTGGCCAACAGCGGGGCCGACGCCGGACGCGGCACGCTCGTCGTCGCCTCCGTCCCCCTGCGTTCCCCCGGCGAGCATGGCATGGGTGAGCAACAGGAAGTCGACGCCATCGACGCGGTCATCGAAGAAATCCACGGCGTGCTCGCCAGCGGGTGTGATGCCGTCTTCGCCGCGACCATGCGCTCAGAGGGCACTTACGACGCGGTCTTCTACCTCCCGGCGTCCAAAGCCCAGGCCGCCGAGATGCTCTTGGGCGTGGGCCTCTCGCCACTTGAGGGCGACTTCATCATCCGTCAGGACCCGACGTGGAGCATGTACCACGAGCTCTTCCCCGCCGAGGGGGACATGCGCCGCGCGCTGGGCCTGCGGGCGCTGATGCTGCTGGCCGAGGGCGGCGATGACCTGAGCATCCCGCGTGGGATCGCCCACGAGATCAATCTCCCCGGCCGCAACGCCGCCGACGCCGCCAAACAAAAACTTGCCCAGATGGGGTACACGATCGTCTCAGAGACCAGCGACGCCAGCGAAGACCTCCCCTTCCGCCTCGCCTTCCAACGCGTCGAAGCGCCCGAGGCCTCGGCCCTGCTCACCTCCGGCGAGTTGCTCGACCAACTCGCCCAAGAACTCGACGGCGAATACGCCGGGTGGGAATGCCCGCCCGCTGGCTGACCACCCCGGCACTGGACCACGCATGAGCACCACCCCCAAGCCCGGCACGCTCTACGACCTGCTCGGCCTGACGATGGCCGCAACGCCCAGGCAGGTGCGTGCCGCACACCGCGCGCTGGTCCGCACACTGCACCCGGACGTCAACAGCGCCCCCGACGCAGCCGAGCGCTTCGGCACGGTGCAACGCGCCTACGAAATCCTGATCGACCCGGCCAAGCGCGCCGAGTACGACGCGCACCTCACCGCGGGCGACGCGCCCGAGCCGGGGGTGGTGCTCTCGCCGACGTACGCCTGGGTGAACGTCGCAGGGCACGCCGGGGCAGTGCGCGACATCGAGCGCGAGGAGGAGGAGGAAGAGGTCGAGAGGATCTGGGAGGTTTTCTTCGTGCCGAGGGCGAAGGGAAGGATCTAAACCCCTCCCCCAGAACGTTCTGGCGGGGAGGGGCAGGGGTGGGGTTCGCAGGCACACACAAACACAACCAATCCCCGCGCATTTGCGCACCGAGCCTCCGCCGTCAAGGCAACGCCAACACATTGCGCACAGATTCCGCGCAAACATATGGAGATGCACCACGATGGCCCACAAGCCACGCCGAGGGGCGCGCGCTACCTATGGGTCCTGTGCCGATCGCGCCCGCCACAGCCCCGGCAAACACCCGCCGTGGGGATGGGCCATTCGGCGGCTTGCTCAATGCACGGCGCGAGCACCCTTGCGCGGTCGTCCCCAGAACCACCTCGCGGCGTTGAGCCACTGCACACGGTTGTGCGTGCGCGACGCCGGCTTGCCACACTCGGGGCAGACGAGCAGGGGCGCGATCTTTATCAGCGAGTGCCCGCAGTACGTACACGCCAGGAACCTAGCGGCAACGGCCACGCGCAAGCGCAGCCGAACTACACGCCGGCAGGCGAGATACACAAGCACGCCCGCAACCACCGGGACCGCCAGCATCACCAGCCAACTCAGTGGCGTAGCGAAGTGAAAAGGGCCGGCGGGCATCCTCGGCAAGAGCAGGGGGATGAACTGAAAGACCAAAAAGAACGTGCCCGGCACAACCAAAGCAAGGCGCATCCCATCGAGCGGCAGGCGGATCCACTCCGGGATAAGCGGCCCGGATAGTCCGGCCTTGCGTTTGCTCATAGCCCACTCAAGCACCTGCACCACACGCCAGCGGCAACTCTACGTCTGACCTCGCTCCCGCTTGCGAGCAAGGTTGGCCCAGAACTCGGCGGCCCTGATCTACTCGATCGTATAATTGGCGAGATACTCGACCGAGTTGTAAGGATTAGGCGCTTGCATGTTCTGTCCGCACGCTCGGCCTGGCGACCCCCACGCCGCGGCGGGAAGACTCCCTTCGCACGGCCCGTCGGAGGTTTCATTTCCACAAGACCATATAGCTCCGCACGCCAGTGATGATAATCATGATCACGACTGCAACAAGGCTGATCTCAACAATCCGCCTGGTCTGCATGGGCGTGTAGGTGCGGTTGTGCTTGAACCAGTGCCTCAGAATAAAAACGATGATCACAGACGCCACGGTCGCGCCGGCCATAAACACCAGTGGCGAGCGTGGCGGGGGGATTTGCTTGATGTAACGCCCGGGCCAGTCCAGCAGATACAGCCTGATACAGAATGCGATCCATACAACCATCGCGATGACAACGAGGACCCGCAAACGTGTCGAGGGCTGCTTGGGCATCTGCATATATAAGGTAGGGCGCAACTGCCGGGCTGCTCCGCTGCGTTTGGTTCACCCCCCTCCTACCATCCCTCGTGCGGGCATGCGGCCGCCGGCGGGCGTTGCCCGTTCGGAGGAAAGTCCGAGCACGGCAGGACACGGTGGTGGGTAACACCCACCCGCCCCTGGGTTGGGGGCGCGGGAAAGTGCCACAGAAAACAGACCGCCGATGGCCCGGGTGTTCCTCGGGATCAGGCAAGGGTGAAACGGCGGGGTAAAAGCCCACCGCCCGGCGCGTGAGCGTCGGGGCACGGCAAACCCCACCGCGTGCAAGGTCGCACAGCCCCCCGCGCCGGTTCGCCGGCGCGACGCCCGGTCCGGGCGGCCGGGGGCGGGTAGACCGCTCCAGCCCACGCGCAAGCGCGGGCGCAGAGAAATGGTCGCACGCGCCGGCAGGTCCGCCAACCCGGCAACGGGACGCGGAAACCGCCGGGGCCGACAGAACTCGGCTTATCGCCCGCACCGACCCACGCCGACCGCGCGCAAGCGCGGTCGGTGGCGTTTTGAGCGTGGGTAGGCTGGATACCCGAGAAAAAAGACGGTTTTACCACAGAGCCACAGAGAAGAGCAGGGAAGAAAAGTAAAGTCAACTGAAGTCGAGTAAAGTAAAGTAAAGTGAAGTGAAGTGAAGTGAAGTGAAGTGAAGAGAAGATAAGCGAAGGGATGCGAAGGGAAGGGAAGGGAAGAGAGGAGTAGTGCCGGGTTGTGATCGGCTCAGAACGCCCCGGCGGGGCGTCGGGGTGTAGCCACGGGTGGAGCGACGGCGGGGCGCAGCCGGCCGACGCGGAACCCGTGGAGAGGTCGATCCATCTTCGACCCGCCCCGGCAGGGGCGGAGGAATCGACAAGAGCGCATAAGAGTGCAGAGGCAGATACATCTGCTCTACCCCGCCGTGGCAGGAGAGAGAAAGTGAACTCCCTTCCACGGGTTGCGCTCCGCCCGCGAGGGCGCGGCTGCGCTTCACCCGTGGCTACATCCCTTGGCCCCGTTGGGGCCTGGGGTGGGGAGAAGGGCGCATTAGGACAAGGGGGTTATTCGGAGGTCCAGCCTCGCGGGCGGGGACGCCCGCGCCACCGGGGGACGCCCGCGTGGCTACATCCCTTGGCCCCGTTGGGGCCTGGGGTGGGGAGAAGGACGCATTAGGACAAGGGGGTTATTCAGAGGTCCAGCCTCGCGGGCGGGGACGCCCGCGCCACCGGGGGACGCCCAGCCTCGCGGGCGGGGACGCCCGCGCCACCGGGTGGTGCTGGCGCGATCCGTGTTACCCGTTGGGCAGGTTGTGGTCCGAGAGGAGGTGTTGGAAGCGTGCGCGGGCGAGGGCTTCGATCTCGGCCATGGAGTGGGCGATGTGCACGCCGGGCATCTGGATCGGGGGCAACTCGGCAAACGCACGTCCCCCGGCCACAACCTCCGCGCCGGCCTTCACGGCGGCATCGCGGATGAGGGCAAGCTCGGCGAGCACTTCCTCGGCCTTGGGTGCCTTGCTGAGGCTGAACCAGACGATCGCCGGGCTGTAGTGGGCGATCGCGTTGGCCAGGACGCGCCCGGGCGTGAGCGGGCCGAGGTTGATTTCATTGAACCCGCAGTCGGCCAGGGCGACGGCGGCGACGAGGGAGGGGAGGATGTACGGGTCTTCACCACCCGCGCCGCCGAGCGCTACAGGCGCGCCGCCGCGCCTGGGGGGCAAAAACGTGCGGAGCATGTTGAGCCCTTGCAGGCAGATGTCCGTGGCGCGGTGCTCGACGATGATCCCCCACTCGGCGTGCTGCCAGAGTTGCCCGACCCGGCTGAGGACCTCGCGGATCGGCCCATCAGCAATCGCCGAGACCGACCAGCCAGCGAGGTAGCACGATTGCAAGATCAGCAGCGCGTCAGCGGCCCGGCCTGCCTCGATCGCCAGGTGGAAGGCATCGCAGACGCCGGGGCGGTCGCGCCAGTCGGGCAGGTCGAGGCTTTGCTCGGCCAGGCCGAGCGCCTGGGCATGGAGGACGGGCAGGCCCATGTGCCGAATGAAGCGCACGGCCTCGTGCAGGGGGATGCGCCGGTGCCCCCCGGCGGTGCGCACCGCGTCGATCTGCCCGCCGTCGGCCCAGCGCTTCAGCGACGACTCGCTGACGCCCAAGGCCGTGGCCAACTGCTTTGGAGAGACCATGCGCAAGTGAAGAACTATCCCTTCATGCCCGCACGCTGAGCCAGACGCCAAGCATCTACGGGGTGAGGCCGGTTTGGATCGAAGGAATGCTACGAACTTCCCCTATGATTGTTGGACGGTTTGGATGATTTTTTGATATATACCTGATTTTTCCCGACCCCTGGGCTATTTTGTGAGTATCTGCGGACTCTGAGTAGGTCTTTTTGGGGTGAGGTGGAGGCTGGCATGCGAACGCTCCATTGGTTCCGGGTTGATCTTCGGACGCACGACAACTCGGGGTTGTACCACGCCGCGCTTGCGGGGGGTGGCAAGGGTGGTCGTGGGGTGGTGGGGTTGTTTGTTGTAACGCCTGGGGAGTGGGGGGAGCATGATGAGTCGCCGGCGAAGATCGAGTTGATTTTGCGGACGCTTGGGGTGCTCAAGGAGAGCCTGGCCCGGCTGAACATCCCGCTGTTGGTGCGCACGTCGGCGGACTTTCGCGCGACGCCTGGGGTGGTGGCACAGGTGGCGCGGGAGGTTGGTGCCGAGGGTGTGTATGCGAACCGGCAGTATGAGGTGAACGAGGTGAAGCGGGATGAGCAGGTGGAGGTTTGTTTGCGTGCACAGGGTGGGCGGCTGCACCTGTACCATGACCAGGCCGCGCTCGAGCCTGGGGAGGTTCGCACGGGTGATGGTGGTGCGTACACGGTCTTTACGCCCTTTAAGAAGAAGTGGGTGAGCACGGTGCTCGAGCGTGGGGGCATCGGCGGGCCTGGTGCGGCGTGCGGCGTAACGGTCTGGCCCGTGCCGGGCAAGCAGGCGCCGACGGGGATCAACAGCGACGATGTGCCCGCATCGGTCGCGGGGTTTGTGTCGGGCGTTGATGCGGGGCTTTGGCCTGCGGGGGAGGAGTATGCGCTCGGTCGGCTGCGGGGGTTTTTGGATCAGCGTGTGCGCGGGTATAAGGACGATCGGAACACGCCGGGGGTGGAGGGGACGAGCCGGCTGTCGCCGTATTTGGCGATTGGCGCGCTCTCGGCGCGGGAGTGTTTACGGCTGGCCTCGCAGGCGAACGGCGGGAGCCTTGATGGTGGGCAGGCGGGGTGCGCGTCCTGGATCAGCGAGGTGCTCTGGCGTGAGTTTTATAAGCACCTGCTCTGGGCGTTCCCGCGGTTGAGCAGGGGGCGTGCCTTCAAGCCGGCGACGGAGCGGATCGTCTGGAGCGACAACCGGGCGCACCTGCACGCGTGGCAGCAGGGGCTGACGGGGTTCCCGATCGTTGATGCCGGGTGCAGGCAGCTGCTCAAGACCGGGTGGATGCACAACCGCCTGCGGATGGTAACAGCGATGTTTTTGAGCAAGGACCTGTTCATCGACTGGCGCGAGGGTGAACGGCACTTCATGCGGCACCTTGTTGACGGCGACCTCTCGCAGAACAACGGGGGCTGGCAGTGGGCCGCGAGCACGGGGACCGATGCGGCGCCGTACTTTCGCATCTTCAACCCCGCGCTGCAGAGCGCGAAGTTTGATCCTGATGGGTCGTTCATCAAGGAGTTTGTGCCCGAGCTGCGGGGCGTGCCGGCCGAGTTCATACATGAGCCGCAGAGTGCGCCGATGCAGGTGCTGGCAAAGCTGGATTACCCCGCGCCGATCATCGACCGGGCCGAGAGCAAGGAGCGTGTGCTGGCGGCGTTTCGGGGCGTTGGAGACATCAGCGCTGGGTGAGTGGTACGGGGAGAGCTTTACTCCAGAGGCCCGGAGGGCCCAGAGAGGCATTCACTTGGCTACAGCCCGCAACCCCTTTGGGGTTGAAGAGGATGCAAGCCGCAACCCGTTTGGGGTTGAAGACGGTGTGAGCCATAACTGGCATTTGCTCCGCGTTCCTCCGCCAACCTCCACGGCCACCGCGAACCTCTTTTGACAGGTTTTGAGCGGTTTTTTGCGGAACTTGGCGGGATCAACCCCACCCCTGCTCCTCCCCGCCAGAACGTTCTGGGGGAGGGGTTATGTATGTTCGTCGAGTTGGGGGTTGGTTTTCATGATTTCTTGCATGACGACGGTGGCGTAGGCGCCTGGGGGGAGGTCGAAGGCGAGGCGGATGTAGAGGCCGTGCTCGTCGCCACCTGCTTCGAGGTCGGTGTGGGTGATGGGCACGCGCAGTGGGCGTCGCTTGCCGGGGGCGTCGGCGGTGCGCATGGGCAGGTCGATGCGCTCGGGTGTAAGGTCGAGTGTGGCGAGCGCGGCGAGTTCTGCCTGATCGATGCCAAGGGCCGCGCGGGGCATAGCCGGGCCCCAGATCGGGCCGCTGGGGGCGATCTCGCCCTTGGCGAGCCGGCGGGCAACGTCCGGATCGGCAAGCTCGGCGTCGGTGATCGGGAAGACCGCGCCGTTGTCGTGCTTGTACGCCAGGTCGCCCGGGAGCAGTTGCGCAAGTGTGCCGGCGGAGAGGCGGCCGTCGAGTATGCGGTTGAAGATCGCCGACTGGGTCGCGGAGATATAAAAGCCGAGCGCGAGCGGGTCGATGCGTGCGCAGGCTTGCTTGGGCGAGCGCCCTTGTGCGAGTGCCCGGAGCAGGCGTTGCTCGGTGAGCATCGTGCGAGGGGTGGCCTCAAGCGCACCAGCAAAGTCACCTGCGGCGTAGCAGGCGCGGGCGTGGGTGTTGGCCTCGCTCAGGCCCGGGACTTCGGCGGGGCCGAGGATGAGGTCGAGTGCTTCTTGGTGCTGGCCCAGCAGCAGGGCGCGCCCGACGAGGTGGTTGTTGCCCAGCAGGCCAAAGCGTTGCGGGCCGACGCGGTTGGGCACGCCGAGGGCTTCGAGGCGGGCGAGGGTTTTTTTGGCGTCGAAGATCGCGCGGAGCGCGACGCCCCGAACGCGGATGGAGAAGCGGTTGCCGAGCAGGTGCCCCCGGCGGAGTTTGTTGGTGTGCAGGTCCGACCAGAGCACGGCGATGCGGTCGTCCTTGATCGATGGGAAGTCTTCGGGGACCTTCCCCGGCGCGTGAATGCTGACGACCTGTCGCGTGATGGCGTGCCGGTCTTTGAGGCCCGCATACCCGACGGCGGAGAGGGGCACGCAGAAGTGCCGGGCGAGCATCTGGACCATGTTCTGGGTGCTCAGGCCTTTTTTCTGGACGAAGAGGTAGATGTGCTCGCCCTGCCCGCAGGGTTGATAGGCGGGTATTTCTTCGACGAGGAAGTCGTCATCGCGTTGTTTGAGCAGGCCGCCGATGCCTGGGAGGTCGTCGGTGAGATAGACGCCGGGCTGTGCGTGCGGGGAGAGGTCCTTAGCCGGGGTCATGGGGGAGGGTATGGGGATGCACTCAGAGGCGGGAGGTATGGAGGTAGAAATGCAGAGAAGAGGTTTGGTGAGGGGAAGATGGTGTGTTGATATTGCAGGGCCACGAATTGCACAAGGGGAATCAATCAGAGCGTGTTGGAGTAGTTTCAATCTGTGCGCGGGCGGATGGTGCGGATGGTTGCGCCCAGGGCCTGCATCGCGTGGATGACCAGGGGGTTCTGGGCCTCGGCGTCGAGTGCGGCGCGGTCGGGTGCCGGGGGTGGGGGTGATACTGGCGATGGTGCGGGGGTGGTGGTTGGGGCCTCGGCCTGCTGGCCTGGTGGCAATGGTGCGTGGACAAGGCGGGGGTGCTCGGTGGTAGGCAGCGGCTGGAGCAGCACGGCGACGGGGTGCCCTAGAACGCGGGCGAGGAGGGGTTGGACGTGGGCCAGGGCAAGCTCGGCGGCGATCTTGTTGCGCGGCGCGTGCCCCAGGACTGCACGCTGCGGGGAGAGCGAGACGAGTTCGAGTTTTTCGAGTTGCGCGCTGAGCCGATCGTTGTCGCCCGCGGCGGCGAGGAGCTCGGCCCAGACTTGAGCCGGGGATGCGTGGGGGGTGGCGCAGGGGATCGCCGTCGGGGTCGGTGGTGTATCGGGTGTAGGAACCTGTGCGCGTGCGGGGGTGTGCACGGGCGGGGGTTTGGATGGGGGTTCGGGCGGGGGTGGAGGTTGCGAGGTGGCGGCCGAGCGCGGGGGTGGCGGCTCGGTCGCCTCTATGGTTTTTTTGGGCGGGGTGCTCCCGGCGCGGTGGCGGTTGGGCTTGCGGTGGTGGCCAGGGCCAGGGCGGTAACGTCGGCGAGTTTTTCGGTCATCGCCAGGCGGACGACCGCCGCGTCCACGAGCGCGCGGGGGAAGGAGGAGAGTTTGGCCCGCGCGGCGACGCTCTCGACGAGGGCGATCATGTGCACCAGGCCTGCCGGGTCAAAGCGTGCGGCCTGCTGGGTAGCCTGGGCGCGCCAGTCGCCCGAGAGATCGACCAGGTCGGTCTGCTCGCCACACGCGGCCAGCACCATCAGGTCGCGCAGGTGGTCGGCCAGCGTGGACATCAACTGGTCGATGCTGGTGCCCTTAGAAAGGAGTTCGGCGGTGCGCTCCAGCGCGCCTGCGGCGTCGGCGGCGGCGAGGGAATCGACCAGTTGGACGATCAGTTCCCGCTCGGGCAGGCCGAGGAGGCGTTCGAGCATCGAGGTGGTGAGCTTCTTGTCCCCCGAGGCGAGGAGGCGGTCGAGCAGGCTCAGCGCGTCGCGCATGCTGCCGTTGCCCAGGCGTGCGACGGCCAGCAGCAGGTCAGGCTCGGCGTCGATGCCCTCGCCCTTGATGACCTCACCGAGGTGCGTGGCGATCATCGCTGGGGGGATGTTGCGGAAGTCATAGCGCTGGCAGCGCGACTGGATCGTCGCGGGGACCTTGTGCGTCTCGGTGGTGCAGAGGATGAAGACGACGTGCTCGGGGGGCTCTTCCATCGTCTTGAGCAACGCGTTGAAGGCGTTGATCGAGAGCATGTGGACCTCGTCGATGATGTAGATTTTTCGCCGGCCGCGGAGTGGGCGGTAAACGCTGTTGGCGATGAGCTCGCGTGCGTCGTCGACGCTGTTGTTGCTGGCGGCGTCGATCTCGATGACGTCGGTGTCCTGCCCGCTGAGGATGGCCTTGCGGAGGGCGGGGTCGCCGTCGGGGTTGTTGAGCAGGTCGGCAAAGAGGCGTGCGCTGGAGGTTTTGCCCACGCCCCGCGTGCCGGTGAAGAGGTAGGCGTGCCCGACGCGCCCGAGTTTGACGGCGCTGGTGAGCGTCTTGACGATGGCCTCTTGCCCGACGAGGTCGGTGAAGGTCTGCGAACGGTACTTGCGGGCCAGGGCGAGGTACGCCATATGCGGCAGGGTAGCGAGGGCCGGGGGGTATAGAAATGGTGTGGGTGCCTGGGTTCTCGGGCGTTGTACGGGTGGTTTTGGTTCTCGGCAGACGTGAAACCCGGCATTATGCGGTTGGCGGGGGTGCCGGCGTGTTGTACACTCAGGGTGCATGTTTGCTGGGCCGAAGTTGGGCAGCAGTGGGTTGGTTCGGGCTGGATTGGTTGGGGCGTAGGAACTTGACGGCGATTGGTGCCGTATGAGTCGGTGTGTGGTCTTGACCCGTCTGCGGGCGGCTTTGTTTGCGCGGCAATGGAGGTATGCGTTATGCGTGTGTGCGACAAGAGAACTTCAGCCGCGGTGCTGCGTGTGTTTGCGGGCCTTGCCCGTGGGGCGTTCATTGGCGGGGCTTTGGCCTGTGCGCCCGTGGCGCTTGGGCAGGACTCGGTTGCGAGCGCGCCCGGGTTGCCCGGCGACGCGACCTCGGCATACGCGGCGGGGACGGGCTCGACGGCCGAGCAGGTGAACAACTATGTGGTGGACCTGACAGAGTTTCGCTCATCGTGGGGGCAGCGGTATCTCATGGGTCCGGTGGCCAAGGCCTCGCTGAGCCAGCAGAGCACGTTCTTCAACCACCTCATCGCCAGCACGACAGTCAGCAGCACGCTCTCGCCGGTGCAGGCGTTGGCGCGGTCGAGTTACGCGGTGTGGAACACGCCGGGGGCGGGTGTGAACGCGACGCGGAACAGTGCGCCGGGTTCGGTGAGCGGCGTGGGGTTGCAGGCGCAGCAGTTGACGGCTGGGTTCTTGGAGTTTGGCCCCGGTGCGAACAACATCTGGGGGGACAGCGACGACGAGAACAACATCATCGCGGCGGTGATAGGCGTTCGGCCACGCTTGCCGGACCGGGTGTATGTCTCGCGC
The DNA here is from genome assembly GCA_021299385.1 of Phycisphaeraceae bacterium. Taxonomy (GTDB): domain Bacteria; phylum Planctomycetota; class Phycisphaerae; order Phycisphaerales; family UBA1924; genus JAJTGZ01. The sequence goes on along the minus strand of JAJTGZ010000020.1, from coordinate 8,905 downwards.
GTCGTCGCGGCGAGCAACCGTACCTCGGTGGGCAACGCCAACGCGACGCTGGGGCTGGGCACGGCCGACAGCGCGGGGAATGTGCACTTTTCAGGTGATGGCTTTGGTATGAGCCTGGGCGCCAACCCGATCAGCAACAAAAAGCTCTTCCGCGTGCCGGCGTTGTTGCGGAGTGCTTCGGCGGTCAACGCGATCTCGGAGTCGGGTGGGACCGACGCGGCGACGCGTGTGCTCAGCTCGATTACGACGACCGAGACGGTGCCGGGGATCGTGCCATCACAGCTCGGTACGCGCCCGGTGATGATCGCGGCGGACCTGGCGAACAACTACCAGAGCGAGGCGACGGCCAACGGCACGAGCCTGACAAACACGCAGACGCACCTGCCAACGGGCGCGAGCGGGCGCGGGAGCCTGGGCTTTTCGCCGTATGTATTCGGTGGCTTCACGGGCGGCGGAACGCCTGTGGGGACCGCGGCAATCATGGCCCGCAACACGGGCACGACCAAGACGCGCTCCCTGGCGGCGTGGGGCGTGGCCAGCAACGGTGCCGTCGCGGGGCGCACGCTTGTCGAGATGCCCTCGTCGGCGGGTGTGTTGATCGACCGGGATGACGCATTTGATCCGTCGGCCGCGTTTGGGTCGCTGGAGAATCAGGAGTTTACGAACTATCAATCGCAAGCGGTCTATCGCGGCGCATCGGGGCCGGTGGCTGTAACGGTCCTGGCCAACGGGGATTTGCTGCTGGCGGCGACCGTGGCGAGTACGGGTACGGGCGCAGCGGTGCCGCAGGGGATGAACAACTACATCGCCGTGGCGCGGACCTCGCCGGGCAACGTCGGCAGTGCGACGTGGTCGATCGCGGCGCACACGGGCAACGCCGCGGGGGCCGCGGGGGGGCTTTCCAAGGCGGTCTTCGGCGACAATGGCCTTGACGGTCTGCCCGGCACGGGGGATGCGGGCGAGGGGGACAACCAGGTGGACGCAACGCCGATCGGGTTTATCGCGCTAGCCAGCGAGGTCTTCCCGGGGGCAACGAGCGGGCCTTCGATCTCGGCGCCGGCGTTCGACAGCGTGGGGAACGTGTATTTCACCGCGACGGTGCAGCTGCGCGACGCGGTGCAGGCGCGGGGGACGGTGGCCCTGCTTCGTGCAAACTTTGACCCCGCGACCAACGCCTATCGGCTGGAGATGCTCGCGGAGGTCGGCAGGACGATCGCCGGTCGCAACAGCGGGCGGAACTACCAGATCGAGTTCATGTCCGTCGCCGACGCCGACAGCATTGATTCGGGCACGACGTGGTCGAGCAGCACGGTGCAGCAGCCCCTGGCGGGGGTGGACCGTGCGACGGTTGGGTATGGGTCGCCGCTCTCTCTGGGCGGGGCTGTGTTCCGGGCCAAGATCATCTATGACACCAACAACGACGGGGTTTATAGCGACCCATCCGGTGGCGACAGCGGCAGCGACGAGGCGTACAACGTGCTGATGCTGATGCTGCCCCGCAGGGCCCTGGCGGACATCGCCGGGCCTGGGCAGTCGCCAAGCCCGGACAACCAGTACACGGCCGACGACATCATCGTGTTCCTCAACGCTTTCTTTGCGGGGAATCTGCCGGTGGCGGATATCGCCGGGCCCGGGCAGAGCCTCGGCGGCGACGGGGATCTGACGGCCGACGATATTATTGTGTTCTTGAACGCCTTTTTCAGCGGGCAGTAATGCCCGCGTGATGTGGTGCGTTTGGGCACCCCGGATTGGGTAACCCGGATTTGGGCACCCCGGATCTCCGAGCCGGGGGTCTTGAAGAGGGAGATGCCCGCCCCGGAGGTTCGGGGTACCCAAAGGCGGGGTACTTGGGGTTGGTGTGCAGAGTTTGCAGTCAAGAGTTAGGAAGAAAGATATTATGAAGAAAGTCGTACGGAACATACTGGTATCACTCCTGCTTGCATCGGGCGCGCCGTGTGCGCTCGGGCAGCTGCGTGTGGCGCAGTGGAACATCACCAACTATTCCTCGGGCCGGATCAACGAGTTTCAGACGGCGATCTATGGCGTCGTGCCCGCGACGCTGCCCGGGGGCGGGCCATACCTCAACGCGGGCAAGAGCATGTCCCCTGACGTGATCGTGGTGCAGGAGATTTCCTCGAACGCCGCGCTGGTGAATTTCCGCAACATCCTCAACACCGCGCCTGGAAGCCCTGGGGACTGGCAGCAGGTTACCTTTGTCGTCAGCACCGACTCAGAGGGTTCGATGTTCTACCGCAGCAGCAAGGTGCAGTTGGTGCAGGACACGACGGTGATCTCGGTGGGCGCTAACGACTCCGACGGGCTGCCGCCGCACCTGCCGCCCAGGGACACTCAGAGGTGGATCGTCCGCCTGGTGGGGTACCCTGATTCCCCGGCCACGCGGATCGCGCTCTACAGCTCGCACATGAAGTCGGGCAGTGGCGCAGATGAACTGCGCCGGGCGACGGAGGGGCAGCGGATCGCCGCCAATGTCAACGGGCTGAGCACCGAGACGGTCGCGGGCCTCAGACCCGCGGCGGCCAACGCGATCCTCGGCGGAGACTTCAACACGCGCTCCTCAAACGACGAAGGGTACAAGGCCCTCGTCGGCCCCAACCCAAGCGTCCCCACCGGGCCGCTCTTTGACCCGATCATGTCCCCCGGCACCTGGAGCGGCAACAGCTCTAGCACCTTCCGCATGCTCTACACGCAGGACCCGGCCAATATCACGAGCCTGCCGAACGCGCAGATGGACGACCGCTTTGACTTCCTGATGCTCAACGCCGCCCTGCGCAACGGAACAGGGCTGGACTACATCGGGAGCCTCACGACGCCGTGGAACCTGAACACCTTCGCGGACCCGAACCACTCGTACCGGAGTTGGGGCGTCGACGGGCAGTCGGTCAACGCGCCGATGCGGATAACGGACAACCTTGCCGTGGGGCCGACGATCGCGCTGGCGCTGGCCAACAGCGCGCCCAACGGCGGGCACCTGCCGGTCTTTTTAGACCTGCGCGTGCCGGCAAAGATCGGTCTGAGCACCCTGGACATCGACTTTGGCAGCGTGCCGATCAACAGCGTGCAGGCGCGGACGTTCACCGTCAGCAACACCGGCGACGTGGCGCTGTGGACAGCCAGCGGGATCGCGAGCTTGACCTACACGATGCCTACTGCGGCGGCACCCTTCTCGATCACCCCGAACGGGACGCTGAGCGATGCCGCGGGCGGGGGCGTGAACACGCACACGGTGTCGCTAAACACCAGCGTGCCCGGCGCGGTGGTGCGGACGATCACGATCCCGAACGCTTCGGTGGATACGCCGAGCGTGGTGGTTACGCTGCGTGGCACGGTGGTGGGCGTTGTAGCGTGCGGGCCGAGCGACGTGGCCGGGCCTGGGCAGAGCGTCGGCAGCGACGGCTCACTGACGGCCGACGACATCATCGTGTTCTTGAACTGGTTCTTCGCCGGCAACACGCGGGCCGATGTGGCCGGGCCTGGCCAGAGCACCACGCCCGACACCCAGTTCACCGCCGACGACATCATTGTCTTCCTCAACCGGTTCTTTGCGGGGTGCTAGGGGAGGGGGTTAGGGGTTAGGGGTCAGGGCCGAGGGTTGGGGGATCAAAGCCTCCAAAATCGGTCGGTGAGAATTTTACAAGAACCTGCAACCGGACGCCCCTTTCTATCGCACCGACTCTGGCGTGTGGTGGTGCGGCGTCAAGCCTGGCCCGGCCGGGTTTTATCGCCGAGCATCACGACGTGCGTCCGCTCGGCCTGGGTAGCCGTGTATACGTGGGCGTTGTAGTTGATGGCAAGTACAATCGTGTGAGGGGTCCTCAAACTTGTGGAGAAACTTATGATTCAGTGCGCCGATCGTCGCTCAGCACGCCGTTTTGCAGGCGTTCGGGCAAACCAAATCACCCTTCTGGCCTCCCTTCTGGCGTGCCTGCTGCACGTGCTGCTGCCGACGGACTTGGTCAGGGCGCAGTGCACGCCGGGGTGGTTGCCGGGTGGGGGCCTGCCGGTTGTGGCTGGCTCCTCCTACGCCGTGGCGGCCCTGCCAGGTGGCGACATCATAGTCGGTGGTTACTTCAGCACCGCCGGGGGCTCAGAGGCGATCGGCATTGCACGCTACAACCCGGCGACGGGGGCATGGTCAGCGCTCGGGAGCGGAGTGAGCGGCTTCGTCTATGCCATAGCGGCCCTTCCCAACGGCGATCTGATCGTGGGCGGAAGCTTCACCTATGCCGGCTCTCTGCTGGTGAACAACATCGCCCGCTACAACCCGGCCACGGGCGTCTGGTCGGCACTCGGCAGCGGGATGGACAACTCCGTCTACGACTTGGCCGTCCTGCCCAGTGGCGACGTGATCGTGGGCGGTTACTTCACCACCGCAGGGGGCGTGGCGGCGTCCAGGATCGCACGGTACAACCCCGCCACGGGCGTGTGGTCCCCACTGGGCAGCGGCGTGAACGGGGCGACCTCCAACGTGCAATCCTTGGCAATCCTGCCCGATGGAGACCTGATCGTCGGGGGCCGTTTCGACCTCGCCGGGGACCTGCCGGCAAACAACATCGCCCGGTACAACCCGGCAACGGAAGCCTGGTCGGCACTGGGAAGCGGGGTGAGTGGTGTGACCGGGGCGTACAGCTCGGTCAACGCCTTGGCCGTGCTGCCCGGTGGCGACGTGGTCGTTGGCGGAAGTTTCACCACCGCTGGTGGCTTACCTGCCAACCGTATCGCCCGCTGTAACCCGGCTTCGGGAGAGTGGTCAGCCCTGGGCAGCGGGGTGAACGCCTCTGCCCGCACCTTGGTTGTGCTGCCCAGTGGCGACGTGATCGCGGGTGGCTACTTCACCACCGCCGGGGGTCTCCCAGCTAACCGGATCGCCCGCTACAACCTCACGACGGGGGAGTGGTCGGCCTTGGGCAGCGGGGTGAGTGGGATTGTCGACCCTTTTATCTACGAACTTGCTGTCCTGCCAGACGGGAACATAATTACTTGTGGCTACTTCAACACCGCTGGGGGGCTGTCGGCAAACGGGATCGCTCGGTACAACCCGGGCGACGGCTCCTGGTCGGCACTGGGGGGCGGGGTGGGCGTGTCCAACTTCAACTCCGTAGTTACCTCCTTGATGGTATTGCAGGGGGGCGATGTGATCGTCGGCGGGTCATTCTCCGTCGCTGGGGGAAACTCTGCAAACAGAATCGTCCGCTTGAACGGCTCTGCGCACTCGCCGCTCGGTACGGGAATCGGCGACAATTTCACGACTGTCCGCGCTCTCACAACCCTGCTGCCAAACGGCGACATAATCGCCGGCGGAGACTTCACCACCGCCGGGGGGCTGCCCGCGAGATACATCGCCCGCTGGAACGGCTCAACGTGGTCCCCGTTCGGCACAGGATTGATCGGCGGCGGCGGCATCTACGCTCTCGCGACCCTTCCCAACGGTGACCTCATCGCAGGGGGGAATTTTAGCACTGATGGTGGGGTGACCCGATCCGGCATCGCGCGCTGGAACGGCTCGGCATGGTCACCACTTGGAACCGGGGTGGGCCTCGTCGGCACCGTCTATGCCCTTACCACCCTGCCCAACGGAGACCTTATCGCCGGCGGTCAGTTTGAGTTTACCACCTCTGTCGGGTGGAGAGTGTGGAACATTGCCAGATGGAACGGATCAGCATGGTCCCCGCTCCGCACAGGGCAGAGCCCAGACAGTGGAGTCACTGTACTGAAGACTCTCCCGAATGGGGACCTCATCGCCGGTGGTAGCTTTAGCACAATTGGCTCAGTGCAAGCGAGATCCATCGCCCGCTGGAACGGTTCAACCTGGTCCCCACTCGGCACGGGTTTAGCAGGCAGCTTTACCAACGTTTCTGCACTCACCACCCTCCCAAACGGCGACCTTGTCGTCGGCGGCAGATTCACAACGGCCGGCGGGGTTCCTGTCAATAACATCTCCCGCTGGAACGGCTCGGCATGGTCCACCCTCGGCACAGGAATTACCGGTGGTGGTTCCTATCCAAGTGTCAACGCACTCGCAACACTCCCCAACGGCGACCTCATCGCTGGCGGTGCCTTCTACACCGCCGGCGGCAACCCCTCCGCCTACTTCGCCCGCTACACCTTCGGCAGCCCCGCCGACGTCGCTGGGCCCGGCCAATCCCCCGGCAGCGACAACGCCCTCACCGCCGACGACATCATCGTCTACCTCAACTGGTTCTTTGCCAGCGACACGCGGGCCGACGTTGCCGGGCCTGGTCAGAGCACCACGCCCGACACCCAGTTCACCGCCGACGACATCATCGTCTTCCTCAACAGGTTCTTCGCGGGGTGCTGAGCGGGAAGGGGTTAGGTGCTTGGTATTAGGTGTTAGAGAACGTTTCAGAACCCGGTGGCACGGGCTTCCAGCCCGTGGCTTTGGATTTCTGAAACAGCCTCTTAGGTTTGAGGGCCGAGGGCCGGGGGCTGCACGAACACTTATCCCTTGGCCGTGGTCCTTGGCGGTTCGTGGTTCACCGGGCCGATCCATCGTTCGTAGTGCTGCTGGAGGTCCTTGACGATCGCGCTGGCGTTCAGGCCTCTGCCGGCGTAGTCGATCGGGGGCATGAACTCGATCACACTCCGGCTCGGCGTCAGCAGGCTCGCATAAGCGCTCTCGCAGATCGGCGACCTCCTGAGAACCACCGGCAGCACCAACGCGCCGCTCCGCGAGATCAGCAACCCCACCCCCGGCTGGAAGGGATAAATCTCGCCGATGTGCCGGCACAACCTCCCTTCCGGGAAAATCCCCAGCACGCCCCCGCTGCCAAGGTGCCCCAACGCCTCGCGCACGCCAACGAGGTCGCGGTTTTCGGACTCCCGGCTGACGAAGATCAACTGCCCAAACTCGTACGCCCACTCCAGCCCGGGCATCTTCATGTCCCAGGCCATGATCCACCGGATAAAAAACGGCACCCCCGCCGAGACGAGCAGGCCATCCACACCCGCCTTGTGGTTGCTCACGACGATCAACGCCCGGCCGGGCGTGCGGGCCATCGCCAGGCGGACGTTGGGTGTGCCGAGCACGCCCAGACCATGAAAGACCCGGCAGTAGAGCCTGTTGGCCAACTCGACAGGCCCGCTGGCAGGCCAGCTTGGGCGGGTGTCAACGCGACGAGCCGCCGCCGAGAGCGCGATGAGGAGCACCCAGAACGCACCCAGGATGAAAATCCACGTCGCCATGGAGGGAAAGGCTGATCGAGCGATATAGGTTAGTATGTGCAAACCTGGTTGACAACCACTCCAATGGGGGATTGCAGGCGGGTACTTTCGATGGCCTTGACCACCTTGTCGGCGTTGGTCTCTCTGCTCGGCGCGCACGGTGCCGGGCTGGGCCAGGGGCAGTTCTTCGCGATCCCCGGCATTTCGGACATTCCTAGATTGAACAGCAATCTCTCCGTCCCCAGCGGCTTCGATGGGTTGTGCAGCACCCGCGTCAGCGCGGACGGCCAGGCGGTTGCCACGATGCTCTTGCGGCCCCGGTTTGTTGGCGGGTTTATCGAGCCTCGTGGGGGTCGGTGGAGCCAGGCGACGGGGACGGTCGCCATCTTGCCGTCATTGTCGTCGGTCATGCGCAAGGGCACACCTTTGGTGCGCACCTCTCTGGGCGGGCGTGGTTGGTGGGCCAGCGGAGGTGCTCGCGGCGAACTAATCCACCACGACACCATAACGACCACGGCCCGAGCGTGTGCCCGGGCCGTGGAGGGTTGAAATGAGGTTGTACGGTCAGAGTCGAGCGAACTCAGCGGCGACGACGACGGGCGGCGAGCAGGCCGCCGAGGCCCAGGACCGCGGCCGCGCCGGGGGTGGGGACCTGAACGACACGGAAGCCGAGGAACTGGTCCTCCCTGTCTGTGATATCGTAGGCCTCAAAGTCGGCCGCCAGAGCATTTTGGGAGCTGACGGCACTGCCGCCTCTGAAATTGGCCATGAAATTACGGAAGGTGTTATCGGCCCCTTCGGTCCACTCAGCGACGTTCCCGCCCATATCGAACGTGCCGTAGAAGTTCGGCGCAAAAGAGCCGACCGGCCTGAGGCCGGTGGAGTTGAAGTTCGCCTGCGACGTGTTGATCGTGTTGCTCGACGTGGGGTAGAGCCAGAAGTGGTCGCTGTCACCGCCTTGGGCAGCGGGCTGATGGTACGCGGCCTTGTACCACTCGTCTTGGCCGGGCGCTTGGCCGGGCAACGCCCACTGCCAGCCCGCGTTGCGGGTGATGGATTTGGCGCTGATGCTGCCGGGGGTCAGCGTGTACGCACCGGTCTCGGTGTCTCCGTTACCCTGGCCGTTGTGCAGCCAGTTGGCGAAGCGGGTCGCATCCCAGAAGGAGACGAAGTTCACCGGGTTGTTCTCGCGACCTGGGATAGCGCTGTACGTGTACGACCCCGCCGAGCCCGAGCGTCTGATGCCGCCAACGTCGGTGCCCATGAACGTGTTGTACAGCTTGTGGGTATCTGTCGCGGCCTTGGCGTTGAGGAACGCGGCGTACTGCGCATTGGTGACCTCGGTGGTCCCAATGTTGTACACATAGTTCACCGCCCCAAATCCCGTCAGCGGGTCCGCGGCGTTGCGGATGTTGCCGATGGTAACGGTGGGGATGGTGATGGAGGCCGAGGCGGTGGAAACCGCCAAGCCAGTAAGGGCCACGCAAGCGGCCACGCTTGTAAAGGATTTCATGGACACGTCTCTCTCCTCTGCCACATATATGCGGCATTGTTGCTAGCGGCTCGCGCTCGGCAACAGCCGAACACTTAGGAAATCCGCTATCGTGTCAAGTATACCACACCCTCCCCTGTCGTCAACCCAAATTCCGTGAAGATTGTGCCTAATGATAAGATGGGCAACGCTGGACGGCACGGGTGATTCCCC
>JAJTGZ010000078.1 GCA_021299385.1 Phycisphaeraceae bacterium | reverse complement strand
GCCACGCCCATCGCGGGCGATGTTGCGAGCGCGACAAACTCTTCTCGAGACGACATGATCGACCACTCCCGCCAGGGCATGTTGGGCCTCCTGAAAAGCCCAAACAGTCCCCGGCCAAAGTGCCACCCATATCCTGACGCAGTGTTACCTATGTCCCAGGTCTGTACAGGGCAGGGGCAGGGGTGGGGTTGGCAAGCACAAACAACTCAATACAACCACCACACCATTCTTCCCTGTGCCCCCGCGGTCAAATGCTTTGATCCCCAGCGCTCGCCGGGCGGGGTGGAAGCACGCCCCACCGTGCACACCTCACGCCTCCGCCACGCCACGGTGCATCGGCTCTTCCCCGTTGAGCACGCGCCAAACGTCCTTGACGACCCAGCTCATGTTTGTGTGTGCCAGTGCCGTGGCGCTCGCCAGGTGCGGGTAGAGGTGCGCGTTGGGCACGCCCAGCAGTGGGTACGACGCGTCAAACGGCTCCGGCTCGTGCACATCGAGCATCCCCAGCGCGCCGATGTTGGCCCGCAGGAACCCGGCCAGGGCCACCCTGTCAACAACAAACCCCCGCGCGGCGTTGATGAAGACCACGCCGGGCTTCATCAACGCAAAGTCCGCCGGGCCTACCAGATTGCGGTTGGACGCACGCCCATCGACATGCACCGTCAGCACGTCGGCCTGCGCGCACAACTGTCGCCGATCCACCGGCAACGCCCCGTGCCGGTGCTGCTCTGGGATTTCCATAATGTCGTAGTAGACCACCCGCATCCGTAGCGCACCGGCCAAGCGCGCAACCTCACGCCCGATCTTTCCAAGCCCCCAGATGCCCAGCGTCAACTCGCACAACTGCCTGGGGGCCTTGAGCTCCTCGCGCAGCTCCTTCCAGCGTTTGGCGTCCACGGCCTTGTCCAGCCCGCCGCGCGGGCGTGTCGCGTCGAGCATCAACGCCAGCACATACTCCACCACCGCGCTGGTGTTTGCCTCGGGCGTGTTGACGACCACAACCCCACGTGCCGCGCACGCGGCTAGGTCAACATTGTCCAGCCCCACACCCGCACGCCCGACCACCTTCAACCTCGGCGCACGCGACAGCAGCGCCGCGTCCACACGCGTGTACGTGCGTACTACCAGCGCATCGGCCTGGGCCAAGAGTTCGCAAAAGCCAGGCCCGTCGGCAGCGCACCGGACGAGTTTGCACCGCTCCCCCAGCCACGCCGCCGCCGTCGCTTCAAGGTGCTCAGTCTGCAGGGCAAGTTGCATATACGCCCAGCGTATCGCCCTGCCGCCATCCCGGCTCAGTCCTCACCATCGACGCCGCTCGGGTCCCCGCCGTTCCAGAGCACGTACAGCTGGTACCGGCTCTTGATCCCAAGCGCGGCATAAATCCCCTTGACGTGGTCGTGCACCGTGTGCAGACTCCGGCTCACACGCTGGCTGATCTGCCTCTGGCTCAGCCCCTTGGCCAGCAAGGGCAGAATCTGCGACTGGCTCGCGCTGACGGCCCGGGTCAACATCTCCCGCTGCGTACCACGCCGGTGTACCGTCTGCGTGTACGCCTGCGGCAGCGCCAGCGACAGCCCCTCACCCGCCGCCGCGTCTTGCCCCGTCGGCGTCCAGCCGCCCAGCTTCCCGTCGACCTGCCACAGCAGCGCTCGCCCATCACCCCCCGGCGCGATCGGCACAACCCCGCGCACAAACCTCCCCAGCGGCGTCGTTACACGCACCGCCTGGTCCGATGCGCTCGGCACTTGCACCACACGCGCCTGCGAGCCGAGCACCGGCGAGCCACTCACCTGCCGAACGATCACCTCCGACCACGTCGAAGGGTTGAGGCAGACCCCGTGCGCAACGTCGGCCACCTGCTCGGGTGAGAACCCCGGGTATCCAACCTGCGCCAGCCCCACCACGCGCCGGCTCTCGATCCGCTGCGCCTGCGTTACCAGCGCCATCCACGCGCCGATAGGAGCTCCGCCGTTGCCCCCCGCTGTGCCCGACTGCTCGCCGCCACGGGTGTAAAACTCCAACACCTGCGCCGCGCCCCCGGCCAGCCACTCCTCCAGACCACCCCACTGTCCCCGTGTGTATAAAGCCCCGGCCACGCCCAGGCACTTTTCCAGCACGCCACGCACGTCCTGGCTCAGCAGCGCACCTTGCACACCCGTTTCTGTGCCGGCCACCTCACCGCCACGGATGGGTGTAGCTCGCCCCGGCCGGCCACCGATCCAGGTGTCAGCCGTGTGCGCCCGCGTGTTTGGTTCGATCTGTGTGCCCGGAAGTTCTGATCGTGTATTACTCATAACCGAGCATTCGGCCGGATCACGCTCCACACCAATGGGGTAAATATCCCTATTACGTGTGCCGGGTGTGGGCCTGTTTAGAAAATCACACAACCTTGTGCGGCGACCCCCACGCCCGCGACAAACTACGGGCTGACGATCTTCTCGCGTATCGCAAAACGCGCCAACGCCACACGGTCGTGGATCCCCAACTTCTGCATCAAACGGTCGGCGTGGTTCTGCACCGTCTTGACCGATAGGTGCATGTTCCCGGCGATCTCCTTCTTGCTCAGCCCCGTCGCCAGGTAACGCACCACCTCGATCTCGCGGTCAGATAGCTGCGAGAGCTTCGTGCTCAAACCCCCGGTCAGACGCACACCCGAACGGTCGATCACCAGCCGGTCCATCACCTCGGCCGAGAACGCGACACCCCCCTGCGCAACCTGCCGAATCGCCTGGATAAACTGCTCGGGCGTGCTGGTTTTGACCACATACCCGCGCGCCCCCGCCGCCACGGCCTGCTCGATGTACCGGTCCTGGAAGTACGACGACAAGAACATCACCGCCGTGCGTGGCAACGCCGAGCCGATCGATCGCGCGACCTCAAACGGGCTGCGACCGGGCATCTCCACATCCAGCACCACCACGTCGGGCGTGTGCGCCAGCGCAGCGCCCAGAGCGGCATCGGCATCCCCAACGGCCGCGACAACATCGAACAACTGACGCTGGACAAGGTGCTCGCGCAGGACCCCGCGCACAAGGCCGTGGTCATCGGCCACCACTACTCGCAATGCACTCAACCGGTCCATACACGGCTCGCAAACACATGCACAAAGATCGTGCCGCTCGCAAGAGCATATCAGTATTTTCACAGAATACAACTGTGCACCAGACTTATGCACAGGCGAGAAGGGCGTTTTTTAGCCCCTCAGGCTGAGAATTTCCTCCAGAGCCTTCTTCAGAGAGCCGATCGCGAATGGTTTGCTCAGCACCCGCACCCGCGGCCCATCCAGCCCAGCCGGCAGCCGCTCGGCCGGGCCACCGACGATGATGATCCCCCAGTGCAAACCCCCGCTCCCGCACGCCCGCGCCACGGCCGACAACGCACCCGGCTCGATACCCTCGGCATCAACCACCAGCACGCCCACCTCCCCCAACTGCGCCCCAAGCACATCCGCCGGCGTGCCCCCGCCAAGTATCTCGGCAGCGACACCCGCGTTGCGTAGTGTTTGCACAATCAGCGACGCCGTCTGCGCGTCATGCCCGATCAACAACGCTCGTGTGATCGGCTTAACTCCACCCTGCCCACCCTGCCCACCCTGCCCAGCGGCACGCACTGCCACGCCCGCATCACCGATCGTCCCCGCGATTGCAACCGCATCACCAAGCCGCCGAGCCACCTGCCGGGCCTGCTCGATACCCTCACGCAGCGACGCCATCGCACTTACTGTGCTCATACCTTTACCCACGGCGTACGCCAGCAGGTCCGCCGAGGCGTGCATCGCAAGCACCGCGTTGCCCAGGTCGTGCGCTGCTCGCACAACCTCATCACGCGCCAGCCTGCAAAAACCATCGTCTCCATCCCGATCCCTTGCACCAGATTCCATCGCACACCCCCTGACAGAGCAAAGCACCACCGAGCCGATCTATACGATCACGCACAACTACGAGTGCAAATCATAACAGTTTTCGGATAAGATTCCCATTCCCACACCCAACCATCCACCGGCCAAGAACTCTTCAGGAGCATCAAGATGCCAAAGACCGCAGCAAGCATTATTCTGGGTGCCTCCTTGGCCCTCTCGGCCCCCTGCAACCCGTGTACCCTGGCCGAACCCCCGGCCCAGCCTGATGGCAAAGGGGGCATGGGCACCCCGACAGGCCCCAAGGTGCAGACCCTTAAGGCCCTCGGGCTGGCGTACACCTCTCTGTCGCGTGGTGCCGACTTTGCCGTCGCCGCTGCCGAGAAGGCCGACGCCGAGAAGCTTGCGGGCGTTGCGAGCCTCTTCCGGGCCATGGCCCGCGTGCAGCAAATCCACGCCGGGCTGATGAACGCCCAGATCGCCGCGCTCGGCGGCGCCGCGGCGATCGACCCTGAGAGCAAGCCGATCCCCGTCGGGCAGACGGCCGCGAACCTTGCCTCCGCCTTGAAGCTCCTCAGCGCGCTCAAGGAGACGGACCTGCCCACTTGGCGCCGGGCCTGCGACGACGAGGGCAACCGCGACGCCGTCCGAGCCATCCGCTGGGCACGCGAGGGGACGATCGAACTTGCCCGCTTCTTCAAGGACGCCGGCCCCGCAGGCGAGGCCCTCAAGGGTGGCAAGCACGACTATTACGTCAGCCGAACGTGCGGCTTTGTCGTCGAGAAACTCGATATCCAAAAGTGCCCCGTCTGCGGCAAAGGGCCCGACGACTTCCAGAAGGTCAACTAGCCCCCCTCGGGTCCCCCTCGGCGTAAGCGATCTGCAGTCTCTCGATCTCCTCATCGTCAGGGCCGCCCACATCGGCAGGCTGGCCATGCTCATCCCCCTCCGCCCGCGTCGCCAGCTTGCCGACGATGAGAGTGAAGGTGAACAAGAGCGGCGCGTTCAGCAGCGCCCCCTGCTTGAGGCTCATCAGGAACTGAAAGATCGCCAGAGCCAGCAGGATCGTGCACAGCGAGCGCGTGTTGTTGTCCTTGCCCACGGCACGGTAGAGCCTCGACCACTGCTTGGCGCAGACAAAGCAGATGCCCATGAGCAGCGCCAGGCCGATCAGGCCGTATTCGGCCAGGCTCTCGACAAAGATGTTGTGCGGGTAGTGGAAGGGAAAGGCACTGTCCGGGAAACGGAAGAACTGGTTGAACCCGCTGGCGCCCAGGCCCTGAATCCAGAAGGCCGGCTGGCCGGTGTACCCCTCAAGCAGCCCGGTGATGAACCCGAGCCGATCGCCGGCCCCCTGCTCGATGGCCGTGCCCGACCACCGCGTGTCCTCGACCCCACGGAAAAGGAAGAGGTAGAGCGTCGTAACAACCGCCGAGACGATGATCCCACCAATGCCGATGGTCAAGATCGACATGAAGTTCTTCCGCTCGGCCAGCAGCGGGTAGCCCACCACGCACACCCCCGCCGCGGCAAGCACCTGCCCGCGAGAGCCGGCGGCCAACGCAAAGCCCATCCCGACCGTGAACGCCACGACCTGAAACGCAAGCATCAGCACCGACCTTGTCCGCCCCCGGTACAACGCCGCGACGATCGCCAGCATCGCCCCCAACTCTGACAACGCCAGCGGGTTGGAGTTGATCTCCCCGACGCCCGCGACGTACCCCAGATCGATCGTCAACCGCCCGCTGAGGAACCCCGCCCGCGGGTTGAGGAAGACGCAGATCGCAACCAGTGAACTCAGGATCATAAAAGGCCGGATGATCTCGTCAAGGTCCTCGATGCTCGAGATCAGCAGCGGGGTGATGAAGTAGAGCAGCACCATGTACGGCCAGCCCAGTTTCAAAAAGTACATCGCCGCCTCGAAGGTCGGCGTCCAGAAAAACGTCGACAGCATCCACCCGTACAGCCCCACAAACAGCCACGTCGCAGGGTTGGATAACCCCGCCAGAGGACGCTTCCGCTGCGTGAAGCACAACCCCGCAGCGAGCCCTGCCACCAACGCCACACCCACGTTCACCGCCCACGGGTACGACAAAATCAACGCCGGCTTGAACGACTGCAACCCCACCTCGAAAGGGAACATCACCAGCACGGCCACGAACCCCATCGTGGGCCGGAAGAACGTCAGCACTGACATCGCTACCCCGATGAGCACCAGCAGGGCAAAGATCACATTATCCACGATTGCCTCCGGCCACCAAGGCCAGTCGAGTCTATCGGCCCGATCTTCCCCAATCCCGCAGGGGTACAGACAACCACCCAAACAGACACTAACAGTTAGCGTACGCCGATCTTCCCCCAGGTGTTGCAACCCTCTTGCCCGGCTTGTTCCCACCCGAAACCCCACATTTGAGGCGACGATCTCACCCCTGGCGTTGCACGGGCGTAGATTGAATCCGATGATCGTCTGTGTGATTGAACGGGCCAGCACCTATCGGACGTGAGGAGTTCCATGGCGATCTTTCGATTCAACCTGTGCCGGTGCAAGTCGTCGAGCAAGCGGAGGTGCGATGGAATGGGCTGGGCCGGCCTGCTCTTGGCCGTGGCGGTATTTGCCAACACCAGCCCGGCGCTGGCGCAGACCTGGGCCCCGCGCGAGCGGTTTACCGGGCTCGTCACGGCCACGCCCAGGTCAAACGAGTTTTCGCTCTACTACTACTACTGGGCTGCGGATCGCGGGTTCTACGCCATGGAGTATCAGAATGTCCCGTGGCGTTTGGACGTGGCGATCATCAACGCGGGCCACTTGGCGACATACTTCAACGCCGGCCCGCACATGATCGACCGCTACCCCGGCGGGCCAGAGGCGTACTACACGATGTACCTGACCAGCATGTCCAAGTTCTTCGAACATGCAGTGCCGGACGTCAGTTTCCGCGGCCTCATCGCCCTCGACTATGAGTCCTGGGGCCCCTGGTGGACCGGGCATCCCAACTCCCCGTCAACCCTCGGCATAACGGCCGAGGACTATGACACCATCGACGACTGGCGCGAGCACATCCGCCAGACCCGCCCACAACTGCTCACAGGCAAGACACCCGCGCAGCAAGAGGAGGTCTTCCGCCAGACCTACCTCACCTTCACCCGAGACCACTTCACCCGCATCTTCAACGCCACCAAGGCCCTCCGCCCGAACGCGAAGGTCGGCTTCTACAACTTCCCTACACAGATGTACTGGCAGTGGCGCGACCCCCAGAATGCCGAGAAGATGCGCTGGGGCTATGAGAACGAGATGGCCTGGTTCTGGAAGATGGTCGATGTCATCTTCCCCAGTGTCTACCCCTTCTACACCTCGGTGCCCAACAACACCCCATCCCCCCTGCCACCATACAGCGACCGCTATGCCGACTACGAACGTTACCTCACCGACAACATCGCCGAGTCCCTCCGGCACGCCAACGGCAAGCCCGTCATCCCCTTCATCGGCTACCAGTTCCACCCCAGCAATCCCACCAAGGGCATGATGCCCATCACTCCCTGGATGCTCAGCCGATCCTTCGAGATCCCACGCGAACTCGGCTGCTCCGGCGTCGTCGCCTGGGGGGCCACCAACCAACGCAACGAGTTCGAGCCCCTCATCCCCTTCTACCGCGACGTCATGAACCCCTTCCTTCGGCAGTTTGCCACACTCCCCTCACTCGCACCCACACTCAACCCGCCACCACTCACCGCGCCCAACGCCCCCATCACCTCCCAGCCCGACACACCACCAACCCCGGCACCCAACACACCTCCAGCCACCATCCCGCCCGTCCCCCCCGAACTCAATCAAAACCCACCAGGCTACACAACCACGCCCACCACGCCCATCGGCAACGCGCCGGGTAGTGGGCCCGCAGGCACATTGCCCAACCCCGCAGACGTCAACTCATCATCCACACCCGGCAACACAACCCCCGCACGCAACGCATCTTTTATTGGTGGTGGTGGCGGCGGCGGTTTCTACAGCGAGCCAGGCACCGACACCGCTGGCGCCGGCTCAACGTCCACACCCTCCTCCTCCGTCAGCACCTTCGGCCCCACCAACAAGTCCGCACCCGCCCTTACCCCCGCCCCTTGGTCCCCGCCACCCGTCGTCATCACCACCAACACACAACTCCCCCCGGCGACACCACCCCCACTCGCCACCGCCGTCAGCAAAGCCCTCAAAGAGGCACGCCCAGACAACTTCATCCTCACCCTCACCCCAACCCCCGGCAAGGCCACGCAGTTCACCACCCGCCCGGCCAGCAAAGACCCCATCGCCCAGGCCCTGGCCCGCCAACTCGCCGCGATCAAAGCCATGCCACCCAAAGCACCTGCAAAGGCCAACCCACCCGCGCAGGTCATCACCACCGTGCCGACAGAGCCGTAGCCCCCGCACCGGCCACGCGCAAACGCCCCACGCTCAGTTCACCGGCTGCAACTGCGAGTATTGGTCCAGGTTCAGGTAGACGATCTGTCGCCGGCATCCCCCCCATCGGCCTCGGCAACGCCTGCGTAACCCGAACCCGACTGCCGACTCGATAGACCTGCTGTGTGCTCATCGCCACCATCCTAGCGACACCCAACCCGCCCGGCATCGGGTATCCCCACAGTTTGGGTACCCCCACGGTTCGGGTACCCCCACGCTCCGCGTGGGGCGGCTACCCAACCCGACCACCCCACCTCACCCACCCCACCTCGCCCCAAAGGGGCGAAGGGGTGTAGCCACGGGTGGAGCGCAGCCCGCGCTTCGCGGGCAGAGCGCAACCCGTGGAAGAGTCGCACTGCCATCCTGCCATCCTGCCCCGGAGGGGCAGAGGACGCGCTTCAGATCTTGCACCAACTCGCACACTTGCCGATTCCTCCGCCCCTGCCGGGGCGGGTCGACGGTGAGTCTGCCTTCCACGGGTTGCGCTGCGCTCCACCCGTGGCTACACCCCTGCGCCCCGTTGGGGCGAAATGCAAACAGACCACCTAAACGGATGTCGTTCAGACTGACTCCCACACCCCCCCGACCCACCCCCAACCCCCGCTACGCTCGCCCATGCCCCGTGAACTCCCCATCAGCAACGGCGATCTCCTCGTAACCTTCGACTCCACCTACACCGCACGCGACCTCTACTACCCCTACGTCGGCAAGTACAACCACACCGTCGGCCACCCGCAACGCTTCGGCGTCTGGGCCGATGGGCAGTTCGCATGGATGGACGACCCCGCGTGGGCCCGCCACCTTGCGTACGACGAATGCACGCTCGTCACCCGCGTCCGCCTCGAACACCCTCGGCTGCAGGTGCGCCTTGACTGCGCAGACGCCATCGACTTTCACGAACCAGTCTGGCTCCGCAAGGTAACCGTAACAGATACACGCGCGCAGCCACCACAGGGCCAGCCCGCGCTGCCCCCACGCGATGTTCGGCTGTTCTTTCACATCGACTTGTCGATCCAAGAATCCCCCGTCGGGGACACGGCTAACTACGACCCGCAGACCGCCGGGCTTGTCCTTTATAAAGGCGACTACTACTTCCTCGTCAACGGGTGCGACCCGGCTAAGTGTGGCATCGACCACTGGTCCATCGGCTCCAAGCGCATCGGCAACGCCGAGGGCACCTGGCGCGACGCCGAGGACGGCCAGCTCGGCCGCAACGCCATCGCTCAAGGCTCCGTCGACGCGACCATCGGCTTTGACCTGCGCATCGAGCCGGGCGGGCAGGCCTCGGTGCACTGGTGGCTCGCCTGCGGGCGCGACTACGACAGCGTCGCCCGCCTCAACCGCACCATCTATGAACGCACGCCCGACAAGTTCCTCAGCCGAACGGGCGCATACTGGCGGCTGTGGGCGACCAAAGAGCCGATCGACCTCTCCACTTTGCCTTCCCCAGTGGCACAGGCCTACACGCGCAGCCTGCTGGTTACGCGCACGCAGATCGACAACCGCGGCGCGATCATCGCGGCCAACGACACGGACATCACGCACTTTGCCGGTGATACGTACAGCTACTGCTGGCCGCGCGACGGCGCGCTGGTCGCCGCGAGCCTGATCGCCGCGGGCAACGCCGCGCTGCCGCGCGGGTTCTTTCGCGCCGCCGGGGAGTGGATCAACAAGCACGGCTACTTCCTGCACAAGTACACCCCCGACGGGAAACTCGCCAGCAGCTGGCACCCCTGGCATATCAACGGGCAATCGGTGCTGCCGATCCAGCAGGATGAAACGGCCCTGGTGCTCTGGTCGCTCCGCAAACACTTTGAGGCCTTCCGCGACGTCGAGTTCATCAAGCCGCTCTACAACTCGCTGGTCATCACCCCGGCTAAGTGGATGGTCGAGTACCGCGACGCCTCGGGCCTCCCCCAGCCGAGCTGGGACCTGTGGGAAGAACGCCGGGGCGTGCACACCTTCACCGTCGCGGCAACGATCGCCGCCCTGCACGCGGCGGGCGACTTCGCCACCGACTTTGGAGACCTCGGACGCGCACGCTGGTTCACTCAGGCCGCCGAGCAGATGCTCGCGGCACTCAAGGAACACCTCTGGTCGGCCAAGGAGCAGCGCTTCGCCCGCATGGGCACCCGCATCGTGCCCGGCAACACGCCGGCCGAGCCTGGCGCGGGGGCATACACGCTGGACCTCACCCGCGACGCGGCGAACTTTGCCCTCTGGTGGTTCGGCGTTCTCTCACCCGACGACCCGATGGTCGTCGCCGAGATGGAGTCGATCGAATCGGCCCTGCGTGTGCGCACGCAGGTGGGCGGCTATGCGCGGTACGAGAACGACTATTACCACCGCGTGGTCTTTGACGACAAGAACGTGCCGGGCAACCCGTGGGTGATCTGCACGCTCTGGATCGCGCAGTGGAAGATCGCCCGCGCCAAGACACGTGCCGAGCTTGCGCCCGCGCTGGAACTCATCGAATGGGCCGCGGCCACAGGCGGCACATCGGGCATCGTGCCCGAGCAGGTCCACCCCCTGAGCGGCCAGCCCGTCTCCGTCGCGCCGCTGACGTGGAGCCACGCGACGATCGTCATCGCGATCCGCGAATACCTGGCGAAACT
>JAJTGZ010000077.1 GCA_021299385.1 Phycisphaeraceae bacterium | reverse complement strand
GCCGGCCGGGTTGGTCTGGCCAAGGCGCCGCACCAGGCGGTACGCCCAGCCCAGGACCGGGAAGCTCAGCCCCGAGGCAGTCGCCACCGCGAAGCCCTTGACGGCCTTTGATGGGATGTGGAAGTAAAAATCACTCCACCACCCAAAGTAGACGCAGACCCAGAAGCCATAGAAGCCCAGCAGCACGGGGATGACGACCCACCTCGGCAGCGACCGGCTGACGCTGTCAGATCGCTTGGTAACACGCAGGGCGATTACCTTCCCACGGTCAAAGAGGGTCTTGGCCCAGACGAACTCGGTCGCCAGCAGCGCAACGCCGACGGGCAGGAGGATAGTCAGCCCCGGGCCGGGCAGGGGGGCGATGATGATGGCCAAAATGATGATGGCCGTGCCCGCGATGAGGATCATCACCTTGCGGAGGTTGCGTTTGGTGGCCAGCGCGGCGTCGGCGATGTCTTCGAGGGGGCTTGGTCGCGGGTCTAAGACCTGCCGCCCACGCGCGCCAAGCAGTGAACCCGTTACCGCCACCAGGAGCGCGCCGATCACGACGCCGAGTGTTACCTCGGTGGCCACCTGGCTGGTGCGGAAGAAGATCGTCTTGACGACGATATATCCCATGAGGAAGACGAGCGTTACCTTGAGGTAGCGCAGCCGACCGAGCACCGGCGCAACGGCAAAGTAGAGGCTCCGCAGCGACAGGATCACCATCGCCTGCGAGGCGAAGGCCAGGAACGGGTCCTGCGTGATCGAGAAAACAGCCGGGATCGAGTCGGCGGCATAGGTCAGGTCCGCCGCGCCGGCGACGATGATGCACAGCAGCAGCGGGGTGATGGCAAGCCGGCCTTGCACCTGGGTGAACCAGCGCGCCCCGTCGGGCCCGGGGGCGATCGGCACAAAGCGTCCGATCATGCGCGTGATCCACCGGGCGTTGAAGTCGGTCCGTTCATCGGGCAGCAGCAGCGTGCGGAGCATCGCCACAAAGAGCAGCCCGACAAAGACATAGACAAACCAGGAGTACGACACGAGCAGCTCGGCACCGAGCAGCACCAGCGCCAGCCGGAGCACCAGCGATATGAGGATGGCCATGAACAACACCCGGCTGACAAGCCGGGGGGGAATCTTGTAGTACGCAAAGAGCACCGCCAGCACCGCTACGTTGTCCAGGCTCAGCGTCAACTCGGTGGCATAGGCCGTGAGGAACTGCGTCAACGCATCGGTCCCCGAGAGGCCCTGGGCATCGCGTGGTGCGCCCAGGGAGGGGGCGACGTTCATCAGCGCCTGCTGGACGACGCGCCAGTTGGTCTCGTAGACGTAATAGATCATGGCGGCAAAGCCGAGCACCGCCGAGACGATCCAGAAGACCAGCGATGTGAGTGCCTCGCCGGGCGTGCGGTCGTGCTTACCAAAGCGCAGCAGGAGGGCCTCGACGACGATGAGCGCCACCATGAGCACGCCAAGGGCAGTCCAGAGCCAGAGCATCATGCCCGCCAGCGTAGGGTGCACGCCGGGGCATCACGGGGGGGGCGTTTCACCCGGTTGCCTGGTGCTGTTACACTTGCGATACAAGGAGCAACCCATGACCGCCACGATGTCCCAAGCCGCCGCCGTCCAGAGCACCGACCCGCTGCACCTGATCGATGTTGACCATGTGCAGTTCTACGTCGGCAACGCCAAGCAGGCGGCGTTCTTCTACGCCCACTGCTTCGGCTTCCAGATCGAGCAGGTCAGCGACCTGACCACCGGCGCGCGC
This sequence comes from Phycisphaeraceae bacterium, assembly GCA_021299385.1. Classification (GTDB taxonomy): domain Bacteria; phylum Planctomycetota; class Phycisphaerae; order Phycisphaerales; family UBA1924; genus JAJTGZ01. Next base: position 6,827 of record JAJTGZ010000077.1, on the reverse strand, counting down.
GACGCCACGCACTTCCTGCTTACACAGGGGAACATCCGCTTCATCCTCACCAGCGCACTGACCGCGGCCCACCCGGCGGCGATGGAGGTCGCGATGTTCGGCGACGGGGTCAAGGACGTCGCCTTCACCGTCTTTGACGCCGTCAAGGCCTATGAGAGAGCAATCAAGAACGGTGCCGAGAGCGCCTATGAGCCGAGGGTCTTCAAGGACGACACCGGCACCGTAACGATGGCGGGGATCAAGACCTACGGCCGGGTCAACCACTCCTTTGTCAGCCGAACCGGGGCCTATGAACTCTCCAAGGTCAAAGCGGGCGGCCTCTTCAAAACCAAGTTCAAGAAGATGGAATCGGGCCTGGGCGGGGGAGCGAGCGGCGGGGGCAACGGCGGCATCGTCAGCATCAACGAGCACAACCGCAAAAACCCCTGCGGCCTCAAGTACGTCGACCACCTCGTCGGCAACGTCGAGCTCGGCCAGATGAACCGCTGGGTCAAGTTCTACGAAGACGTCCTCGAGTTCAAAATGTTCATGCACTTTGACGACAAGGACATCAGCACCGAGTACAGCGCGCTGATGAGCAAGGTCATGAGCAGCGGCAACGGCCTGATCAAAATGCCCATCAACGAGCCCGCCGCGGGCAAGAAGAAGAGCCAGGTCCAGGAGTACCTCGACTGGCACCAGAACACCCCCGGCGTCCAGCACCTGGCCCTGCGCACCGACGACGAACTGCACTCCATCGCCGCCCTCCGCGCACGCGGCGTCGACTTCCTCACACTCCCGGACGCCTACTACGAGAACGTCTGGAAACGCGTCGACGCGATGCTGACACAGCACGGGCACACACCCGTCCGCGAGGACCACGAGGCGATCAAACGCCTGGGCATACTCGTCGACGCCGACGACGAGGGGTACCTGCTGCAACTGTTCACCAAACCCCTGCAAGACCGCCCGACACTCTTCTTTGAGATCATCTGCCGACGCGGCGCCCAGAGCTTTGGCAAGGGCAACTTCAAGGCCCTCTTCGAGGCCCTGGAACTCGAACAGGGCAAACGCGGTAACCTCTAAGCACCCCTAGCGTTCGCATCAGAACCCCTCCCCAGGGCAGGGGCAGGGGAGGGGTTGATATTCACCAAAGTCGCACGATTGAAGAGGTTCGCGGAGGGAGCGAAGATTGGCGGAGGGACGCGGAGAGAAGCAGTAGTATGTCGCCTCGCTGCCACTGTGCCACTTTGCAACTCTGTCACTTCCACTCTACCCCTCCGTCCCCTGAGTGAAACCCACCCCTTGCACCACCCGCCCCCCCGGCGTATCGTTCCCCCGCCCTCTGCTGCACCGGCTTGTCCGCCAGCAACGGGCACGTCCCCGTCGGTCGCGTAGCTCAGTTGGCTAGAGCGCGGTCTTCACACGGCTGAGGTCACAGGTTCGAGCCCTGTCGCGACCATTGACACACAACCCACCGCACGCCCGGCACACCCGGGCCTGCCGTGGGTTGTTTACGTTGATCCCCACCCAGGAGCACTCATACGGATCGCCAATGTTTCTCGTGCGGAACCCCTCCCCCGAGGGGAGGGGCAGGGGTGGGGTTGGCCACTTCGGTCGCACGACATTCAGCGGAGATCCATACAACAAGCACCCGGCGCGCGAATCGCACATGGGGTTCCCACGTGGCGCGGGACTTTAACCCGGGCAAAGAGGCATCAGCGGAGGATCATCCCGCTTGCTCAGGTTTTCGAACCAATCAACCCCACCCCTGCCCCTCCCCTCGGGGGAAGGGTTATAAGCAAAACATGTTACTGGCAACGGCCCTACCGCGTCTGCCCATCGCCTGTGCAGACAAACCGGCGTGTCGTCAACTCTTCCAGCCCCATCGGGCCGTAGGCGTGCAGGCGTGAGGTGCTGATGCCGATCTCCGCGCCCAGGCCGAGTGCGGAGCCGTCGTTCATCCGTGTGCTGGCGTTGTGCAGGACGCACGAGGCGTGCACGCGGCCAAGGAACTCCCCCGCGGCCGCAGCGTTCGCCGTGATGATCGCCTCGGTGTGGTTGCTGCCATAGGCCCCAATGTGCTCGATCGCCTCATCCATCGAGCCGACGACCTTCATCGCCACGATCATGTCCAGAAACTCGCGCCCAAAGTCCCCCGGCACGGCGGGCACCACCGGCCGTCCACCAGCCAACGCCAGCACCCGCGCATCCCCACGCACCTGCACCCCCGCACCGGCAAAGGCCCCGAGCATCGCCGGGACAAACACCCCGGCAACCCCCTCATGTACCAGCACGCACTCGGCCGCGTTGCACGTCGCCGGGGCGCTCGTCTTGGCAGAGAGCACCACGCGCTGCGCCATCGCAAGGTCCGCGTCGCGGTCAATATAAATATGGTTCACACCCTTGTCGTGCTGGATCGTCGGGACCCGCGAGTGCTGGGCAACCCAACTGATGAGCTCCTCACCCCCACGCGGGATCACCAGGTCGATCAACCCCCGCTGCTGGAGGAGTTCCAGCACCACCGCACGGTCGCTGGTGATGATCGGCGTAATAGCCTCAATAGGCAGACCGTGCGCCGCCAGCACGCCGCGAACGATCCTCGCAAGCAGCGCGTTGCTCGCCGCCGCCTCCCGGCCACCCTTGAGAATGCAGGCATTCCCAGCCTTGAAACAGAGCGCAAAGGCATCGATCGTTACCCCCGGCCGCGCCTCATAGATCATGCAAACCACACCCAGCGGGCAACGCACACGCCGAACCAGCAGCCCGCTGGCAACACGCCGCTCGCTGGTGATCTCTCCGACCGGGTCGGCAAGCCCGGCGATCTGCCGCAACCCCTCGGCGAGCTGCTCGATGGCGGCCCCCGTCAGTGTCAGCCGGGCGAGTTTCGCCCCCGGCAGCCCGGCCTGTCGCGCCGCGGCGAGGTCGCGCGCGTTCGCCTCCAGAATCTCTGCACGCTGAGCCAACAGCCGCTCAGACAGGTCCAGCAGCAGCGCGTCCTTGGCCTGCGTGCTCAGCACGCCGATGCGCCCAGCCGCACTCTTTGCCGCTCGCGCAACGCCGGCGATCTCCCCAACGCTCAACGCACCAAGAGATTCCATCGGCGTGCTACTCATCCCACCCGCCCCCCCTGCCCCGCCGGCCTCTGCGTCAGCACCAGATCACTCCGATGCACCACCTCGTCGGCATAGGTATACCCGAGTATCTTCTCGATCTCCGAAGCCCTCTTGCCCGCGATCTGCCGAACCTCCTCCGCCGAATACACCGCCACCCCCCGCGCGATCACCCCGCCCCCGGCCATCCGTATATCCACCGTCGCATCGCGCGCAAACCCACCGTCAACGCCCGTGATCCCCCCCGGCAGCAGGCTCGCATCGCGCGTCGTAATCGCCCTTGCCGCACCCTCATCAACCGTGATCGACCCGCTCGACCGCGCCGCCCCCAGCAGCCACCGCTTCCGTGCCGTCGTCCTGCCCACCCTCGCGGCAAACAAACTCCCAATCACCTCACCACGCAGCACCCGCGCGACAACATCGCTCTCCTGCCCCGGCGCAACGATCGTCGGTATCCCCCACCGCGCCGCCATGCGGGCAGCCTCGATCTTGGTGGCGATCCCCCCCACCCCTGTTGCCGACTTGTCGGGGCGCACGTGCTCGCTCAGGTCATCCTCCGGGTCAACCTCCGCCAGCACGTGCCTCGGGTTACCGTGCGCATACAACCCGCGCGCCGTCGAGAGGATCAGCAGCAGATCAGCATTCACAAGATCGGCCGTCAATGCCGAGAGGCGGTCGTTGTCCCCCACCTTGATCTCGGCAAAACTGGTCGTGTCGTTCTCGTTGACGATCGGCACCACCCGGCGCGCCAACAACTCCCCAAGCGTCCGCCGGGTGTTCAGATATCGTGGGCGCTTATCCAAATCCTCGGCCGTGTACAACGCCTGCGCCGTCGCGATCCCATGAGCCGCAAACGCCGCACCCCACGCCGCCATCAACAACGGCTGCCCCACCGCCGCCGACGCCTGCTTCTGCGCAATCCCCCTCGGCGGCCTGGCAAACCCCAGCACCCCAAACCCACTCGCCACCGCCCCCGACGACACCACAACCACCTCAACGCCTACCCCATGCACGCGCGCCAACTGCTCGGCCAGGCCCCGCACCCTCCCCTCATCGAGCCGGCCTTCCGGCGCAAGCACCGCGCTGCCGATCTTCACCACCAGCGTCCCAACGCCCGGCAACGCACGCCCCACCGCACCCTCGGTTTGTCCGGCAACTTTCGCCACGCCACGACAATACGCGACAACCCGCCACATCGGCCAAGCCCGCACCGCCGATCCCCACCCACACGCATACCCTCACCCGAACGCGGCACATACCGTGCCGGCTTCTACAACGCCCTACAAGGAGCAGACCCATGTACGACGATCACCACCGCGACACCACGAGCAGCCCACGCCGCGACCACTCCACCCGCCACCCCGACTCGCACGACCGTGGCGAGCGTCGCGGCGTCCCACTCTCCGAGCTCGACCCGGCACTCACCGCCGTCAGCCACAAGGTCATCGGTGCCGCACGCGACATCCACGTAACGCTCGGCCAGGGCTTCGACAAACACGTCTACATCGACGCCCTCGCCCACGCCCTCGCCGAGCAAGGCGTCGGCGTCAAGATTGGCGCGCTCTTCACGCCGCAATACAAAGGCCAGCCCGTAGGCTCAACCGCCGCCGACCTCTTCGTCGACGGCAAGTTCCTCGTCGAGGTCATGAGCACCCCGGGCCAGGTCGAATCGTGGGACCGCCTCCGCCTGCGCGCCAAACTCAAGGCCGCAGACCTCGAGCTCGGCCTCATCCTCAACTTCGGCGGGCGCCTCATGAAAGACGGCCTCGTCCGCGTCCTCAACCCCGACAAAATCAAGTCCCTCCGCGGCGACGACTCCGCCGAGCACGACACCAACTCCTAAAGCCCCCACACTTCTAACTTCTTAGGAACGACCACCACATGACCGCGCCGCGTGTTGTCATCACAGGGATGGGCTGGGTTACACCCCTGGGCAGCGACATCCCCACCGTCTGGCAGAGGATTCTCGCAGGCGACAGCGGCATCAACCGCGTTGACCGCTTCGACGCGCACACCTTCAAGACCAACTTCGCCGCCCAGGCAACCGGCTTCAACCTCGCCGACCACATCGACAACGCCCACGAGCACGCCCAGTGCGGGCACAGCACGCACTTCGCCCTCGCCGCCGCCGCCCAGGCCGTTCGGCAGGCCGGGCTGGACCGCTACAAGGCCCTCTCCCCCCGCCGCTTCGGCATCTATATGGGCGCGGGCGAGGGGACGCTCGACTTTGCCAACTACGCCGCCGCCCACGTCGGCAGTTACGACCAAGCGAAACAAAACTGCGACGGCCGGGCCTTCGCGCGCCTCGCCCTGGCGAGCATGAACGCCACCACCGAGATCGAGCAGGAGCCAAACCTCACACTCAGCCACGTCGCCTGGCGCTTCGGCTGCCGGGGCCCCGCCAGCAACTGCATGACCGCCTGCGCCGCCGGCGCGCAAAGCGTCGGCGAAGCCTGCGAACTCCTCCGCCGCGGCGACGCCGACGTCATGCTCGCCGGCGGCGCGCACAGCATGATCCACCCCCTCGGCATGACCGGCTTCATCCGCCTGACCGCCATGAGCCGACGCGTCGACGACTTCACACACGCCGCACGCCCCTTCGACCGCACACGCGACGGCTTCGTCATGGGCGAGGGCGCAGGGATGCTCGTCCTCGAAACCGAAGAGCACGCCAAAGCCCGCGGCGCGACCATCCTCGCCGAGGTCGCAGGCTTCGGCAGTTCCGCCGACGCCTACCGCATCACCGACATCCAGCCCCACGGCAAGGGCGCCATCGCCAGCATGGCCGCCGCCTGCAAACAAGCAGGCATCGACCCACGCACCCCCGGCCCCGACGGCCGGCCACCCGTCCACTACATCAGCGCCCACGGCACAGGCACCAAGGAAAACGACAAAATCGAGACCACCGCCGTCAAAGGCCTCTTCGGCGACCTCGCACCCAAGGTCCCCTTCTCCTCCGTCAAAAGCACCCTCGGCCACCTCATCCAGGCCGCCGGCACCGTAGAACTTATAACCTGCGTCATGGCCATCCGCACCGGCATGCTCCCGCCGACCATGAACCTGCACACCCCCGACCCCGACTGCGACCTCGACTACGTCCCCAACGCCGCCCGCGACATCAACGCCCAAGGGGGCGTCCAAGTCTGCCTCTCCAACAGCTTCGGCTTCGGCGGCCAAAACGACACGGTCTGCGTCCGGGCCTGGCCCGCCTAAACCCGGGTACCCCCACGCTCCGCGTGGGGCATCATCGACACGCACCACAGGGCCACAGAGGCGCAGGGAAAGACATTTTCACCACCGAGACACAGAGGCACGGAGGGGCAGGGGTGGGGTTCGGCCACGCCAACCCACCCCAAAATCGCCCACAAACCCCCATTCCCACACCACACAACCCCCTTGACCATATAACCAACCCACATTTTCCTACCCTCCGCCCGGATCGTGCGGTAAACTCTGGCACGCAAAGCCCGCCCTGGGCCGTTGCGCCGGTTTGACCAAGCACACTTGTGAGGTGATAACTATGAACAACTCTGACGCAATGCTCAGCACCACCCGGATCGTGGCCTGTGCCCTCGCCCTGCTCAGCAACAGGCTCAGGGTGATCGCGATGGCTCTAGCCTTTGCCACGGCCCTAGTAGGCAGGAACACCGCACAAGCCCAGTGCCCGCCGGCGTGGGTGCCGGTGATCGGGACGACGGGGACCAACAACCAAGTCAACTCCCTGGCAGTCCTTCC
>JAJTGZ010000019.1 GCA_021299385.1 Phycisphaeraceae bacterium | reverse complement strand
TTGCGGCTCATGACGCGCCCTGCGCCGTGGCTGGCGGAGTTGAGCGAGCCTTTGCCCCCCAGGCCGACGACGACGAAGCCCGGCGAGGCCATCGAGCCTGGGATCACACCCATGACGCCCTGCGCCGCGGGGGTTGCCCCCTTGCGGTGGACGATGAGTTCCTCTCGGCGCGTGGTGCCGTCGGCGTCGGTTACGTCGTGCGCTTCCTTCCAGGCGAAGTTGTGGTGGTTCTCGACATCGGCGAGCACGCCGGCGCCGAGGTTTTTGGTGATCGCGCGGTGGATGCAGGCGTGGTTGGCTGCGGCGTAGCGGCCCATGAGTTCCATCGCGGCCCAATACTCGGCGCCGGCCTGGCTGGCCAGGTCGAGCCAGCCGAGGTGCTTTTGCTCTTTGGTCAGTTCGGGGTGGAGGTGCATGGCGACTTTGCTGTAGTGGTCGCAGATCGCCGCGCCTGTGCCGCGTGAGCCGGAGTGGCTCAGCAGCGCGACATACTGCCCGGGGGAGAGGTCCCAGGTGGCGTGCGAGCCGCCGGTGTGTGTCTGTGAGATGTGGCGGGGCGCGTCTTCGAGGACGGTAAGGATTCCAAACTCGACGAAGTGGTTGCCCGAGCCGCTGGTGCCGAGTTGTGCCCAGGCCTTGTCCTTGTTGGAGCGCGTGCTGTGGCAGATGGACCAGTTTTCATCCATGACGGGGTGGTCGCGCCGGCCTGTGATCGCGGCCGGGGCTTTGCCGGCGTCGCGGGGCTGGCCGCCGAAACGCGCACCGACGCCAAAGCGGGTCTCCTCCTCGATGGCGCGTTGGTAGCGGTCCAGACGTGCGGCGTTGGTGAGGTCAGAGACCGGCAGGTCGAGGACCGAGAGTTTCATCCGGCACGCGATATCGACGCCCACGGCGTAGGGGATCACGCAGCCACGCGTCGCCAGCACGCCTCCGATCGGCAGCCCGTAGCCAACGTGAGCATCGGGCATGAGCGCAGCGGCAACGGAGATGGGCAACTGCGTCGCCGCGATGAGCTGGGCCAGGGAGGGCGCGTCGAAGTCTTGGCCGACGGTGCCCCAGAGTTGGTAGGGGGAAGAGGACATAGGGGCCAAGCGTAAGCCCGCGGCCTTCACACCCCCAGCTTCTCCCCCACAAACCCGACCACCTTGTCGATGCTCATCCGCATCTGCTGGCCCGTGTCGCGATCCCGGCACGTTACGGTCTGGTCCTTGGCCGAGTCGCCGTCGATGGTGAAGCAGTAGGGGCACCCGGCCTCATCCATGCGGGCGTAGCGCTTGCCGATGGACTGCTTGGCGTCGCTCTCGATGAACCCCAGGCGGCCGAACTTGGCGAAGAGGTCGTCGGTGAGTTTGTCGGCGATCTCGGGCAGGCCGTCCTTGTCCATCAGCGGGAAGACCGCGGCCTTGATCGGGGCGATCCGCGGGTGGAGTTTGAGGATCTCCGGCGAGGGACGCGAGGGGTCAACGGTGTACCCCTCGCAGATCAGCGCGAGCGCACCACGGTCAAGCCCGGCGGCGGGCTCGATGCAGTGGGGCATGTAGCGTTCGCCCTTCTTGCCGCCGTTGGGGAGCGTCTCGCCCCGGGTGGTGTCGAAGTAGTCGAGCTTGACCTTGCTGTGGGTCTGATGCTGGGTGAGGTCGTAGTTGCCGCGGTGGGCGATCCCTTCGAGCTCGCCGAAGCCGGGGGCGGTGAAGGGGAAGCGGTACTCGACGTCGCTGGTGCCGACGGAGTAGTGCGACAACTCGTCCTTGGCGTGCTCGCGGAGGATGAGGTTCTCGCCGGCGAGGCCGATGGACTGCCACCACTCCATGCGGAAGTCGCGCCAGAACTTGTACCACTCGAAACTCTCGTCGGGGTGGCAGAAGAACTCGAGCTCGGCCTGCTCAAACTCGCGCGAGCGGAAGGTGAAGTTGCGGGGGGTGATCTCGTTGCGGAAGGATCGCCCGGTGTTGCCGATGCCGAAGGGAATCTTCACGCGTGTGGAGTCCACAACGTTCTTGAACTGCAGGAAGACGCCTTGGGCGGTCTCGGGGCGGAGGTAGACCTTGTTGTCGTCGGTTTGAATGATGCCTGCGTAGGTCTCGAACATGAGTTTGAACGCGGCGGGCGCGCCCAGCACGCCGCCGCAACGCGGGCACGGGTCCTGCAGCCCGGTGGCGTCGAGCTGTTCGGTCGCGAGGTGGCGCACGATCTCGATAACGTCGGGCGGCGTGGAAGGTTGCCCGTTGACGCGCGTCGCCAGCCAGGAGAGTGTAACTTCAGGGCTGCGCACGAGGGCGAGGTTTGGTGCGAGCCTCTTGCCTTTGCCACGTGCCCACTTGAGCAGGCTGACCGAGTTGACGCCGGGGGTCTGCGTCCCCGCGGGGGCCGGCTCAAACTCTTGGATCAGCGAGTTGAACCACTCGGACGTTGAAACCAGCACGTCCCAGAGTTGATCGGCCCGCACAAAGTGCCCGCAGCCCGGGCACTTGCGCATCGGGTCGGCGAACCCTGCAAGGTGCCCGCTCGCCTCCCACACCTTCGGGTGCTGGATGATGCACGTCTCGACCGGCACGCAGCGGACGCGTTCGCCCCCTGGGCCTTTGCGGCCCCAGCAGGGGTTCATGATCATGTCTTGCCACCATGCTTCGCGGAGGTTTTTTTTCAGTTGTGCGCCGAGTGGGCCGTAGTCCCAGAAGCCGTTGATCCCGCCGTAGATGTCCGAGGCCTGGTAGACAAACCCCCGGCGTTTGCACAGGGCCATGATGGCGTCCATGGACTTGCCGGGCGTGGCGGGCGTGGGCGTGGTGGGGGCGTGCGTAGACATAGCCCGGATGATAGAAGGTGCCCGTAGGGATGTTCTGCACCATCAAACAGCCCAACGCCAACAAGCCACAAGGCCCACGCCCAACCACCGTCGCGGTGCCCGCGGCCTTTGCTCGACCCTAGCACCTAACACCTAACACCTAACACCTAACCCCTCCCCTCAACACCCCGCAAAGAAGGCGTTGAGGAAGACGATGATGTCGTCGGCGGTGAACTCTCCATCAGGGATGGTGCTCTGGCCTGGCCCGGCAACGTCGGCGCGGCTGTCGCCGGCGAAGAACCAGTTGAGGAAGACAATGATGTCGTCGGCCGTGAGCTCCCCGTCGGGGCCAACGCTCTGGCCCGGCCCGGCAACGTCGCTGCGGCCGCAGCACTGCGTAACGGCGAGCGTCGCGGCGTTGCTCGTTGCGCTGCCGCAGGCGTTGGTGATGGTGCAGCTGTAGCTCCCCGAGTCGCCCACCTGCACGCTGGGGATCGTCAGCGTGGCCGTCGCGGCGGAGGCGTTGGCCTGCGGATCAATCGGCGTGCCGTTGCGGCTCCACTGGTAGGTGAACGGGGGCGTGCCGGAGGCCGAGATGGCAAAGCTTATGGCTATATCGGTGCACGTCGATATGGGGCTGGGGTGTGTGCCGATGCCTGCCGCAGTGCACTTGGTCCACATCACAGCGACCGGCAACTCGGTTACAGCGTCGATCGCGACCCCTGAGATATATGTGGAGTCGCCCTGGCTCCAGATGCTCTCGGCCTGCGACTGGATGAACGTGGCGGGGAGGTACGCGTGGAGGTTCACGTAGGAGCTCGCCGAGCCGGTCCAGATGGCGGCCATGCCCCGGCCGCCAAAGGACGCGATCCCGACCTGCTGCCCGTTCGCAACAGCCTGGGCCCGCGACGTGCCAGAGCCCGAGGGATGGAGATCGACCCACGATCCCGGCGTGCCGGTCCAGAGGCTCGCCCGGTCGGCACCGCTGGTGATGCTCGCGTACCCGACCTGCTGCGTGCCGTCCGTGCCGGTGGCGACGGAGGTGGTCGCGCCGGGTGGGTTGAGGCTGACCCAGGACGCAGCGGTGCCCGTCCACACCCCCGCGCGTTGCCCGCCGCCTGCGCCGCCGAAGAAGGCGGAGCCTACTTGCTGCCCGTTGCGGACGCCCTTGGCCTCGGATTGGATGGAGCCGGCAGGATTGAGGCTGACGAACGAGTTGCCGGTGCCGCTCCACAAGGCCGCGACCTGCTGACCACCGACGGTGGCGGCCCCGACCTGCTGAACGCCATCGGTCGCGTTGGCGATCGAGAAGGTGGCGGGAGAGGCGACCGCGGGGGGCACGGGGTTGATGTTGTTCCACGTCCAGACGCCGGCGGTGCGCGTCCACAGGGTGGCGACGGACCGATTCCCGATCGGGAAGGGGTTGACGATCGTGGTGATACCGGCGATCTGGTCCATCGCCATGCCGCGGGCGCTGGATGTGCTGTTCGCCTGCACCTCCACCGGGTGGAGGTTGATCCACGTGCCCGCCGAGCTGTTCACGAGCACGGCGCGTGCGAGGCCATCGAAGGTGGCCTCACCGGACTGCAGCTGCGGACCGCTGATGCCGTAGGCCCAGGACCGGCTCGCCCCGAGCGGTTGCAGGCTGGACACTGTCCACAGGTTCGATTCATAGACGACCAGGCTCGCGGCAGTGCTGGTCCGGACGCCGCACGAGGGCGTGGTGGCAACGAGTGTGTAGACGCCCGAGTCGGAGGTGGTCAGGGCGTAGATGTTCAGCGTCGTGGAAGTAACACCGGCGACGTACCCGCCGCCTGGCGATGCGCCGCCAGGCCCCTCGGCGAGATCAACCCCGTTGCGCTGCCACTGGTAACTGATCGCCCCGCACGAGGCATCGGCGACGGCCAGGCCCGTGAGGGTGATCGTCGTCGCGTCGACGACCCAGTTGGAGTCCGGCGAGGTGATGACGGCAAAGAAGGGTGGTGGGACGACCGAGCCGGTGTCGCCGACGTTGATGGGGTTCCCCCCGCCGAAGCCGTCGTCGGAGTTTTCCCAGGCATAGTCGACGAGCGTGCGCACGGTCATGTCGCCGCCGACTTGGAAGCGTGCCCACCCGTAGCGTGTTTGATTGGCAGCGGTTTTGAAGCTGAAGCCGATGATGCTCTGCTGGAAGAACGGCCACTGCCCGAGCGTGGGCGTCGCGCTGCCGGTGGCGGTGCCGCCGGGCAGCCCGCCGCCGACTGTCGCGGGGCCGACCTCGGTGCCCAGGGGGAGGTTGGAGGCCTGGGGCGGGAAGGTGCCTGTCAGTGAGACGAGGAAGATCGAGCCGCCCGAGATGGTGGCAAAGGTGGGCGCGTCGCCGATGATGAGCAGGTCAAAGTCGTTGCCGATGCCCGGGCGGGTGGTGCTGATGGCGCCGGTCTCAAAGTTGATATACAACCCCGCGCCCCCGGGGGGCGCGGCCGGGGCAGCGACGTTGAGCACCCCGCTATAGACAATCGAAGCACTGGCCGGGGCCGCGGCCAGCAGCGGCAGGGCCAGAAAGGTGATGGTGCTTAGCAGGCCGGTGCGGCAAAGACGCGAGAGTCCGTTGAGCATGGCCTGGCCACTCCTGGGTATCGTGGGGTTCAATCTTCTCGAACAAGAAGTGGTAGAGCGGCCGGTGGGCCGCTCTACCGTGGGGAAACTCTTCTGCGTTGCGGGGACAAGGCCGTCATCCCGCAGCGTTGATATCAGGCCCGCCGACGGCGACGGAGGCCGGCCAGTGCGCCGACGCCCAACAGGGCCGCTGCACCGGGCGTGGGGATCGCACCGGCGGCGATCGTGCCGCCGGAGTTTTCGTAGGCATAATCAACGAGCGTGCGAACGCCGGGCGAACCGCCCAGGGCGATCCGTGCCCACCCATAGCGCACGTTGTTGCTGGCATCGCGGAAGCTGAACCCAAACGTGTTGTTCGCGTTGAAGGTCCACCCGCCGGCGGGCGTGGTCCCAACGATCGCCGTGCCCCCGGTGGCAGTGCTGTAGCCGAAGTTGAACGGGGCCCCGGGCGTTGGCCCGATGATGTAACCGCTCGGAAGCGCAGCAGTGGACTGGGCAAGGAACGTCGGGTTGTTGACCCGGCGGACGACAAACAGGCTCGGCCCGGCAAAGTTGGTCGACAACGCCCCACCCTGGATCGACAGGTCAAAGCCCGGGACGGACGCCGCCGAGGTGGTGCTCGTGGCTCCGTTGTCAAAGTTCACCCACAACGTGCCCGTCCCGGGGGCGAGGATGTTCAACAAACCGCTGTAGATAATGTCGGCACGGGCCGACTGCGCACCAGCACCCGCAAGGGCAACGGCCGCACCAGAGAACACGGCAAGCGAACGCAGAGACGCAGTAGCATTCATGAAATCTCTCCTGTTTTCGAGCAACCCAACCCAAGAGGCCAACAAGGCAATCAAGTGGCGGGCGTGGTAGACTCTCTCTAGCACCAGCCCCCAACCACCTGCCCGTGGCAGGGAGGCAACAGGGCCAGCAATCTGAATATACACGCTTTTTTTCTCTTCGCAAGTGGTTTTTGATGAATTTCTCAGTTAAATCAAGAACATGACGCACCCACCTCCACCGGCACCATTTATACCGGTTTCTGATCGGGCTTTGGAAGGTTCACGGGTCGATTCTGCGGTTGACTCTGCGGTCTGTTCTGGTGTCGATTCTGGGGGTACCCCGGTCGACACCGCATGGGCCAAGCGGGTCGCCTCGCGCATGCAAGGTGAGTTTGGGGAGTTGATCGCATCCTTCCCCGCCCACGCCCGGCGGAGCACGGGGATGGCACGCTGGCTCTCGATGCAGGTGCCCATGTGCCACCGCGTAACAGCCGGGGTCCGTGCGCAGGGCGACCTTTCCGGTGTCTTTGGTGCCTTCCCTGGTGTCGAGGGGTTGCAGAGTTTTTTGCGTGCCGTGGCGAAGATGAAGGTGCCCAAGGCGAGGCTGGCCCAGTGTGCCGCGGCGGTCGATGAGCTGCAGGCCCTCATCGAGCACTCCGGTGGGAGCCAGCGCAGGCTCGTCGCCGCGCTGATCGCGCTCGAGGCAGGGCCTGCCAACGCCCAGCAGCCGCGTGGTGGCCGGGGTGCGGCTGCGGGTGATCGGCAACCGCTGCGGAGGCTCTTTGAGGGCGCGGCAGAACTGTTGGGGTGCCAGTCCAGGTTGTCTGTCGCGGTGCGCGTCTACACCCCGGCCAAGTCGCCCGCGTTCGCCGGGGACCTGGACGTTACAGCAACGGTCGGTCGCATCGGGTTTGTCCGCTCGGGGGCATCGATGCCCTTTGTGCTTTCGTACAAAACCGACGAAGGCCCCACGGCAGCGCAGGAACTAGCCGCGGGCGCCGGCGGGCACAGGTTGCTCGAAGAGTTCTGCTCATCGCCCATGCCCAGGGTTACCTGCGACTTCCGCCACGGCGTAGCGATCGAGATCGTCGACCCCGCCTTTGAGTGTTCGGCCCCGGTGGACATCTTTGCAGGCCCGTTCAAGTCCCCCAACGTGCTCGTCCGCGAGGACGAGGTGAGTTACCTCAACTCTTCGATCGTTGTCTCGCACCCGAGCGAACGGGTGGTCTCGGATGTCTACCTGCCCAGGTCCGTAGCGGGGAGCCTGGAGTGCACGGCGGGGGTGTACCACCACGGGAGCATGGGCGGGCTCTCCGGCGCGCCGTCGCGCCGGTGGTTTGACCGCCTGCCGATCGCGCTGACGCCCACGCTGCTTGGGCGCGGGCTGGCCAACGCGACCCAGCCGGCGTTTGCGGGCCACGGGAAGTTGACGGCACGGATATTCGAGGCGGCCGGCGTTGACCCATCGGAGTATGTGGGCATCCGGATGGATGTGCACTACCCGCTGCTGTACGCCCAGCATGTCTTGTCGTTTGAGTTCGCGGCGCAGGGGTGAGGTGGGGCCTGTTGCGGGCCAGCCGTGGCGATCACTTTGCTTGCACATCATCCGCGGCGGGCGTGCCCGTCGCCTCGATGAACCCGGGCGGTCGTGTGCTCCATGGGTAGCCGCCAGGCGCCGCGGCCCGTTCGTAGCCGAGGTTAAAGAGCTTGGTCATGTAGACGGGGTCGAAGTCTTCTGCCTGCTTGGCGTTGAAGGTGGGAGGAATAAATGCGAGGTTGAACGCAACACCATCGCGCCGCAGGACGAGGTAGATGCGGTAGAGGTCTCCGACGCCCTGGGTCTGGATCAGCGAGGCGATCGCCCGCCCGGCGATCGAGAGCGTGCGGCGCTGGACGCTGGCCCAGTCGGGGTCCAGCCTGGCGTTGCGGATGATGTAGGCGACGCGCTGGCGGTCGAATCCCTGTGCCGCGACCGCCGATTTGAGTGTAAAGGTTGGCGGGTACAAGAAAACCTGAGCTTTGGTGCCCCCGTCGACGTGCATCTCTTGGGGATCAGGTCCAGCGCCTTGGGGTCGTTGCTGGCGGCGATTTGGCCGATGTTCCAGATGACCCCGCGGTTGGCGTCCAGGTTGGTGGTGGCAACCATGAGGATGCGTCCGCGTGCGTATTCGCGTGCGATCTCCAGCATCATCTGCTTGTCGACGAGCTGGATGAGGAGTTTGCGGAGCGGGAGGGTGTCCATCATCGCGTCGTCAAAGAGGGCCGCCAGCAGGTTGCGCGAGGTAGCGACCTGGTCGGTTGTAACGGAGGTGTAGACCCTGCGGAGTTTGTCGTCATAGGCCGGGCCCAGGAAGGCAAACGGGGCCGTCAGCGCCCCGGTGCTGATGCCGGTAACGATCTTGAACTCTGGGCGCGTGCCCGCGGCGGTCCACCCGCACAGCAGGCCCGCGCCGTAGGCCCCGTTGGCACCGCCGCCGGAGATACCCAGGAAGTACGCCGTGGGAAGCGGCCCGGCCTGCCCGGCCGCGCTGCGCAGGTCAAACTCCTTCTTGCCCGCGTCGAAGATTCTCTCCAGGAACGCCGGGCTGAGCGTGTCGTCCCATGTACGGATCGAAGGGTCGTTAAAGACGCTGGCCCGGTCGGCCAGCGCGGTAGGCACGGCCTCTTTACGCGAGGGTGAAGCGCACGATGCCAGCAGCAGGGCACAGACCATGCAGACCACTGCACACCCTCCCCAGGTCATGGTGGCGGGCAACCCGGCGGAATGTTTCATCGGTTCTTCCTCGTTCCCGGTCGCTGTAGAGATGCTGCGATTGCTGGGCAAGCATATCGACAGGGCACCCCGTCTGCTAGCCGTGCGCGTCTTGACAACCTCCCCCGGCAACCTCTAGTGCGCCCTTGTGAGCACCGCTTCGGCAATCGCACCGAGCATCTGCCGGGCGTGCGATGGGCGCAGGGGCTCGAGCTGTGCCCGGGCCTCTTGGACCAGCCCCTCGGCCACGCGACGGCTGTGCTCGATCGAGTCGGTGCTGCGCAATGCCTCGGCCAGCAAAGCCCGCGGCGCGCCCTCGCTCAGCATCGTCAGCGTCTTGCCCCGGCGTTCGGGCGTGGACGATTGCAGGTGGTGGATCACCGGGAGCGTCAGCTTCCCCTTCTCGGCGTCCTTGCCCAGGCTCTTGCCGACGAGGCTCTGGTCCCCGCCCAGGTCCAGCAGGTCGTCCTGAATCTGGAACGCCGTGCCCAGCTTGCTCCCAAAGCGGGCCATCCGTGCGTACACCTCGGCGTCGGCACCGCTGGCGCGTGCGCCCAGCTCGCAACTGACGGCTATCAGGCTGGCTGTCTTGCGGTCGATGAGCTCAAAGTACGTCCGCTGGTCCAGCGAGAAGTTCCCCCGGTTGTGCAGCTGCAGCAGCTCGCCGGCGCAGAGGGTCATGCCCGTCTGGCCGATGCGCACGGTCGCGTGCGCATCGCCGAGCTGCCCGCACAGGCGGTAGGCGGAGGAGAAGAGGTAATCGCCGAGCATGACGGCGGCCTCGTTGCCCGTCAGGCGGTTGACAGTCAGCGCCCGCCGGCGTTCGTCGGCCTCGTCGAGGACGTCGTCGTGGATCAGCGTCGCCAGGTGCACCATCTCGACGACCGCGCCGATGGTGGTGTGCGCGGGTGTCAGCGGCGACAGCGGCGCGGGCCCGGCAAGGCCCGCAGTCTGCCCCTTGGCCACGTCGCTCGGGTGGCAGGCCAGCCCAGAGAGGATCACCAGCGTCGGGCGGATCATCTTGCCGTGGTACTGCTCGACGTGCTCGACGAGGCGTTGCACCGCCGGCATGTCGCTGGCGAGGGCCTCTTTGATGCGCTCGGCGACGCCGGCCAGGGCACCGACGAGCTCCCGCTGCAAGGGGGCGAGTTCGTCGGGTGTGTCCAGCAGCCGGGGCATGAACAAAGGGTATGCGCACGCGGGGGGCTGCCCCAGGGGGAGCATTCGCCGTGCTTGAGAGATCGTTTCAACACCCGGTGGCACGGGCTTTGAGCCCCTGGATTTCTGAAACAGTCTTCATGCAGACTTTCGGCTGCTGTGCGCGATGGTCAAGAACCCATTGCGCACCTTGTCGGCATAGGCGGGGTTCCCTTGGCCCGGGTGGAGTGTCGACACGTTGGAAAAGAGGTTGAACCGCCCCGGCCGATCGAGCGTGCCCGGGTCGATGCCGACCCGGTTGCCCGGCCTGCCCGCAAACCCAGGACCGGACATCCGGCTGGCGAGTTTGCTGATATTGCTCTGCCCACGCCGGCTGGTCAGCAAGAACGCCCCGGTGGTGGCGTTACGCGCGCTGGCCGGTGAAGTGCTGGTCAAAAGGCCCGAGTCGTTCCTGAGCCAGTAGGTCTTCCCCGTGCTCGCAGCCGAGGGCACGGCTGGTGCAACCTTGGACCGACTCGTCGTCGTCCTGCTCACCTTGGCCTTGCTGGCCTTGGTCTTGTTTGCTTTTTTTGCGGGCTTGGTGGACTTGGCTTTCGCCTTGGCCGGGGTGGCCTTCTTCGGCTTGATCGCTCGGGCCTTAGGGGGTGTCTTTTTGGTCGTAGTCTTGGTGGACTTGTTGTTGGTCTTCTGGGTGCTGGTGCGACGGGTGCGGGGCTTGGGCATCGGTACAACTCCGGTTGGTCAAGGCGATTTGCTCGGCCACGGCGTGCAAGGCCCTCTGCCAAGCGGTCCATGTGGCCGGGGTTTGCATCGGGTGGTAGCGAAGCTGGCTTCACCGGGGGGGAGGGAAAAATCTGCCCAAGGCCCCCGCAAAGGGTGCCCGTCGGCCACACCCAAGCCAGCTGCGGGCAGGGTGAAAGGCCCGGCCATGCCGAGGGCGGGGGCAAATAGGTCGATATGCTGACCTTGCAGATGCCCACGCCCACCCCCAACATCACGCCCGCGACAACCACGCCGGGCACCGAGCCGCCGGGGTGGACCCCTTGCTCTTGGCGGGAGAAGCCCTCGGCCCAGAGCGTTTCGTACCCCGATGCCAACGCGCTCGAGCGTGCCGTGGGCAAACTCGGCGAGCTCCCCCCGCTGGTCGCCTCCGGCGAGGTCGAGCACCTTCGGCAGTTGATCGCCGGGGCGCAGCGCAACGAACGCTTCCTGCTCTGGGGTGGCGACTGTGCCGAGACGCTGGCCGACTGCACCCCCGCGACGATCACCGGGAAACTCAAGATTCTGTTGCAGATGTCGCTGGTGCTGGTCTTTGCGGGGCGCAAGCCGGTGATCCGCGTGGGGCGTATTGCCGGGCAGTACGCCAAGCCGCGCAGCAGCGCGACGGAGACGCGCGTCGTCGATGGGCAAACAGTCACACTGCCGAGTTACTTCGGCGACCTTGTCAACGGCGTCGCCTTCACCGCCGAGGCCCGCCGGCCTGACCCGGAGATGCTCGTGCGTGCCTATCAGCATGCGGGCTTGACGCTGAACTTTGTCCGCTCGCTCATCGACGCGGGCTTTGCCGACGTGCACCACCCGGAGTATTGGGACCTGGGCTTCCTCGGGCGTGCGGGCCTGACAGAGCAGACGCGCCAGCAGTACCAGGCCCTGCTCGGGCGGCTCTCTGAGAGCATCGAGTTCATGCGGGCGACGGGGGAGAAGGATTTCTCGGTCTTTAGCCGGGTCGATTTCTTCACCAGCCACGAGGCGCTGAACCTCTGGTACGACGCGGCACAGACGCGCGCCGTCCCCCGCAAGGCCGGGTGGTGGAACCTGACAACCCACCTGCCCTGGCTCGGCGAACGCACCCGGCGCCTCGACGGCGCGCACGTGCACTACGCGGCCGGCATCCGCAACCCCATCGGCGTCAAGATCGGCCCGGGCACAACCCCCGGCGAACTCGTCGAACTCATCGATGCGCTCAACCCCGCACGCGAGGCCGGGCGACTGGTGCTTGTGCCCAGGATGGGCGTGCAGAAGATCGAAGGGGTCCTCCCCGCGCTGGTCCGGGCCGCACTCGAGCACGGCTCGCCGGTCCTTTGGGCCTGCGACCCCATGCACGGCAACGGGCTGACCACCACCTCAGGGATCAAAACCCGGCGCGTCGGCGACGTCCTTTGCGAAGTCGAACTCGCCTGGGATATCTGCAAGGCCGCAGGCACACACCTGGGGGGTGTGCACGTCGAGTTGACCGGCCAGGACGTAACGGAATGCCTCGGCGGGATCGGGAACCTGACCGAGGCGGACCTGAGCCGAAACTACGCCACCTTCTGCGACCCGAGGCTCAACTACGAGCAGAGCATGGAACTCGCCTTCGTCCTGGCCCGCAAGATGCAGGAAGATGGCCGGGCGGGGTGGGGGGGGGGTGCCGGGGGGTGGCGGGGTGGATGGGGCTTGGGGTGTGTGCTATCATCTCGGCCCTGCGAAAATTGAGCGTGGGGCACGCACCGCTGGCCGGAGATCTGCTATGAAGGGCAAGACGCACCCGAAGTATTACAACAACTGCAAGGTCTTCCACAACGGGGTCCACGTGATGACCGTCGGGGCGACGGTGCCGGAGATCCACGTCGAGGTCTGGTCAGGCTCGCACCCATTTTTCACGGGTAAGAACGTGCTTGTAGACTCAGCCGGGCGTATCGAGCGGTTCCAGAAGAAGTTCCAGGGGAACTACTTTGCGGGCAAGGACGCGGGCAAGGCCGGGGCGAAGAAGGATGGGGCCGCCGGGGCCGTGGCTGAGAATGGGTAAGTCTGCCGCACGGTTGGAACCGTGCCCAACAGTGAATCTTCACACAGCCGGCTGCTTGCAGCCGGCTTGTTTTTTAGCCGATCATTCGGCTCTTGGTCGGGTTGCCCCGACCCGGAATTGATGTTACCATATATCCGCATAAACGGATAGATTGTCGGAGAGAAGATTCGGAGTTTGCATGCCCAGTCGTTTTTATGACCATGCCCAACGCCGCGTGCTTGTCCTGGACGGGGCGATGGGCACGAGCATTTTCAGCAGGCATCTCTCTGTCGAGCAGGACTATTGCGGGTGCGAGAACTGCACGGACATTTTGGTGCGTACGCGGCCAGACGTGATCCAGGAGATTCACGAGAGTTTCCTGGTTGCCGGGGCGGATTGTGTCGAGACGGACAGCTTCGGCGCCAGCAAGTTGACGCTTGGTGAGTTTGATCTTTCCGACCAGACGCGTTCACTGAACAAAATGGCCGCGGAGATCGCGCGTGCGGCGTGCGACAAGCACAGCACCATCGACAAGCCCCGGTTCGTCCTGGGCAGCATGGGGCCGGGCACCAAGCTCATCACGCTGGGCAACACCGTGTGGGAGGAGATGCTGCCCAGCTATGCCGAGCAGGCGCGGGGTCTGCTCGACGGCGGAGTCGATGCCTTCTTGGTCGAGACGTGCCAGGACCTGCTGCAGGTCAAGTGTGCGGTCAACGCGATCCTGACCGCCCTGGCCGAGCGTGGCAAGACGCCCGCAGATGTGCCCATCATGGTCAGCGTAACGATCGAAACCACCGGCACGATGCTGCTGGGCACCAGCATCGAGGCCGCGGCGTCGGCGCTCCGCGCCTTCCCGATCATGAGCCTCGGGCTGAACTGCGCGACAGGCCCGGCTGAGATGGCCGAGCACGTGCAGTACCTGGGCAAGCACTGGGGCGCCGGCGGCCCCGGCGGCAAGCAGCTCGTCAGCGTCGTACCCAACGCCGGGTTACCCGTGCTGCTCAACGGGAGGACCGAGTATCCGCTTGGCCCACAGCCCTTTGTCGAGGCGATGGTGCGGTTTGTCGAGCAGAGCGGCGCGAGCCTCGTCGGGGGGTGCTGCGGGACAACGCCCGAGCACATCCGCCTGCTGGCCCAGGCCGTGGGCGGGCGGGAGATCGGTCAACGAGCAACCACCGGCGGCGGAGCAGGGCCGGCCGTGCTGCTGCCGGCCAAGGAAGAACCCCCGGCCGGGGTTACGAGCCTTTATTCGCCGACGGACTACCGCCAGGACAACTCGATCCTGATCATCGGCGAGCGGATGAACGCCAGCGGCAGCCGAAAGTTCAAGCAGTTGCTCGAAGCGGAGGACTGGGACGGGATCGTGAGCCTCGCACGCGAGCAGGTGCGCCACGACTCGGCACACGTGCTGGACGTGAACGTGGACTATGCCGGGCGCGACAACGCCCGCGACATGGCCGAGGTCGTCAAGCGCGTCGTTCGGCAAGTCGACGTGCCGTTGATGCTCGACAGCACGCAGCTCAAGACCCTCGAGGCCGGCCTCCGCCACGCGCCGGGCAAGTGCATCATCAACTCGGCGAACTTCGAGGAGGGTGAGCACAAGTTTGACGAGGCCTGCCGGCTCGCCCGCACCTATGGCGCGGCGCTGGTCATCGGCTCGATCGATGAGGACAAAGAAGCGAGCATGGCCCGCACCGCCGAACGCAAACTCGCTATCGCCCAGCGCGCCTATGACCGCGCCACCACAGTCCACGGCATCGCGCCGGCGGATCTCATCTTCGACCCCCTGGTGCTCCCCGTCAGCACGGGCATGGCCAGCGACCGGCGCAGCGGGCTGGAGACCGTCGAGGGCGTGCGCGCCATTGCCCGTGCGCTGCCGGGGTGCCAGACAACCGTCGGGCTGAGCAACGTGAGTTTCGGGCTCAAAAACCAGGCCCGTGTGGTTCTCAACTCGGCCTTCCTGCACGAGCTGCAAGAGGCCGGGCTGACCAGCGCGATCCTGCACTTTTCTAAAATCCTCCCCAAGAACAAGATCCCGCAAGAGCAGTGGAACGCGGCACTGGACCTGATCTATGACCGGCGCGACGCCAGCGCCGGCGGCACAGGCCTGCCGGCGGGGATGACCGATGCCGGCTTCGACCCGCTGGCCAGGTTCATCGACCTGTTCAAGGACGCGGCCACCGGTGAGCAGGTCCGGCGTGCGAGCAAGGAACTCACGCTCGAGGAAAAACTCCAGAGCCACATCGTCGACGGCGAGAAGGAAGGCCTGGCCGGCACGCTCACAACCGCGATGGAGAAGTACGCCCCGCTTGAGATCATCAACGACCACCTGCTGGCGGGGATGAAGACGGTTGGCGAACTCTTCGGGTCGGGGCAGATGCAGTTGCCCTTTGTGCTCCAGAGTGCCGAGGTGATGAAGATGGCCGTGGCCCACTTGCAGCCGTTTATGGAAAAGAGCCTCGGGCAGAGCAAAGGGGCGATCGTGCTGGCAACGGTCAAGGGGGACGTGCACGACATCGGCAAGAACCTGGTGGACATCATCCTGAGCAACAACGGGTACACCGTGCACAACATCGGCATCAAGCAGCCGATCGCCGACATCGCACGCGCTTGGCAACAGACCGGCGCCGACGCCATCGGCATGAGCGGCCTGCTGGTCAAAAGCGTAACGGTGATGGAAGAAAACCTGCACGAACTCAACACCCTGGGCATCAACGTGCCGGTGCTGCTCGGCGGGGCGGCGCTCACACGCCACTACTGCGAGGGGCACCTGCGCGGCATCTACAAGGGCGAGGTCTTCTACGGCAAAGACGCCTTCGAGGGCCTGCGCACCATGGACATGATCAAGGCCGGCGCCACCGCCACGCTCGCGCAGGAGATCAACACCCGCACCAGCAAACGCACCGCGGCAGAAGAAACGATCGCACGCTCCAAGGCCGACAGCGCCCAACGCATCGAGGCCTTCGAGGCCGGCAAACGGTCGGGCACGCAGACGGCCGAGGTTGCCGTCGTCAGGAGCGATGTGCGCCAGGACGTAGACGTGCCCAAGGCACCGTTCTGGGGCTCGCGCGTCGTCGCGGATATCGACCTGGACCTGGTCTACCCGTTTATCAACAAGGTCGCCCTCTACCGCGGGCAGTGGCAGTTCAAGCAAGGGACGCTCAGCAACGAGGAGTTTGAAGATCAGATCGAAGAGACCGTCGGCCCGATCTTCGCACGCCTGAAGGCCCAGTGCAAACAAGAGCGCATCCTCCGCCCCGCGGTCGTCTATGGCTACTACCCCTGCAACAGCCAGGGCAACGACCTGGTCATCTACGACCCCGACGACCAACGCCGCGAGATCGAACGCTTCACCTTCCCCCGTCAAAGCGGGCGCAAACGCCTGTGCATCAGCGACTACTTCCGCGACGTCGACAGCGGCCAGCGCGACGTGCTGGGCCTGCACTGCGTAACGGTGGGCAAAGAGGCGTCGGCCGCGGCACAGAAACTCTACCAGGCCAACGCATATAGCGAGTATCTCTACCTCCACGGCATCGGCGTCGAAACCGCCGAGGCCCTGGCCGAGATGTGGCACAAACGCATGCGCCAAGAGCTCGGCATCGCCAACGACGACTCACCACGCCTCCGAGACCTCTTCACGCAGAAGTACCGCGGCTCCCGCTACAGCTTCGGCTACCCCGCATGCCCAGACATGAGCGACCAGGACAAACTCTTCCGCCTCCTAGACCCCTCACGCATCGGCTGCGAACTGACAGAGAACTGGCAGATCGACCCCGAGCAGAGCACCAGCGCCATCATCGTGCACCACCCTGAGGCGAAGTACTTCAACGTGTAAGCCTTGTGTGAGCTAGATCAACACTGCTACCTGTCTCGAACCCCTCCCCCGAGGGGAGGGGCAGGGGTGGGGTTGACTACTTGGCCGTCTAAATTTTATAACGATTGGGATTACAGTCGCAAGGGCACTCAATCGCATCGCGCCCAACCCCGCCAGTAATTCACCCCTTCATCAACTCGAGGCCCAACGCCACCGCCTCGGGCAGCGCATCAACCGCCTTGTCCCAATCAACAGCCGCGGCCGTCAGGTCCGCTAATCGCGCATCCGTTGCCGACGAACTCCCTACCACCGGGCGCGAACGCCACGCCCCTTTGGCCAGCGCTTCCTCGGTCTCCTGGCTCAGCAGCACCTCGGCCAGGGCCTGCGCACCCGCCGGGTTTGGCCCACCGGCAAGCACCGCCACCGTCCCCGGGATCATCAACGCCGGGCCGGCCTCAGCCGAGGGATCAAACGCCGGCGTGAAGGCGTCGATCGGCCACCTGTTCGCCTGCCCGCCGACGAGGTCGTCAAAGTCCGTCAACCCCAGTGCGGCCTCACCCATCGCCACCGCGCGCACAACCGCAGAGTTCCCATCCACAACGCGGCACTTCACCCCCGCAAAGAGCTCGGCGAAGGCGTCCCGACCCAGCCGTGCATACAACGCGGCAACGTGCCCCCGCGTGGTCCCAAATGAAGGGTTGGCGATGGCAAAGACCACAGGCTTGACGCTCTTGGACGCTCGGGCCAGGTCCAGCGCGCCCGCCAGCGACCGCGGGCGTGTGGCCGCATCAAACTGCGCAGTGTTGTAGACCACCACCCGCGGGCGATCGGCCAGCGGGAACCACCTCCCACCCGGGTCGCGGGGGACCGCGCCGGCATAACGGGTCAGCACCGCCGGGGCGGTCACCGGCGCCAGCAGCCCGGCACGGGCGAGCTGGATCGTCCCAACGATCTCACCAGACCACCAAACGTCCGCCTTCGGCGCGCTCTTCTCCGCCTGCAAACGCGCGAGCAAACCGGTGGTCTTGGTCGCCTCGCTATCCGTCAGCGTCTTGACCTCCCACGGCAGGATCAGCCCCTTGACAATCGGCTCTAGCACCGCCGGGTCGATGCTGCTGTAGAGCGTAACGGGCGCACTGCCCAACCTGCGCCGGCACGCTTGCAAGAGCGTACCAGCGGCGCCGGCTGCGGCGATGCCAAGGAGTGTGCGTCTGTGCATGGGTGCAGGTCCGCTTGTACCCCGACGGGTTGAAGGGGCAAGTGCCAAAGCAAACCGCACCCCTGCCCCTGCCCTCGGGGGAGGGGTTCATTTTGGCGACGGTGCGGGTGTTGGTGCCGGTGCCGGTTGCAACGCGAACGGGGCGAGCAGTTTGCCGCTCGCCTCGGGGGGGATTCCCTTGAGCGCGTTTGCCAGCGCGGCGACCTTGGCGTTCTGGTCGCTGCCCGCCATCGTGGCCTTGAGTTCCCCGGCGTTGGGCCAGGTGGTAACGTCCTGCACCTTGGGCCAGCTCGCCGCGAGTTGGTCAAGCAGCCGGCGCATCGATGTGTTGAACTCAGCCGAGACAAGCTTGATCTGCGTGCGCGAGGCTATGAGCATCGTCTTGTTCAGGTCCCCATCGGCGACCTTCTTTGACTCCTCGGCCAGGGCCTGGCGATAGGTCGTGGTCCCCGCGCTGATGGCGTCGATCTGGCTGGTGCTGAAGATCCCCGAGCCGCGAAGCGCCTCCAGCGGCGCGGGCGAAAGCCCGAACGACTTGAACATCGCCGGGAACCCCGCCATCTGGTTGATGTCCATGGTCTCGGTGCCGGGCAACTTGGAGAACAACTCCAACGCCATAGCCGGGTTGGCGATGATCATCGCGTCCATCTTCGCCTGCCGGTCGTTGATAAGCGCGGCGAGCTGGGCCGTCTTGGCCGGGTCCAGACCGATCGCCCTGGCCGCGGCAAACTCAGGTGGCTCGGCCAGCACGACGATCTTCCCGTCCGCCCCCGTCTTGACCAGGTTCGGCGTCGGGGTCGGGGGTTGCACCACCGGAGCCGGTGCCGGTGGTGGCGGGGGCGGCGGCGTGTATTCCGGCAGCGGCGCCGGCGCGGGTGGAACGGGTGTGATCACCTGCCCACCTGCGATCGAGGTGGTCAGGCCGAGGGCAACTACGAGCACGCTTGTGCGCATGAAAGGCTCCTAAATAGTGCGGGTCTGTCGGGTCCGGCTCAAACGTACAAGAGTGTAGATCGGCCAGACCGCAGTGGGTGGGCCGTGCGGGTTGGATGCCCGCAACATTGGGGGAAGAATTTTTCCACTGAGGCACCGAGGCGCAGAGAATACAGGGACTGGGTAAGACTCTAAGACCAAAATCCCTGTCTTTCTCGGTGCCTCAGTGCCTCAGTGGTTACATGTCTTTACCGAGCCGGTCATGGGGATGCACGCTTCCCCCCCGGCTGCTGTTCGTTTGCCTCCCCCTGCTGCAGCGTCCGCGTCATCGCCAGTTCATGCAGCGGGACGCTCGCGTGGTCCAGCGCCTCCTTTGCCCGCATCAACTCGTCGGCAGCGACGGCTTCCCAATCACCACGCGCCCGCTCCAACAGCTCGCTCAGCGTTGCGACGGCACCCTCGATCCTCCCCCTCGGTTCACTGGCAAGGCCCGCGCCATAGCGCCCCAACTGCGTTCGCACCCACCCCAGGTCGAGCGCACCCGTGGCGATCAGGTCCGCGATCCGATGCCGGGCCATGTCCTGCCGCGCAAACGCGAAACTCTCGCGCTCGATCCGCTCGACCTCCTGCCGAGTCAGCCCGTGGTTTGGCACGATCTGCACGTCCAGCCGGCGCCCCGACCGCTGCTCAAGAGCACAGACGCCCAGAATGCCGTTGGCATCCACACGAAACTCCACACGCAACTGCGGCAACCCCGCGGGCATCGCGGGGATGCCACCAAGGTGGTACACCCCCAGCGACCGGCAGTCCCCGGCCATCTCACGCTCACCTTGCACGATGTTCAACCTGATCGACCCTTGATTATCCACCTGCGTGCTGAACATCTCGTGCGCCTCGGCGGGCACGGGGGCATTGCGCATGATGATCTTGGCTACCCCACCCCCGGCCGTCTCTAGCCCAAGGCTCAGCGGGATCACGTCCAGCAGCATCGCGCCCGTCGTCGCGCCGCTCAGGATCGACGCCTGCACCGCCGCCCCGAGCGCCACGGCCTCGTCGGGGTCGATCGCCGTGTACGGCTCGATCTTGAAGTGCTCACGCACCCTCCGCCGAACCACCGGCATACGCGTGCTGCCGCCAACAAGGATCACCGCGTCGATCCCCTCCCCCTCCATCCGCGCCCTCGCATCGCGCACCGCACGCCCGCACGCGGCGATCGTCCGCTCAATCAACGGCCCGGCCAACGCCTCCAGCACCGCTCGCGTGAGCGTTACACGCAGCGGCCCGCCCGAACCCTCGGGCAAGGCCCGCGCAAGATCAATCCCCACCTCCTCACTCTTGCTCAACTCGATCTTCGCACCCTCGGCCAGCGCCAACAGCGCCCGCCGTTGCCCGTCACTAGGCACCGGCAGCCCCGGGCGCAGCGCCTGCAACTGCCCGGCCAGCCAGCCGACGATCGCAAAGTCGATGTCGTCCCCGCCCAGGTGCGTGTCCCCCGCCGTTGCCAGCACCTCAAAGGCATCGGCCCCGGGCGCGGTCGCCGTCGCTCCTACCCCGGGCGTCAGCCGCAGCACGGAGACGTCAAACGTCCCGCCACCAAAGTCATAGACCACGATTGTCTGCGCCGGCGAGCTAGCACGCAGGCCCAGGCCATACGCCAGCGCCGCCGCCGTAGGCTCGGCGATCAGGCGCACCGCCTCCAGCCCCGCCAATCGCGCCGCGTCGCGCGTCGCCTGGCGCTGGGCGTCGTCGAAGTACGCCGGGACCGTGATGACCGCACGCCCAACCTGCACCCCCAACGCCGCCGACGCCTGCGCCCGCAACGCACGCAGGATGTGTGCCGAGACCTCCTGCGGCGAGACCAGCCGGCCGTCGGATAACTGCACCCGCGCCGTCTGCCCAGGCCCCTGCACAACCTTGTAACTCAGATAAGGCAAGTCCGCCTGCGCGTCCTCAAGACCACGCCCCATCAGCCGTTTGACGCTGGCGATCGTCCCCCGCGGGTGCTCTGCGGCCTGGGCCTTGGCCAACGCCCCAACGACGACCCCCGCATCATCGATCCGCACAACCGACGGGACCAGGTGCGCACCATCGGCAGCCGGCAATATCCTTGGCAGATCGGTCGGCCCCGGCCACGCCGACACCCCCACCAGCGAGTTGGTCGTCCCCAGGTCAATCCCAATAATCGGATCAGTAGCCACGGCGGGAGGCTATCGGGGAAGTTACTCAGAGGCCAGAGATATGGAGTAGAAATACAGAGGGGGGATTTTATTGGGGGAATTGATCGGGAGAGATTGATCAGATCGGAGCAACCGAACCTCTGACTTGCTGCTTCAGAACCCCTCCCCCGAGGGGAGGGGCAGGGGTGGGGTTGCCCCCGGCAACACGCACACCAATCTACTGCACTGACATCCAAAAACTGTCCCACCAAAGCACTTCCCCAACAGAATCCCTCTGCATTTCTACTCCGTCTCTCCGTCCTCTGAGTAACTTCCTACAACCACTCCACCAGCACGCTTGCGAGCAAGATCAGCCCGACCACGCCGGTGATGAAGACCTTGATGATCGTCGCGGCGGTGCGCCCGATCGCCGCGCCTGTTGCCGCGTGCAGGGCCTG
The DNA here is from genome assembly GCA_021299385.1 of Phycisphaeraceae bacterium. Classification (GTDB taxonomy): domain Bacteria; phylum Planctomycetota; class Phycisphaerae; order Phycisphaerales; family UBA1924; genus JAJTGZ01. The sequence continues at coordinate 51,948 of JAJTGZ010000019.1, read as the reverse complement.
GCCCGTGGGGCGTTGTTTGTAGAGCACCTCGGTGGCGAACGTTGCCAGGGCCGAGCCGAGGATCGCGCCCAGGATCGTCCCGACGATCGGGATGGGGATCACAAACGTCCCCAGCACTGCGCCGACCAGCCCCCCAACGATCGAAGCAACGGCCCCGGCCTGGCTCCCCCCAAACCGGCTCGTGCCCGCGGCAGACGCCAACGCCTCGATCAACTCCCCCGCAATGGCCAGCACCAGGCAGACGGCCAGGGTCCAGGGCCCGATCAGCTCGGGCATCCAGAGCAACTTGACCAGCACCGCCGTGAGCAGCATCAGCCACACGCCCGGCAGTGTCAGCAGCGCCAGAACCATCCCCAGGCAAACCGCCAGCCCCACAACCAACCCCGCGGCGACCTCTTGCCATTGCATACGTCGATTGTTGACCCCCCGGATGCACGCCGCCGCTGTGCGGGTTCATACGATCGGCCCATGAACACCAACGCCAAGACAAGCCCCACGACAGGCACGCACTTTGACACCCGCACCGACGCCCTCTTTGACCAGCTCCGCCAGCAGGGCCTCTGGAAGCACCTGCGCGTGCTCGGCTCCCCCATGGATGCACGCGTCAAGATCCGCCAGGGCGACGGCTCCTTCCGCGACACGCTCTGCTTCTGTTCCAACAACTATCTTGGCCTGGCCAACCACCCCGAGGTCATCGAGGCCGGGATCAAGGCCCTGCGCGACTACGGCGCGGGCACCGCCAGCGTCCGCTTCATCTGCGGCACGTTCACCCCCCACGAAGCCCTCGAAGCCCAGATCGCACGCTACATGGGCACCCAGGCCAGCTACACCTTCGTCAGCGCGTGGACGGCCAACGAGGCCCTCTTCCCCACGCTCTGCGAGCCGGGGGACATCATCATCAGCGATGAACTCAACCACGCCTGCATCATCGACAGCATCCGCCTGGCGGCGACGATCAAAAAAGGTGTCCTCAAGGCCGTCTACCGCAACAACACACTCACGGGTGAGAAGAGCCTGCAATCGGCCCTCCAAGCCGCACGCGCCAACAAGGATGTAACCGGCCAAATCTGGGTCGTTACCGACGGCGTCTTCAGCATGGAAGGCTCCATCGCCGACCTGCCCGCGATGCGGAAACTCTGCGACCAGCACGGCGCGATGCTCGTCGTCGACGACAGCCACGGCCACGGCGTCATGGGCCACCTTGGGCGAGGAACACACGAGCACTGGGGCATGATCGACCAACTCGATCCCCAGACGGGCCAAAGCACCAACGGCCAAGCCCACGCCGGACGCGTCGACCTCTTCACCGGCACACTCGGCAAGGCGCTCGGCGGCGGCGCTGGGGGCTTCGTCGCCGGCTCCCAACGCGCCATCGACCTGCTCATCCAACGCGGCCGCCCAACCCTCTTTAGCAACGCCCTGCCCGTAACCATCACCTGCTCGGCACACAAAGCCATCGAGATCGTCCTCCGCGAGCCCCAACGCGTCCAGCGCCTGCGCGACAACGTCGCCTACGCACGCGCACGCCTCAAAGACGCCGGCTTTGACGTCCTGCCCAGCCCCACGGCTATCTGCCCCATCATCGTCCACGACACCGCTCGCGCCATCTCCATGAGCCAAAGACTCCTCGAACTCGGCGTCTTTGTCATTGGCTTTGGCTACCCCGTCGTCCCCGAGGGGCACGCCCGCCTGCGCTGCCAGATCAGCGCCGCGCACACCACCGGAGATATCGATGAACTCGTCGCGGCCCTCAAAAAGTTGTAGCCCACGCGGGCGCGCGTGCCCGCTTTGCTAGTATCCACCCAGATGTGCAAGGGCATATCCAACCCGATCCCTGCCCGTCTGCTCTGCCCGGCACTGCTGGGCCTGGCCGTGGGCCTGTGCGCGTGCTCCAACGGGCCTAACGGGCAGGGAAGGCTCAACGGCGGCACGATCCCCGCCGACTTGCGCCTCCCCGATGCACAGGCCGTCGTCGCCTCCTTCGCACCCGTGGGCCTGCGCATCCACCCACTCTCCCGCATCGAGCCCGACGCCCCCGGCGGCCCACGACTGGTCGTCTGTGCCGAGTTGCTCGACAGTTCGGGCCTGGGCGTCAACTGGCCCGGGGCCGTCGGCATCGTCGCCGGCAGCGGCCCCGGGGCCTTCTCCGGCTGGTTGGATATCACCACCCCGCAGGCCAACGCCATGCTCTACGACAGCCTCACTCGCACCTACGTCCTCTCGATCTCGGCTGGCGCACAAGCCCAGGCCAACCTCGACTCCCAACCCGGCCAGCGGCTCTCCCTCACCCCCGGGCGCGACGTGCCCGTGCGCGTAACGTGGCAGGTCGCTGGCCTTAGCCGAGAGTTGTCCGCCTCGGGCATCGTCCCCTGGCCCAGTGCACAGAACCAACCTCCCAAATGATCGCGCGAGCCCGCCCATGACCCTGCCGATGATGGGAACGATCACCTGCGTCGTCATCGAGTGCACCCCCCTGAGCGTACACGGCGACACCTACTTTGACCTGCTCGTGCAGACCAGCGTCCAGCAGCAGGCCGGGGGCACCGCCGGCACACGCCTGCGCGTCCCCCTGCACCTCTGCTCGGCCCTGCCCGCCGGTCGCCCCAGCGCGGGACAGGTGCTGGCGGTGCAACTGCTGCTGGGCCAGGTCGCGGGCCTGGCCCTTGCCCCTACCATCGGGGATGAGCGATAAACGCCTGCAACTGGCGGTGGACCTGACGCAAATCCCAACCGCCGCGGGGCGCGAGGGGCGCGTCCTCGCCTTCATCGACGCCTGGCTGGCCGCACGCCCCGGTCTGCGCAAAAGCACCGACAAAGCCGGGAATGTCGTCATCACACTCGCCCCGACCAGCAAGCGTCCCAAGCCGGGCAAGCCCCTGTTCATCACCGCCCACTTAGACCACCCCGCCTTTGTCGTCGAGCGCATCGTCGCCCCCGGCGTCCTAGAGCTCTCCTTCCGTGGCGGCGTCATGGACGCCTTCTTCGAGCTCGCGCCCATCACACTGCACACCGCACAAGGGCCAGTCTCGGCCACCCTCACCGGCCCGGCGGATACCGAAACCCCCGCCGGCAAGCACTACCTGGCCGAACTCGACGACTCGGCCGGCCTGGTCCCCTGCGAGCCGGCAGTGGGGGATGTTGCGACCTGGCGGCTGCCCCCAGCACAGATCGACGGCGCAGGCCTCCTGCACACCCACGGCTGCGACGACCTGACGGGCGTGGCAGCCGCACTCTGCGCGATCGAGGAACTCTCCGCGCGCAAGGCCGCGGGCGAAAAGATCGGCGACGTGCGCGTGCTGCTCACGCGCGCCGAAGAGATCGGGTTCATCGGCGCCATCGCCGCGTGCAGGCTCAAGACGATGCCCAAAGGCTCGCGCGTGCTGGCCCTTGAGAACAGCCGGTCCTTTGCCGACAGCCCCCTCGGCGGGGGCCCGATCGTCCGCGTCGGCGACCGCATGAGCATCTTCACACCCTGGCTCACCGACGCCTGTGCCGCACGGGCCGAGCAAATCTTCGGCGGCCCTGCCATCCCCAAGGCCAGCCAAGCCAAGGGCACAACAAAACGCCCCTGGCAACGCAAACTCATGGCCGGCGGCGCGTGCGAGGCGAGTGTCTACTGCCGATCCGGGTACGAGGCCACCTGCCTCTGCCTCCCGCTGGGCAACTACCACAACATGCCACACCTGACAGAACTGCAAGCCGGCACCTACGACCGGCACAAGTTCGGCCCACCACGCTGCGAGCGCGAGTTCATCCACACCGGCGATTACCTCGGCCTCATCGACCTGCTCGTCGCCCTCGGCGTCCACCTGCCCGAGCCCGACAGCCAAAGCGCCCTCTTTGACGAGCTGTATCAACGCAAGGCATATGTGCTCGGCGAACCCCCAGACGCAACGCCCAAGCCCAAAGCCCAGCCCAAAGCCCAGCCCAAGACCAAAGCAAAGCCCAACGCGAAAACAAACCCAAAGCCACGCCACCGCCGTCATCGACCTTGACACCTGCTCGGCCGGCATCCCCCGGCGGCAACTCCGCCTGGTCTCCTGCGCCGACAACGAACGCGCCACCCCCGTCGCCCAGGACATCCTGGCCCGCCGCAGCAACCAACGCGTCGAACTGATCGTTACACGCGACGCCGTGCCAACAGACCCCTACCTGCACGACCCCAGCAGCCAGTAACTTTGTTAGCATGCAACCCCTCCCCCGAGGCAGGGGGCAGGGGTGGGGTTGGCTCGGGCTGGGTTGCCAAACAACACAGTGGCACAGTGGCATAGTGGCACAGTTGCAAAGTTGCAAAGTTGCAAAGTGGCAAAGTGGCACAGTGACATAGTGGCATAGTGGCATAGTGGCAAAGCAACACGCTTGCCTGCCGCGTGCGGCTGCAATCAGTCGGCCTGTGCCCTCAACCCCCACGCCCGCGCAGCCACGCCAGCTCCGGCACACGCAGCCCCACGCACATCCCCCCATACACGGCCATCCCCACCCCCGCCGCCACGCCCAGCCGCAACGCATGCTCACGCCACAGCACCACCGCGGGCCACACGTGCAGCACGCCCCAGACGCACACACCCATCGCCAGCACCATCCCAGCCGTGCGAGCCATCGCCTGGCGCGTCGGCCCATCTAGGATCGCCCCGGCGTGCAACTTCCGCCCGGCCAGCACCAGCAGCACGACCGTCTGGATCACCTGGCTAACCGCCGTCGCCCACGCTAGCCCCGCCTCGCGCAGCGGCCAGATGAGCGTGAAGTTCAGCCCCACGCTGACAAGCACCATCACGATCGCCACACGCATGGGCGTGCGGGTGTCCTTGCGTGCATAGAACCCGCGCGTCAGCACGTGGTTGAGCGAGTACGCCCATACCGCCGTGCTAAAGCCCAGCAGCACACTGCTCGCCCGTGCAACCCCCTCGGGTGAAAATCCACCCTTGCCCCCGGCGAAGAGGACAAAGACCAGGTCGTGCCGCACCAGCGCCAGCCCCACGCTCGCCGGCAGGCCGATCAGCAGCGACAGCCGCAGCCCACGCCGAAGCACCTCGATGAACCTCCCCGGATCATCGGCCGCACGCGCCATCAGCGGGAACGCCGCCGTTGCCACGGCGATCCCAAAGACCCCCAGCGGGAACTGGTACAGCCGGCTCGTCAGGCTGATAATCGCGTTGCTCCCCTCATCCAGCGGCACCGGCCGGCCAAGCATCGTCGGCCCGATCCAGATCGGCCACATCGCGATGACCGTGTCGATCAACGTGCTCAGCTGCAGCGTCCCCAGCCCGATCATCACCGGGATAAACGTCCGCAGCATGCGCCCGGCCGTGGCACGCGCGCGGGCGTCGTGCCGGGACCAAGCTACTTCCTTCCGCAGCATCCACCAGAACGTTGCCGCCTGGGTAACGCCCGAGAGCACCGTCGCCACGCCGAGTGCATAGGCGATCGTCGCGTCCCCGCGCCCGCCCACGAGGACAAAGTACAACCCCGTAACGATGATGAACGCGTTGAGAAGAATCGGCCCGCTCGCCGCCGCCGCGAAGCGGTTGTGCACCTGCAGCATCCCGGCCAGGATCGCTGCCAAGCAGATCATCGGCATGAACGGGAGCATCACCATCAGCAGCGTGATGGACAACCTCCGCTCGGCATCCCCCGGCGCAAAGACCAGCACCATCAGCAGCCCAACCTCGATGACCGCCGTGAGCACGCCCGTGGCCAGCCCAAGCCAGCGCAGCGTCAGCGAGGCGAGTTGGCCCGCCAGCGGTGCATCGTGCTTGTGGGCCTGTGCATACTCCGGGACGAACGCCGCCGAGAGGGCACCCTCGCCAAAGAGCCGCCGGAACATGTTCGGCACCGCAAACGCCGCGGCAAACGCCGAGCCGGTCGCCGTGTCCCCAAAGATGCGCCCGATGAGTACATCGCGCACCATCCCAAAGACGCGCGAGCCGAGCGTAACCAGGCCTGTCGCGCGCACAGCCCGGCCGAGCGTCTGGGTTTCAGGGTGGGCCCGGGTGGTACTTGCAGGGGCTTCAGGCACGGGCGGAAGATAGCAGCCTTGGCTACCCAAACGCGGGCACCCATCTACTCAAAGTACTCCGCCCATGTGCTCGCCGTCTCCGTTACACGCACCCGCTCCACCCGCAACCCCGGCGGGAACCGATACGTCAACGAATCCTCATCCGTATACACCCTCCCCGCAACAACCTCCCCCCGCAACAGGTCATAAATATCCTTCGCCATCACCTCCGTCGTCGGGTCCAACCCCTCATAGACCACCACCCGCTGCTCCCCGGCCTGCAACTTCCCCAGCATCGGGTCCCCGCTGTTGACCGCCAACGCATGGTCCAAACGCTTGATGTGCGCAAGAACTGCCAGCTTCAACGCCTTGAAATCACACACCATGTCCCCAGGCCCCAGACCCTCGGCCAGCAGCACCACATCAATCCTTCGGCTGTGCCCGTGCGGATACCGGCACAGCCCGGGGTGCTTGCTGAGCATGTGCCCAGACTCAACCGTAAACGATTTGCAGACTCGGTATGGCATCAGCCCAGATTGTTGCCAACATCTGCCCCACCAGCACAATCCACCCCATTCGGACCCCGTTTGGTTGAAACCAAATCCCACCGGCCCGATAGACGGGGTGTCTAGTCTTGCCCGCGACCGCGCGCCCATCTCCTGTGTCGGGTACTGGGCGTGTGTCTGGAAAAGGACCCCTCAATGAACTGTCGAATGCTCCTCCCCACCACCCTCCTGCTCGCACTCGCCTCAGGCTCGGCACTCGCCCTCCCGCCGATCATGGACCGCGTCCCGGCCGGGAACCCCGCCGTCATCGTCGTCCCCAACCTCGAGCAACTCGGCACCGACGCAGGCAAAGTCGGCGCCTGGACCGGCACACCCGAGGCTACAGACCCCTACATGCTCCTCAACCAGTTCCCGGGCATGGACAAGATCGACCGCAAAGGCCCCCTCGCCGTCGTCATCACCGACCTCGGCGGCCCGGGCGACAAGGCCACAGCCAAAAGAGGTGAGTTAACCGAGCCGCGCCCGCCCAAGGGCGCACTGCTCTTCCAGGCCGACTACGACGCCTTCGTCAAGACCGTCGGCGGCAAGCCCACCGCCGGCATCGACCCCGTCACCATCAACGACAAAGAGATGTTCACCAAAAAGATCGACGGCGGCCTCGTCGCCCTCTCGATCGAGAAGGGCATCCTCGAAACACTCAGCTTCGCCCCAGGCCAACTCCCCGCCCACACCAAGGCCCTGGGCGCACGCGCCAGCGCCGTTGCCGACACCAGCGACCTGACCATCATGGTCGATGTCCTCAAGGCCCGCCCCCTCATCGACGAGGGCTTCAAGAACATGGAGGAGCAAATCGAGGACATGGCCGCCATGGGCGGGCAGGAACCCAACACCGCCGCCGTCAAGTGGTTCATGGACAACGTCCTCAACGACGCAACGATGGCGACCTTCGCCCTCGACCTCTCCGACGCCGGCGTCGGGCTGCACATGATCTCGACCTTCAAGGCCGACTCGCCGATGTCCAAGATCGCCTCCCTCAAGGGGGTCGCCCCGGGCCTGACGGCACGCCTGCCGATGGGGCCGTACCTCGTCGCCATGGGCCTGGACCTGAGCAGCCCCGAACTCCGCAAACTCCTCGGCCAGATCCCGCAAAACGAGACCGCGCCGGGCGCAAAGGTCAATGCCGCCAGCAACAAACTCATGCTCGAAAAGACCACCGGCAGTGCGGCGGTCATCGGTGTTAACCCCGGCGGGGCCATGGCGGGCGTTCTGTCGCGCACCTTCTCCTTCTCGCTCACAACCGAACCAAACGCCTACCTCGACTTCATGCGCACCGCCATGACCGAGGCATACGAGCAGGACAAAATCGGCAAGGCCACCTTCACACCCAACGCCGCCGATATCGACGGCACCAAGGTCGAAAGCTACACGTTCAAACTCACCCCCGACCCCGACATCCCACCGCAGATGATGAACATCCTCTTTGGCATGTCCGGCGGGCCCAGCGGGTATATCGCCCCCATGGAAGGTGCCGTCGCAACCACCTTGGGCAAAAGCAGCGAGATGATGCGCGCAGGCATGCTCGCCTTCAGCAAAGGGGAGGGCACCTTCGCCAAAGATAAGCCCATGGCCTCCACCGCCGAACTGCTCCCCAAGGACCGCCTCGCCGAGGTCTTCGTCGGCGTCAAAGGAATCCTCGACACCGCCCTGCCGACCGTCGCGATGTTCACCGGCATGCCCCTGAACGTGCAGATACCCGACGACCTCCCCCCAGTCGGCCTGGCCATCGCCCCCGCCAACGGCTCGATGCAGGCCTCGATCGTCATCCCCGCCGCCGTCATCAAGACCGGCAGCAGCGTCGCCAAGGCCTTCCGCGACGCCCAGGAGAATCAGAACGAGCAGCCCGAAGAGCCGATGGAGCCCGACCAGAAACGCGACTCAGGCAAGCCCAAGTTCTAAGCCCACACGCCGCCCACACCCTCCACGCCCGAACCCCCCGGCCTCTCCCCCATCCCCGGCATCCGCCGGGGATGGGGCTTTTCGTTTTCTGGCCCAGTGCACCCGTGTGCCGATAGAACAAGATGATCCCCGCGCTCCAGCACCTCCGGCACGCACGCGTGCCCGTGGACTACTCCTCGCGCTACGGCCTCCTCGGCCGCTTCGGCGTCGAGGTCGCCGGGGCCTTCCTCCGCGCGGGCATGACCGTCAACGCCGAGCGCATCGCCGATGACGAACGCGCCCTCGGCGTCTTCTTCAACGTCCTGAGCACCGATGTCCACACCCTCCTGAGCCGGGGCCTCCCACCCAGCGCACGACCCATGCCCCTGGTCAACTGGCTCGTCGACAGCCCACTCGCCTTCGACACACGCCAGTGGGACCTCGCCTCACAAACCCCAGGCTACCGCCTGGCCACCACCAGCGACGAAGAAATACAACTCCTCAAACTCCGCTGGCCCACGATCCGCCACGGCTGCGTCCCCCACGGCGTCGATCCCGAGGCCCTCTGCGACCGCGACCACATCACCCCCACACACGCCGGCGCGGGCACCACACCACGCGATATCGACGTGCTCGTCACCGGCTCGATCGCCACACCCGCCGAACTCCTCGAACGCCGCCAGGCCGTGCCACTGCGGATCGAGAAGAACGTCCATGACCTCGTCGCCCTCCGCCTTGAGCACCCCTCGCTCACCTTCACCAGCGCGTACGACCTGTCGATGCCCACGGGCCTAGCCGCGGCTGAGCACTGGAACCTCCTCAACGCCGTCTTCCGCACCAGCACGATGATGGTCAACGCCCGCCGCCGCATCGCCCTCGTCCGCGCGCTGCAGGGCCTCAACGTCGTGGTCCTGGGCGCGGGCGAATGGGGCCCGCACTGCACCGGGACGGTCCGCCACGCCGGGAACGTGCCGTTTGACCAAATCTCCGCCTGGATCAAACGCGCCAAGGTAACCATCGCCCTCAACCCCCCGCAGTTCACGCACGCCATCAGCGAACGCCTCCTGCTCAGCCTCGCCGGTGGTGCCGCGACCATCACCGACGACCGCCTCCAAGTCCGGCGTTTATTCTGCGCCGGCACCAGGGGCACGCAGTCCACACTGCTGCGCACATTCGACGTTACAGAACCCTCACAGGCCTGTGCCCACGCCGAGCAACTCCTGGCCGACCACGACGCCCGCGCCCAGATGGCAACCATCGCCCGAGACGAGATCGCCGGCAAGCACCTCTGGCAGCACCGCCTGATGGGCATCGTCGCCCTGGCCGTCGATGCGATCCAGCAGAGCGTGGCGGCAAAGAGCCTGGTAGATTCGATGGTCGATGCCAAGCCCGCCGACCAGGCTGGCGTCGCGTAAGCCCCGGCCCGATCACGAATGCGCGTACATAAACTCTTCCTGGACGATCTTCCCGTTCTTGATCGTGTAGACGCCGACCTCGGTCTCGCGGGTTTCTTTGCCCGATGCCCGGTCCTTGCAGTGCAGCGCATACTTGACGGCAAAGCCCGTCGCCCCAACATACGGCCCCTCCGCCGTGCACCCGAGTACCTCCGTCTTGCTCATCCACCACGCCCACTTCTCTAGCACCGCCTTGGGCCCCACGTGCTGCATCCCGTCCCCCTCGATCGAACGCACCTTCTTGTCCCACGCCGACTTAATCCACTCGTCGGCCTTCCCCTGGTTAAAGAGCGAAACCAGCTTCCCCCCAATCTCCGCCGGCGACGCGCCCTTGCCCGTGCTGACCTTTGCCGGCTTCTTGATGGCCTTCTTCTTGGCCGGCGCCTTCTTGACACTCTTCTTTGCCGCTTTGCTCGACTTCTTTGCCATCTGTACGCTCCTGTGTGGGGGTGAAACCGGTCTGTGGTCCTCCACCATACCCCCAGCGGGCGACTTTGGCAATACCCTGATTAATTCGCTACTCCCCCTGCCTGCACCCTAGCCCACCCCGGACTTATGCCCGACCACCCCCTGCCACAACTCGAATGGTTCGAGGCACCCACTTCCCCCGAGCAAGGCCAGGGCCTGCGCTTCTCCTGCACACAATGCGGCAACTGCTGCTCCGGCCCCCCAGGCTTCGTCCTCGTTGACGACGATGAGGCCGCCACCCTCGCCACGCACCTGGGCCTGTCGATCCAGGCCTTCATCGAGCACTACACACACACCCTCCCAGAGGGCCGGTCGCTGACCGAACGCGCCGGCCCACGGGGCTATGACTGCATCTTCCTCGACCGCACAACCACCCCCGGCAAGGCCGTCTGCGGCATCTATAACCACAGGCCCAAGCAATGCCGAACCTGGCCCTTCTGGACCTCCATCCTGCACACCCCACAGTCCTGGGCACGCGCCAGCGCAACCTGCCCCGGCATCAACAAAGGCCCCCTCACACCCGCCGCCGAGATCAAACGCCAACGCGCGATCGTCCAGATGTAATACACGCCCACCGTCCCCGCACCCAGTGGCCATTTCACAACCCTCTGCCACGGGCTTCCAGCCCGTGGCTTTGGATTTCTGAAACAGCCTCTTAGAAGTAAGCGGAAATGCACCACGGCTGTCCCCGCCCCAATGGGGCGACGGGGTGTAGCCACGGGTGGAGCGAGGCCGCCCTGGGCCTCGCGCAACCCGTGGACAGAGTCTCCCCCTCTCTACTTTCTCCTCGCCCCGGCGGGGCGAAGGAATCCCAAGACCTATCGGAATCTCGCCGTATTTGCTTCCTCTGCCCCGCCGGGGCAGCTGCAGAAGAAGACGCACCTTTCCACGGGTTGCCCCCGCGCAGCGCGGGGGCAACCCATGGCTACAGGCCGTCGCCCCGTTGGGGCGATGGGGTGCAGCCACGCATGGTGCAATGGGGCTTTGAGCGTCGCGGAATCCGTTGAATCCGTGAGAAAAACCGCTGCCCACCGGGCTAAGTGGCCATTTCACAACCCTCTGCCACGGGCTTCCAGCCCGTGGGTTTAGGTTTCGCAAACACCCTCTAAACAACCACCCCGGCTGTCGCGTCTATACTACTTTTCACCGCTGCGTAGGTGCTCCCAAAGCACCAAGCCTACCGATGTTTGCAGGAGCTTTCCCATGCGTAAAGCCTTCACGCTCATCGAACTGCTCGTCGTCATCGGCATCATCTCCGTCCTGATGTCCCTGCTCCTGCCCGCCCTCGCCGGCGCGCGCGACTCCGCCCGCACCACCAAGTGCCTGGCCAACGTCCGCTCCCTCAACCAGTCCTTCACCGCCTACGCCATCGACTGGAAGGACACACTCCCCTATTGGTCCGCCTGGCAAGTCCATGGCAACCCCGAGACCGGCGAAGACACCCCAGGCCTCGGCTGGGCCGAGCAGCTCGAACCGGGCCTCTCCAGCCTCGAAGGCCTCAAGTGCCCCTCACGCATGATCCCCGAAACCAAGGTCGCCTACTTCATGCAGGCTCGCTTCATCGCCTCCCTCACTGGCGCCGAGTTCTACCGCAGCACACGCCTCCCCTCCGTCTTCTTCGCCAGCCAGTTCGTCCTCACCGGCGACACCACACTGCCCACCCTCATCGGCGGCGAGGGAAACATCCGCGAAACCGACAACTTCGACCCCGACGACGCACGCTGGCAAGCCGTCTTCTACCCCGGCGAAGTCCGCCGGCACAACAACCGCAAGAGCCGCCCCAACGCCGGCCTCGCCAACCTCGGCTTCCTCGACGGCCACGCCGCAGGCTTCGACCGCGACGACCCCGCCCTCACCACCTGGCACGGCAACCAGATGCAAGGCTGGGCCGACTTCTGCCCCGACCTCTTCAAACAATAAACCCGCTCGCGGCACAGAACCCCTCCCCCGAGGGGAGGGGCAGGGGTGGGGTTGGTGAAATTTCCAAATTTCCAAATAGCCAAATGACCAAACAATCAATCCACATTCGACAATTTGGCCATTTGACCATTTGGCAATTTCCCCCGCCCCGCGCTCAGCCGCAGCATCCGCTCCACCGCCACCAGCGCCCACCTCTTCGCCTCCGTGTGTACCGAAACCTCGTTGACCACCTTCCCCTGCGCAAGGTTGTCCAGCACCCACAACAAATGCGGCTGGTCAATCCGGTACATCGTCGTGCACAAACACTGACAATCACTTAGCATCCGCACCTCCACCCCACGCCTGGCCGCCCCCCGCGCCAGCCGGCTGACCAGGTGCACCTCCGTCCCCACCGCCCACCTCGACCCCACCTCCGCCGAGTTGATCGTCTGGATGATGAACTCTGTCGAACCATCCAGGTCCGCCAGGTCCACCACCTCCTTGACGCACTCAGGGTGCACCAGCACGCGCGTCCGCGCACCCTTGGCCAGCGACCGCTCCTCTTGGCGTATCTGCTCAACATGCTCGGGCCGAAAGAGTTTGTGCACCGAGCAGTGCCCCGCCCACAAGATCGTCTTGGCCCCGAGCAACTCCTTGGCGCTCATTCCCCCCAGCGCCTCACCCTTGGCCGAGCGCCGCGGGTCGTAGAGCACAACCTCCTTATCAACATCGATCCCCAACTTCGCCGAGGTGTTCCGACCCAGGTGCTGGTCGGGCAAGAAGAGCACCTTGATCTGCTCCCCCTTGCCCACCGCCGCCGTCCCCCCGGCCAGCGCCCACTCGAGCACAAACTGCGCGTTGCTGCTCGTGCACACCGCCCCGCCACGCTGGCCGACAAACGCCTTGATCGCCGCCGTCGAGTTGATGTACGTTACCGGGATCACCCGCCCGCGCCAACCCTGGTTCTTCAGGCTCGCCGTGATCGCCTCCCACGCAAGCACCGCCTCCTCATAGTCGGCCATGTCCGCCATCGAGCACCCCGCCGACATATCCGGCAAGATCACCCGCACCCCCTCAGGCGTGAGCATGTCGGCCGTCTCGGCCATGAAGTGCACCCCGCAAAAGACCACAAACTCCGCCCCAGAATCAACCACCTGCGCCGCCGCCAACTGGCTCAACTTCAGGCTGTCGCCCGTAAAGTCCGCGTGCGCGATCACCTCATCGCTCTGATAGTGGTGCCCAAGGACCACCAGCCGCTTGCCCAGTTCCTTCCGCCGGGCCGTGATCTTGGCGCTCAACTCCGCAGGCGTCGCCTGGATATACGCATCGGCAAGTGCAGGCTGCCACAGCATGCCCAAGGCTAGCCAGCCCAACGCCCACCCACTGCCCAACCCACCCACGCCCTACCCCCGCAGCACGCGTAAACTCCCCACCTGCCGGGCCAACACCCCAACCAGACACCAAGGCAACCACCCCCGGCATCCCTCTTTCGGAAGGACCTCCTCTTGGCCAGTTCATCCCGGGCACGACTCGTCGTACCCCTGCTCCTGTTCGCTGTCGTCGCCATCGCCGCGCTGCTCTATCTCCTGCCCGCCAACGCACAAACTCCCCCCACACCCACCACCCCCGCCGCGACCGCAAACGCGACCCCCGCCGCCGCGCCCGCACAGCCCGCCACCCTCCCAACACCCTCCCTAACCCCAGGCCCCTCCCTCTCCGCGCCCCCGGCCAGCACCACCGCCAAGCCCAACTACTCCGTCCTCATACACCCCCTCGAGCCCAACCTCCAAACCCTCGGCTCACTGCAACAGCGCCCCGACCCCGACCAAGGCGCGCAGATGCTCATCACCTTCAACCCCGCCGGCGCAGGCATCGAAAGCCTCACCCTCGCCCGCCACCACACCACCATCGCCACAGACTCCCCACGCGAGACCATCCAGCAGACCGAAAAACACCAACTCTTCGACACCGCCGGCAACCTCGTCAGCCAACGCGCCCTCGTCCCCCTGGCCGCGCTCGCCCTCGAGATCGACGGCACCGTCGTCCCCCTCGCCGAGGACCTCACCGCCCAATCTCAAACCCTCTGGAAGCAACTCTCCCCAGGCCAGTTCCAGGCCACCATCCTCAATGGCCTCACACCCGCACTCCTCATCACCAGGCACTACACCCTCCCAGCGGGCGGCTACCACATCTTCCTCGAACAAACCGTCGAGAACCTCACAAGCCAACCCCTCACCGTCCGCTGGTTCCAGATGGGGCCAACAGACCTCCCTAAAGGCAAAGCAACCTACGGCGGCGACCTCCGCCGCGCACGCCTGGGCGTCATCCCAGGCCCCGCAACCGACCCCACAGGCCAGGCCGTCCTCGGCCGCGACTTCATCCCGCACGCCGACCTCATCACCAAACCCAACTGGCAAAACGGCCCCGTCTGGCCCGACCTCCTCCTCTTCCCCCCGGCAACCCCCGAAGGCGCAACGCAATCCCTCGCCTGGGTCGGCGCACAAAACCGCTACTTCGCCGTAACCCTCCACGCCCTCCCGGGCACCTCCCCCGCACGCGCCGATATCCCCGGCAACGTCCCCGACATCCGCCTCAAAATCGCCGCCGCCGTCGACCGCGTCGTCCTCCCCCGCGGCGGCGCAGACCTCGCCCAAATCCAGGCCAACGCCGTCGCCGCACTCCGACTGACCAGCCAGCCCGCCACCATCGCGCCGGGCAAGTCGGCTAACTTCTCGACGGGCATCTTCGCCGGCCCCGTCAGCCGGAGTCTCCTGCAGAACGACCCGCAGGCCAAGGCCATCGGCCTGACCGATCAAGAGATCTACACCTTCGGCGGCCCCTGCGCCTTTTGCACCTTCCAGCCCGTCGCATCCTTCCTCCGCTGGTTCCTCGCCACGCTCCACGACTACATCACCCGCGACTGGGCCTTGGCCATCATCCTCCTGGTCGTCTGCGTCCGCACGCTCTTGCACCCGATCACCAAGTGGAGCCAGATGAGCCTCAACCGCTTCGGCAAGCAGATGCAGAAACTCGCCCCGATGCAAAAGGCCCTCCAAGAAAAATACAAAGACGACCCCAAAAAACTACGCGAAGAGACCGCCTCGCTCATGAAAGAGCAGAACGTCAACTACGCCGGCGCGCTCGGGTGCATCCCCATGTTCCTACAGATGCCCATCTGGATCGCCCTCTACGCCATGATCTTCTTCAACTTCGACCTCCGACACCAGCCTGCCTTCTACGGCCTCTTCCAGCACGCCTCCGGCGGCTCCTGGAGCTTCCTGGCCGACCTCGCCGAGCCAGACCGCTTCATCTGGAGCCCCACCTGGACCGGCTTCACCGTCCCCCTCATGGGCCACATCGACTCCATCAACATCCTCCCCTTCATCCTCGGCGTCGTCTTCTTCATCCAGCAAAAATACCTCACCCCACCCAGCGCCACCCCACTCAGCCCCGAGATGCAAAGCCAGCAAAAGATCATCAAGGTCATGATGGTCGTCCTCTTCCCCCTCATGATGTACAACGCACCCTCCGCACTCGCCCTCTACTTCATCACCAACAGCGCACTGGGCATCCTCGAGAGCAAGCACATCCGCAAGAAGTTTGAGGAAAAAGAAAAAGCCTTCGAGGAAGAGCTCAAACGCAACCCCCACCTGGCCAAAGAAAAAACAGGCATCATGGCCCGCATGCAGCAACGCCTCCTCTCAGCCACCCAGCACGCCGAGAACATCCGCAACCAACAACAACGCGCCCGAGGCGGCAAGTAAGACCCCCTCCCCCAGAACATTCTGGCGAGCAGGGGCAGGGGTGTACCATCCCCCCGTGCCCAATCACTCCACCATCATCCTCCCCCCCGTCGCCGTCGTCGTCAGCCGGTACAACGCCACGATCACCGACGCACTCCTGGCCGGCGCAATCGAGGAGTATCTCGCCGCCGGCGGCGACCGCGTACACCTCGACGTCCTCGACGCCCCCGGCACCTTCGAGCTCGTAACCATCGCCGACGCCGCCGCCGCCAGCAACCGATACGCCGGCGTCGTCTGCCTCGGCTGCATCGTCAAAGGCCAAACACGCCACGACGAGGTCCTCGCCCACGCCGTCGCACACGGCTTGGTCAACTGCTCCCTCAAGCACCAAACCCCCATCACCCTCGGCGTCCTGACCGTCAACAACAACAACCAGGCCCGCGCACGCGCAGGCGGCAAACTCGGCAACAAAGGCAGCGAGGCCATGGAGGCCCTCCTCATGACCCTCGTCACCCTCGCCGGCCTCGGCGCCATGAAACAAACACACCCCGCAACACACACCATCACACACACCCCACGACCAGACAAACTCGCCCAAAAAACCAAACGCACAGCACGCACAAAGACCGGCAAATGACCGACCCAGCCACCACCTCCACACCCACCCCCCGCGAAATCCGACGGCTCGCCTTCCAGGCACTCTTCCAACTCGATATCCACGAGGGCAGCGACGTAACAGGCCTCCAGCACACCCTCGGCCAAGAGAGCGGCATGACCGCCGCCCGCATCGACTCGGCCTTCAAGCTCGCCATCGCCGCCTTCGTCGACCGCAAGGCCGCCGACGCCATGATGACCCGCATCATCAACGACGCCGTCGGCCTCGCCCAAGAGTTCAGCACCGACAAAAGCCCCGCCTTCGTCAACGCCCTCCTGGACAAAGCCTGGAAAAACATCCAACCCCAAACCCCACAAACCTAAGAGCGTCAACTACAATGACAATCGGAGGTTGCGGTGGCAGGTCAGTACACACCCAAGCGTGAGGAACGCCCGATGGATGTCGGCGTGCCGTTCGTAGCGGACGCGCAGTCGTCAGAACTGGCGCAGCAAGGGGAGCTGTCAGAGCCACCGAATCGTGCAAAGAGCCTAGCTACGTCAAACGCGTGAACAAGGAGGCCGTGGTCCGCAAGGGCCACGGCCTCTAGCATCTCTTCGCCTCAATCGGGCGCGTCAAGGCGTCGTGTTAGGCACCCACTTCGTCGGGTCGCAGCCGCAGCCTGTAGTGCAAGGTGTGCCAGGGTTGTTTGGATCCCAGATGTAATCGTTCGGATTGATCGTGTCGCCGTAGCAACGTCGGATGCAATCGATCAGTTTCTTCTGCATGAAAGGATCGGTGTGCCAAGGCGGTGGCTCGAAGAAAGGCTTTGGACGCTCGTTGGGCGGGACCAGCCGCCACTTCACGGGTTTGTTGTGGTCGTAGTCCCCGCCTGGGCAAGGAGTTAGGAACACCCGAGGATCAGGGGTCGAGCTAGCCGGGTAAGGCCCCTTGATTTCTCCCGTCTGTGGCTCGATGATGTAGTAATAGTCGCCAATTTTGATATAGACCACCGAATGACCCAGCGGATTGCCGTTGCAGTCGGTCCACTCAAACCACAGATTGTACCCTTCCATGTTTGGATACATACCGCGCAGGTGGTGCAACAACCACGCGAGCATCGCATCGGAGAAGTCATCGCAATCGAAGCCCGGGGCAAAGTAGTCATACCAAAGCCACCCATCAACCGCCGTGTCTTTGGTGTACAGGCATCGGGGCACACAGCCCCGATCGGACCCGGGAGAACCCCAGCCGAGCCTGCTCTTCTTTACCCACTCCAGAAGGCATTCTAGGATTTCCGGACGGGCGGGCGTTGGAAGCGGGGTTCCCGGCGCGATGACCGCAAGGTCCCCAAGGTAGACGGTCGAGGCGACAACGCTGACCTTGGTGTCAAACCTCAGTTCGTTTCCCACGACAAAGTCGTTTCCGTCGGCAAAGTAGAGGGTCGAGGCGACAACGCTGATCTTGGTGTCAGACTTCAGGTCGTTTCCCTCGGCAAGTATGAACGAAGTCTCAAGCAAAACGCCGTCAGCCTGTTCACCAAAGAGCCCGCTCAAGGCAAGCTCGACGTGCTTGCCCAGCGCGGTCGCATCGGCATCGAATTGAGTTTTCAACTCACCAGTGATCGTGTAGTTTCTGAATGCTTGGAGAATCGTGGGATCATCTCTCAGGAGGTCGCCAAAGGTGTAGTAGCCGGGAAGTCGCGGATCGGGTTGCAGGCGGTGTTGGTAGATCTTTCCGAACACATCGAAAGCGTCTGCGAATGGAACCCAGTTTGCCGGGATCTCCTCCGGGCGAGAGAACATCGGACCCTGCGCCCAGGCGGGGCGCTGACCGGTGTCCATGAACTCCCAATAGGCCCTGGCCCAAGTCCGAATCTCCAGCCGCGTCTGTTCGCTCATCACTTGGCCGGGTTGCTTTTGCCGGCCGAGTGGAAACTCGGGCCAGCCCACCTGCCCTACGGCCGAGCGAGCGCCCAGAACGCACACCAAACTGACCGCGATGACAATCAATAGCCTTTTCATCAAGTCGACTCCTTGAAATGTAAGGTGACTAGGTTAGATAACTCTACGGTTGGGTAATGGCAAACGTCAACGTGTCCTTCAGCCCTGCGCCAGCGAACCATCCGCCGTTGCCCTCGCGGGCATCATCACACCAATCGACAACCATTGTGATTTCACCCGCCGTGCTAGGGAGTGCGGCCGTCAAACGAAGGCGCCCACCGCCGGGGCGGGGCTGCTGGTACTCTGTGTTACCTTGAAAGGCGACGCTCCCTGGGTTCGCCACGCCCGATACCACCGTGCCTTGCACAGTTACACTCAACTGAGTAAATGGCAGTGGCTCAGGGCCCGCCGGAACGGGTGCCAGCTTCCAATGACCTTGGATTTTTGTCAGCTGTGCCGCGCTCGCAGCGGACGGGGATGGCCCAATCGTGGGCCTCGGCGAACGGCTACATGATGAGGCAGTGAGCATTAAGCACAACGTTAGCACGATGTACAGGTATCTATCCATGTAACGATTGTACCCACTGATCGCTGCGAGGAGGCAAATGTGTCCAAGGCGATCCTCCGTCAGGAGGTGGAGTGATCATCATCAACGACGCCGTCGGCCTCGCCCAAGAGTTCAGCACCGACAAAAGCCCCGCCTTCGTCAACGCCCTCCTGGACAAAGCCTGGAAATCCATCCATCCCACCTGACCCGGGTACCACCACGCTCCGCGTGGTGCCGCCCTCGCCTGTGCTTTCCTATATCCCTCCCACTCATCACCACGCGGAGCGTGGTGCTACCCAACACCCGCCGTCTTATTCCCGCCTCGGGTACCACCACGCTCCGCGTGGTGCCGCTCCCGCCTGTGCCTCCGCACGTCTCTCCAATCCATCACCACGCGGAGCGTGGTGCTACCCAACACCCATCACCACGCCGAGCGTGGTGGTACCCGTCTAACCTCACCCATGGACCTCCTGGCGGGCCTCAACGACGCGCAGCGCCAAGCCGTCCTCCACGACGCCGGCCCACTGGCCGTCCTCGCCGGCCCCGGCACCGGCAAGACCAAACTCATCGTCCACCGCCTCGCGCACATGATCGTCGAGCGCAACATAGACCCCGCCACCATCGCCGCCCTCACCTTCACCGTCAAGGCCGCCGCCGAGATGCGCCAACGCCTCGCCGATCTGCTCACCCTCTGCGGCCACGAGCACGCCCCCAAGGCCGGCCTTGTCAACGTCCACACCTACCACGGCCTCGGGCGCCTCATCACCTGGCGCTTCGCCGACCGCCTCAAACTCCCCGCCAACCTCCGCCTGGCCGACGCACCCACACTCCACCGCCTCGCCCGCGAGGTCATCACGCACAACAACCTCATGGGCCTGACGATGGGCCAAGGCGCCGACGCCGCCGCCGCGGCCGTCATCACCCAGGCCGCAGCCATGAGCAACGCCGCCGTCACCATCGACCACGCCCGCGCCTTCATCAACCAGACCACACGCGACCTCAAAGGCCAGACCACCCCCGAGGCCCTCGGCAAGCTCGCCGAGTGCCAACTCTTCGCCCAGACCACCGACGCCGTCGCCGCCCTCCGCGCCGAGCAGGCACGCCTGGGCTACATCGGCTTCGACGAACTCATCACCCTCCCCATCGACCTGCTCACCGGCGACCACCTCGCCCGCGACGTCCTGCGCGGCGAGCTCCGACACGCCGTCGTCGATGAGTTCCAAGACGTCAACACCTCCACCATCGTCCTGCTCGCCCACCTCTTCCCCCACAACCCATCCACCCCCACCGACCTCTGCGTCGTCGGCGACGACGACCAAGCGATCTACGCCTTCCGCGGCGCCGACGAGCACGCCTTCGCACGCTTCGCCCACGCCTGGCCCGGCGCACGCACCATCACGCTCGATGAAAACTACCGCAGCGCCCAGCCCGTCCTCGCCGCCGCCTCGCGCACCATCTCCCTTGCCACCTCGCGCGCCGCCCCCGACAAATCCCTCCGCGCAGCCACTTCACGCCCACCCGACCACCCCTCCAGCACCGTCCGCATCATCCACACCAAGGACGACGCCGAGGTCGCCGAGGCCATCGCCGCCACCCTCATCACTTCCCGCGCCGCCGAGCCCGCACTCCCCTGGTCCAGTTACGCCGTCCTCGCCCGCACCCGCAGCGAGCTTGACCGCGTCCACGCCGCGCTCGAACTCGAAGGTATCCCCGTCCGCCGACGCCGACGCGCAGGCACCATGACCGACGACGGCGTGCAAGACCTCCTCGCCTGGTCCCAACTCCTCATCGACCCCACCGACTCCCCAGCCGCACGCCGACTCCTCCAACGCCCACCCATCGGCATCGACCCTCCCACCATCATCGAGCTCGAACCACGCTACCGCGCGCTCGTCCGCCGACACCGCCTGGACACACAAGAGCCAGACTCAGAAACAACAACAGAACAAGCCCCCCTCCCACCCTACCTCCACTGGCTCACCACCCAGCGCCCCGACGACGCACGCCTCGCCCGCGCACGCCAGACCTTCGACCACTTCCACCACCAGGCCACCACCACGCGCGCCGATCAACTCATCTACGACCTGGCCATACACACCGGCGTCGTCCACGCCGACCTCCTCCCCCCCGCCCAACGCGCCGCCCGGCTCGACGCCGTCGTCCAACTCGTCCGCTTCGCACAACAGCGCCAGCCCACCCTCCCCAAGCCCGGCGACCTGGCCCAACTCCTCGACCTCCTCTCCGACTTTGACGACAACGACGAACTCGGCATCCCCCCATCCGACCGTGTCGACGACGACCCCAACAACCCCGACAACCCCGACGACACAGCCGACGACGCCGTCGTCCTCCTGACCGCACACGCCAGCAAGGGACTCGAGTTCGACACCGTCATCCTCCCGCGCGTCAGCCCACCCCACGGCTACCCAAACTCCAAGGGCCCCAACGCCCCCTCACCCATCCCCGCAGCCCTGCACGCGGGCCTGCACCCCAACCAACCACCCGCCGACCACTCCGCCGCCGCACGCCAACGCGAAGAACGCCGAATCTTTTACGTCGCCTGCACCCGCGCCAAACGCCGGCTGATCCTCGTGGGCAAAAAGCCACCCAAAAAATCCGACGCCGTTCAGTTCACCGCCGAGCTGCTGACCCACCCACCCGCCGCCCCCGACCCGATCACCGCCGACGCGCTGCTCTCGACGGCCCCGACCAGCACCGGCGAACTCCGCCGGCAACTCGCCGGGGGCAAGGCCCTCCTCGCCCGCCACGCCCTCACCGCCGAGCTCGCCGCGGGCACACGCGCCAGCGCCGCCGCCGCCCTCGCCAGCGTCGAGTCCCCGACCACCACCCCCGACCAACTCGACGCCGCCACCACCTCACTCCGCCGCGCCGCCGAACGCCTCGCCCTCATCGCCACCCTCGCCCAGGGCCTCCCCGCACCCACCTGGGCCAACGCCGACGACATCGCCGATATCAACAAACGCCTGGGCCCACAACCCGCCGCCTCACCCTCGGCCACACCAACCACCCGCGCCCGCAAACGCACACCCCCGCTGCACCTCTCGTTCACCAAACTCGACGCATACCTCCGCTGCCCAGCCTGTTACTTCTGCCGGTACGAACTCGGCCTCGAAGAGCCAACCTCCGCCGAGCTCTCCACAGGCGACCTGGTCCACAAAGCCATGGAACGCTTCGGCAAGCTCTGCCAGCACGCCGACGCCGAGGGCAATGCACGCCCACCGCTGCACATGCTGCACAAAGTCGCCCGCGACCTGCTCCTGGCCACCACCCCAGGCACCCTCACCGGCGAGGCGGCACTGCTCGCCCAACTCACGGCCCAACTCACCAGCGCACACACCCTCATGCACCGCAGGCCCGCCAACATCCTCCTCGTTGAGCAGAAGGTCAACACACCCTACACCCACGCCGGCGAACACACACTGTCAGCCAAGCTCGACCGCGTCGACCAACTCCCCGACGGCACATTCTGCATCATCGACTACAAAACCGGCAAGCCTTGGAGCAAACTCCTCGAACCAGAAACCGACGACCTGCAACTGGGCATCTACGCCCTGAGCCTCCAGCACCACTTGAGCGCCGACGAACCCCTGCCGGGCCTGGCCGAGTACCAACTCCTGGCCACCACGCAGGTGGGCGCGATCAACCTGGCCGACCTCGACCTCCACGCCGTGCGCGCGACGATCAACGGCGTTATCGACAACCTCCTCGCCGGGAACTTCGACCGCAAACCCAACTGCCAAGGCCCCTGCCGGATGCTCGCCTCTTCATAACCCCTCCCCCGAGGGGAGGGGCAGGGGTGGGGTTTTCTAATAGCCAAATTGCCAAATCAAACACCACATTTGGCTATTTGCCCATTTGCCCATTTCTCCTCACCCCCTCCCCCGCACCGCAAACACCAACCACTCCGCCGACAGCAGCACCGCCGCGGCCAGCACAAACCACGGCCAGACCTCCCTCGGCGTACTCCCCTCACCCCGCGCGATCCCCACACCACGCGCCCCCACCGTCAACGTCTGCCGAGTTTCCAAACCCGACTCCACAGCGTCCAGCAAATTCACGCACACCGGCGATTCACCCACACGCGCGCCCACCACCTCATACACACCCACACGCTCGGGCACACCCATCGGCACAACCACCGGCTGGCCCTCACCACCCACCTCGACTGCCGGCACCGCAAACCACCTCGTCCCCACGCCCGGCACATCAACAGGCCCGCGCAACCCCACCTGGGCCGTCCCCGCATCCGCAAGCACACGCACCACCTGGCTCGTCGTCGTCCACCTCCCCGCGCGACCCTGCCCCTTGAGCGTCAGCCAGTCCAGCGCGTTGCTCATAAAGACCACAAACCCAACGTCCGACCCCCAACCCGTCCGCGACAGGTCCACCGCGCTGACCACACGCCGAACCGCGCCGGTCGTCAACGCCACCATCAACGACCCATCCACCCCCTCGGCCAAAACCGTCGCCCCATCACCCACCTCAAGCCTCCCTGCGCCAACCAACTCGATCGCCGACAAATCCACATCCCGCAACACCGGCAACTCACGCCGCCACGACACCACACGCGTGCGCCGATCATCCACGCCGCGCTTGAGCACCACCCCAGGCCCACCGGCACCCAGCGACAGCGTTGCCACCGCGGGCCACCGCGACGGCTCGACACGATCGAGCACCACCAGGTCCACACCCGCAAACCCATCCCGCACGCTCAACCTCCGCTCCATCTCACCTGGCCCGATCACCTCCAAAGGCTCCGCGCTGGCCACGAGCAAAAAACTCCGCACAAATGCGTCCGCCGAAGACCCATCCTCCCCAGGCCCCACCAGCACCACCCTCGGCAGCGCGGCCCCATCGAGCACCAACTGCACACGGTCATCACTCGCCAGCGCATCACCGCCGCCCAACTCCAACACCAAAACCCCACCACCCCGATCCCGAACCGTCAAGTTCACCACCACCTCCGAAACCCCTCCCCCAAGCGCAGCGATGGCCCTCTCAGAAACCCCTCCCCCGAGGGGAGGGGCAGGGGTGGGGCTATCGCTAGCACTCGCGCTCTCTTTAGTTCTCCGCTCACTAGCCCCCGGCACCCGCACCACCACGCTCCCCACATCCCGCCCATCGATCGTCGCCCGCAGCGTCCGCACCACCTCCCCAGGCGCGTTGCTCACCACCCGCGCCGTCGCGCGCACGCTCAGTGGATCATCCGCATCGCGCCGAGTGCTCACTGACACAATCCCCTGATTGCTCACGCCCGCATCACCGGCACCCGGCCCGACACGCAAGAACCGCAGGTCCACACCCCCCGGCACGCCGGGCGCTTCGCCGCCGATGAACCCGCCATCGCTCAGCACATACGCCGTTGCCACGCGCGCACCCTCACCACCCTCGCCGGTGGCATCGGGCGCGAGCAGCGCCAGCACGTCCATCGCCGAGCGCAGCGAGCCTGGCTGGTCCGTCGGCGTGATCCCCTCGACCTGCTCGCGCAGCGTCGCGCGGTCGTGTGTCCAACTCGTCAAAATACTCGCCGAGCCGGCAAAGCTCCCCACCGCCACCTCATCCATATCACTCGCCCATGCCGAGTCGATCAACTCCAGCGCCCGGCTCTTTGCCGCGTCCAGCCGCGACCGCAGCTCGCCCCCATCGCCGGGGATGTCTACTGCGCTCATGCTCGCCGAGCGGTCGATGAGGATCACCATCCGCCCCGCCCCCGCGCCGGGCATGTTCAGCGCAGGCCGGCCGAGCGCCACGCACAGGCAGAGCAGCCCGAGCAGTTGCAGGATCAACATCCAGCTCGCCCTGGGCCAGCGCCACGGGATGTTGACCTCCAGGTCCCGTGCCGCACGCGACCAGAGCATCGTGCTGCCAACACGCACGCTCGTGCGCCGCAGTTTCAGAAAGTACAACACCAGCAGCACCGGCACGCCGACGCACGCGGCGATCAACGCCGGGATGGGAGCTAAGAGCGTCAACGCTCACACTCCCCCGCTGGCCCACCCGGGCCTGGGCGCAGGGCGTTTGGGTGCAAGGCCCGCATCCCGTGGCACCCGCTGCGCGTGCGCGGCTGGCCCCTGGTACATCTGCGCGATGATAAACATCTCCCGGCTGACCTGCCGCGTCGCCACAGGCTTGAGCCCCTTGGCCGAGCCAAATAGCCGTTGCGTCTCGCTCAACAAGTCCGGGTAGGCCAACCCCTCAAAGACCTTCATCACCAAACCCCCGCCCGGCTTGAGGACCATCGGCAAAAGTTCCAGCACACGCCGGCAGAGGCGCACGCTCTGGTGATGGTCCCCCCCCGGGTCGCCGGTGGTGTTGGGCGCCATGTCCGAGAGCACGACATCCGCCGGGCCGCCGAGCAGACGCAGGCAGTCCTCGGCCGTGAGTGTAAAAACATCCCCAACGACAGCCCGGCAGCACTCGGGCAACTCGATCGAGACGGGCTGCAAGTCCACCCCCAGCACCCGGCCATCCTCGCTTGCGTTCCCCCAGTCGCGCCCGCGACTGGGCCGGCCGACGATCTGCCCGGCAACTTGCATCCAACTCCCCGGCGCGCACCCAAGGTCCAGCACCCACATCCCCGCACGCAGCAAACCGTGCCGCTCTTGAATCTCCTTGAGTTTGTACGCCGAGCGCGCGGCATACCCCTCGGCCTTCGCCTTCTTGAAGAACTGATCGTGCAGCTTCCGTTCCTTGGGCACGCTAGAGGATAGATGCGGAGTGGCAGAGTGGCGGAGTGGCAGAGTGGTGCCCCAGCCCCCGGCGCGCAAGAGTGTGGAGATCCATGACCTCCTGCCGGGCCACACCCGCCACGATGCCCCCGGCGGGGGTTTGCGTGCGTTTACAGACGGGGTATCCGGGGTGGACCAACGGGTCCAAACTTCCCTCGGCGTGGTTTATAGAGCATCGTGGCGCATCGACGTTTTTGCGCGCATTGCGGCGGCGATGTGGCAGAACATTGGGCGCACGATGGCCGTATAGTTGCCAATCGGCCTGCGGGCGGGGGTGCTTGCGGTGCGCGATCAGCAGGGCAGAGGCGACGGGGTGTGTTGACGAAGGCCGAGCATGAGTGCAAAGTGGATTCGCTCTAAGCAATGGGACCGTCAGCACCTCACCGGCTGGCTTACGCCCGTGCGAATCGTGCTGCACGCGTTTAGCACTGTTTGGATGGCCGTGGTCCTGCTGGGGCTGCTGGCGGTGTATGGGATTTTGGCCAGCATCCCGATCGGGATGCTGGCGCTGATCCCGACGGTTGCGGTCTATGCCTTGACGCTTGTGCTCGCGGTGCTGGTCGTGGCGGTGGTGCCGACGTGGTTGCTCTGGCGTGCGGTGCGCTCGGCCGGCGGTGGGTTTGCGACGCGCTTTGCCGTGGGGCTGCCGGTGTTGATCGCGCTGCTGGTGGTTGCGGGCGTCGGGTGGTATTGGTACCTGTGGCCTGTGCTGCACTACGACCCGATCACGGGTGGCGGGGTGCGTTTCTTCGCGGGGTTTGTCGAGCAGTACAAGGCCGAGACGCTCCGCCGGCTGCCGGTGCTGGAGATGAGCGAGCTGGAGTTTTACGCCTGGTGGCCCGTCGAGCTGCTGCTGGTGCTGTTCATCATCAACATGGTGGTTACGACGGTCCGCCGGATCGAGTTTTCGTTCGTCAACATCGGCGTGCTGACGGTGCACACCGGGATCGTCGCCATCGCGATCGGGTCGGTGTATTACGCATCGTTCAAGCAGGAGGGGGACACGCTCTTGCTGGCCGGGGTGATAGACCCGGCGACGGGGCGCCCGGGCGTTGGCCCGGTCGAGAACGGGTTTTATGACAACACCAAAACCGTCCTGCGCGTGCGGCAAATCCGCACGGCCCAGCAGAAGATCGACCGCGGGCAGTTGCCCGGGGCGGAGTGGGAGCAGCGGCTGCTGCGCGGCGTGCCGAGGTACAACGCGTACAACCTCGGTGCCGTCGAGAGCGCAGTTACGCCCGGCGGTGTGGACCTTGGCGACCAACTTGGTGACCAAGGCCGGCGATTGTCGCTGGAGGTCCCTTCGCCTGCGCGGGATGGTCTGCCGGGGTTGGTTGATGAGGATATCGAACTGCGCGTCGTCGGGTATGCGCCGTACGCGGAACTCGTCGAGAGCTGGCGTCCCGGGGGGGATGGTTCGTTTATCAACCCGGTGCGCTTTGTCGAGCTGCTCAGCGGCGTCGGCGGCGATGGGTCGCTGCGGCGGATCGAGGCGTTTGGCCTGGCGTCGCGATTGCCGGCGCAGCGCGTGGGGAGTTTGGGTGATGCGATCTCGATCGAGAGCTTTGAGCGCTTGCCGAAGGAGCGGTGGGAGGAGTTGCTCGCGCCGCTCCCGGCCGGTGCGCAGCACGGGTTGATCGTGGAGGTGCCCGGGGCGGGGCTTTCGCGTGTGTATGGCGTCGCGCCGGGGCAGACAATCGAGATCGGCGGGTACACACTGGTGGTCGAGGCGTTGTCGCCCGAGCCGCCGCTGCCGATCATCACGCCGGGGTATCGGGGGGCAACGAGCAGCGTGGCGGTGGTGCGTGTGCGCACGCCGGGGGGCGAGGTTTTTAGCCGGTATGTCTATTCGAGGCTGCCGGAGTTGAACCAGGATTTGGTAGCGCAGGGTGCGGGTGCTGATGGGCAGGCGCTGCCGCCCAAGCGGCGGGTGGCGGAGGGGTCGATTCGGCTGACGTACATCGATGGCTCGCGTGTGCAGGTCTATCTGGATGAGACGGGGGAAGTCGATGACAAGGGCAACGCGATCGTGCGCGGGTTGGTGCGCGTGCCCGGCCGGCCCGCGGCGGCGCGGGAGAGGTTGATCGAGGGGGACCGGATCGACCTTGGGCCGATGGCGGCGGTGCGGATCGGGGGGAGGTTGGCCAGTGCCGAGCGCGTTGGTGTGCCCAGGGTTGTGCCGGCGGGTAAGCAGGAAAAGGACAACATCGGCACACACCGGCAGGCGAAGTTGGCGGTGCAGGTGCGCGTGCCTGCCAAGCCTGGCAGCAAGGAGTGGAGCCGGACGCTCTGGGTGCCGTTCCAGCAATATTCGGGGCTGGGTGGTGGTGGGCCTGAGGGGGCGGTGGTTCGGCTGGGGGATGGGCGTGAGCTTGAGATTGTCTTTGGCCGGCTGTGGCGTGCGTTGCCCGGGATGGGGCTGGCGCTGAAGGACTTTGAGATGATCCCGTACGCGCACAGCGAGCAGCCGAGGGATTTTCGCAGTGATCTGATCGTGCACAAGTTTGGCCCGGGTGGGACGATCGTGCAGGAGGAGGCGATGACGAGCCTCAACGAGCCGCTCTTGGAAAGCCCGTTCACCTGGCGGGATGAGAACGGCTTGGGGCGGAACGTGGCGGGTTGGTTGGCAACGAAGCTCGGCCCGGCGCAGTACAAGTTCAGCCAGAACGGGTGGGACCCGACGGGTTGGAACCAGAGCAAGGAGCAATTGGCTGGGGGGCAGGGCACGCCGAGCGCGCGGTTTACGATTTTGGGTGTTGGGAACAACCCGGGGATTTATGTCATTGCGATGGGCGGGATTTTGATGAGCCTGGGGATTCCCTGGGCGTTCTACGGCAAGCCGTGGTTGGTGCGGCGGAAGAAGGCCCGGCTGATGGCGGAGCTGGCGGCGGGTGGGAAGTTGCCCGGGCAAAGAGGGGGCCAGGGGGGTGGCACCAAGAATGGTTCGAGGGTCGTTGATGGTGGTGTGAGTGGTGGGGAGCCGGTCAGTGCGCCGGCGGAGGTGGTGCGATGAGCGTGCGCAGCATGATGTTGGCCGTGGTGCTTGTGTTTGCAGGCGTCGCCGGTGCGCAGACGCCCCCGGCTGGGAACCAGTATGAGCAAGCCCACAGCTCTAGCGGCGTGCAGGTTGGCAGCCCGTTTGGGCAGCCTGCCGAGGTGGCCGGGAGCACCGAGAGCAAGATCGAGTTGGCGCAGGGGGTGAACCTTGCGGGGTTGCGGGACTTGGCGTTGTACCACAACGGGCGCGTGAAGATCCTCGGCACGTTGGCCAACGAGACGATGTTTGAGATCCTGGGGCGTAGGGACTACATCGACTTTGTGCCCGAGGGGACGCCCCCGGCGGTGCGTTTGCGGAAGGTGCACTATGAGCCGGTGTTTACGTTTTTGGATATGGTGATTGATCCGAGGTATTACTACGACAAGCCGTTGATCGGTGTGAACTATCTGCCGCTGCGTGAGGCGATTTTAGAGCGTGTGTTCCCCGGGCAGGACCCGGCGGCGGTGGAGGCTCGGGAGCGGTGGAAGAAGGTGGGGAGGTTGACGCCGGGGATGATCGGCGAGCACGGGCCGGCGTTGTTTAACAGTGGTACGACGGACCAGCAGGTTGGCCGGGGGTTGAATGATATAAATGAGGCGGTCTCGCTGTATGTGCGCAGCGGCGGTGGGCTGGCGCTGGTGCCTGCCAGTGAGAGGGATAAGCCGTGGGAGGGGCTTGAGTCGTTGCCTGCCGGTTCACCGATACGCGTGGCGGCGGAGGAACTCGGTGCGGGTTGGCGTGCGGGGGATGTTGCGCGCGTGAACGCGGCGATCGCGGTTTTGGCCAGTGAGCTCCCGAAGGTCAACGCGGCGGTCTACCCGACATCGCGGCGGTCGCTGGAGGCGTTCTACAACCATGCGAACCTCTTTGAGTGGGGGATGTGGGCGTATGCGGTTGCGACGTTGACGCTGCTGTTGGCGTTTGGGACCGGGCGGGCGTGGTTGCGGTTTGCGGGTGTGGGGGTGCTGGTGCTGGCGGTGGTGCTGCACGCGGTGGGCTTTGGGCTGCGGAGTTATATCGCCGAGCGGTACGCGATACAGAACCAGTTTGAGAGCATGACGGGCGTGAGCCTTTTCGCGGCGGTCATCGGGCTGGTGTTGCTGCTCGGCAAGCGGCAGATGATCTTTGCCGCGGCGGCGGCGGGGACGGGGTTCTTGGTGCTGGTGGTGGCGACGCAGATGGGGATACCGGGCAAGGACGTCAACCGCGAGGCGGCGATCCTGAACACGAGCATCCTGCTCAAGTACCATGTCAGCACGGTGCTGCTCAGTTACGGGCTGATCACGCTGGGGATGGTCGTGAGTTTGTTCTACCTCGGCACGTACTACGCGGCGCGCGTGCGCGGGAAGGCCGGCGAGCCGGCGGTTGCGGGGGCGGGTGGTGGTGGGGGAGGTGGTCAATCCAGCGGGACGGTCTCGGCGGCTGCGCTGGGCTTGGAGCACGGGCCCGATGCCCCGCCGGTCGGTGGGATCGCGCGCGTGCTGGGCGACCTGGACCGGGCGCAGATGACGATTTTGCAACTCGCCTTCTGGACGCTGGGCGTGGGCATCTTGCTCGGTGCGTGGTGGGCCGACCACAGCTGGGGGAGGTGGTGGGCCTTTGACCCCAAGGAGTTGTGGGCGCTGGTTACGTGGATCATCTATCTGATCGTGATTCATGTGCGCAAGGCGGGCGTGAAGAACCCGGGGTTAACGACGGCGTGGCTGAGTTTGCTGGGGTTTGTGGTGATGTTGTGGTGCTACTTTGGGGTGAACTTGCTGTTGCCGGGGTTGCACGCGTATGCGTAGTGGGGGGAACGATGGTGGTGTGGGGGACGTATAGTGCGTTGTTATGACGCAGAACACGGCACCAGATTGGGCATCGGTGAGGCGGCGCAGCCGGGCGTTTGCGCCGGCGGCGTTTGTGTTTGTCCAGCACGGTTTGGCGCACACAGCCGGGGTGATTCACGGCACCGAGGTGGTGGCGGTGCAGGGTGCGCGTGGGGGTGTTGATCGGCAGCCACAGCATATTACGGGGCAGCAGTTGTGCATGGGCCTGCGCGACCTGGCGATCGAGCGGTACGGGCTTTTGGCCCGGACGGTGCTGGAGTATTGGGGTGTGCGGAGCACGCAGGACTTTGGTGTGCTGGTTTATGCGCTGATAGACCGGGGTGAGTTGCGGGCGAGCAGCCAGGATCGGCTGGAGGATTTTTTCGCGGTGTATGAGTTTGCCGAGGCGTTTGGGTCGGTGGAGGTGGGGGTGGGTTGAGGTAAGGCGCCCGGCCCGGAGGTCCGGGGTACCCAGACTTGGGTAGCCCGGACCTCCGGGCCGGGGGGCTTGGGTGTCCGTAGGATTGTGCCCTGTTCTTGCACCCTTCTATTTTGGGTTTGGGTCTGCTGGCCGCGGGGGTGCCGGTGTTGATTCATTTGCTTTTGCGGCGACGCAAGCCGCCGATGGCGTGGGGGGCGATGCGGTTTGTGTTGCAGGCGTATCGGCGGACGCGCCGGCGGAGTGTGGAGCGGTGGTTGCTGCTGGCGGCGCGGGTGTTGATATTGGTGCTAGCCGGGGTGGTGCTGGCGCGGCCGGTGGTTGGGCGGGGCGGTGGTGGCGGCGCGGCGGGTGGGGCGCGTGTGCTGTGGATTGTGCTCGATGACTCGATCACCTCGCGTGCGATGGTCAGTGGCTCGGCGGAACTGGCCGGGTTGATCCAGGGTGCGCAGCGGGCGGTCGATGCGATGGCCCCTGGCGACCGCGTGGGTGTGGTGCTGGCATCTCGGCCGGCGCGGGCATTGGTGGCGCCGGCGAGCGCGGATTTGGCGGGTGTGCGCTCGGCGTTGTCGCGTGTGCAGGCGACGGACGCGTCGGCGGACTGGGCGGGGGCGCTGGGGGTTGTGAACACTGAACTGGCCGGGGAGCCTGGGGTGCGGGGGAGTGTGCTGCTGGCGAGTGCGTGGCGTGCGGGTTCGCTGGTGGAGGTTGGGGCGTTGTCGGCATTGCCGGCGGGGACGGTGGTGGAGGCGACGCCGCCGAGTGAGGCGCGGGCGGCGAACACGTGGATCGAGGCAGTGCGTGCGGCCAGGCCGGTGCTGCTGGCCGGGCAGGGCGATGCGGGGCAGACGGTGACGGTTGATCTTGGGCGCGATGATGGTGGCGGCGAGGCGGAGGTGCCCGTGCGTGTGCGCCTGGCGGGGGACGGGAGCGTCATCGGCAGCGGGAGCGTGCGGTGGGGGCGTGGCGAACGGCGCGGGAGCGCGACGGTGGGTGTGAGCATCCCGTCGGCTGGCGCGGGGGCGGGTGGTGCGTTGTCGGGGGTGCTGGTTGCGGAGATTGATGCCGATGCGATCGGGGAGGACAACCGGTTTGCGCTGCCGTTGTTGCAGCGCGATGGGTTGCGGGTGGGTTTGATCCAGGGGCCGTCGGCGACGTCGTCGGGCGCGCGGCTGCGTGCGGGGCAGTGGGCGGAGCTGGCGCTTCGGCCTAGTGAAGGCTCGCCGATGGAGGTGGTGATGATCGAGCCTTCGGGTGTGGATGTGGCGAGGTTGGCGGGGCTGGATGCGTTGTGGGTGCTTTCGCCGGATGCGGTTGATGCCGGGGGTTGGGGGAGGATTGCCAAGTGGAACATGGGTGGTGGGTTGTTGATGGTCTCGCCCCCGGCGGGTGTGAGCAGCCACATGTGGGCTGATGTGATGAACGCGGCGTTGGGGTTGAACTGGGCGTTGCCGAGGTCGGCGCAGGAGTACGCGGCGGGTGGGCCCGGGCGTATCGGCGCGGGGCTTGGGCCGGCGTCGGGGGTGATGCCGCCTGGGGATTTGTTGAGTGGTATTCGTGGTGAGATGGAGGAGCTTGCGCGGCCTGTGGGTGTGTTTGCGATGTTGGCGCCTGATTTGTCCCCGCCGCCGAATGGGGAGGCATCGCACGGGGCGCGGGTGTTGTTGGCGACGGTGGATGGTGGTGCGGTGGTAACGGCGTTGCGTGGTCGTGGTGGTGGGGGGTTGTTGGTGTATATGAGCATCCCGCCGGATACTGGGTGGAGCGACCTGGTGGCCAAGCCATTGATGTTGCCGATGGTTCAGGAGTTGGTCAGGCAGGGAGTGGGTGTGAGCAGGCCCGGGCTGTTGGGGCGTGCGGGTGTGGCGTTGAGTTTGCCGGGTGGGAGTTCGGAGTTGCGGCAGTTGGTCGGTGTGCTTGGTAAGGAGGGGTCTGGGGAGGGGGCGGGTGTGCGTTCGGTGGTTGGGCAAGGCACTGGGGTGGTGCGGGAATCGGGTGTGTGGCGAGTGCTTGATGGCGCGGGTGCCGAGCGCGGGGTGCTGGCGATCAATGCGGCCGGGGGTGGTGATACGTCGCTGCTGACGCGCGGGGCTGTGGAGGGGGCGTTCTCGCGTGCGCTGCCGGTGGGGGGTGCGATTGGGTGGGGTGGTGGCGAGGTCGGTGGGCAGGGCGATGTTGAAGGGGTGGCAATCGGGGCGGGCGCGGGGTGGTTGTGGGTGGTGCTGGGGGTGCTGGTTTTGGAGGTGCTGCTGGGGTGGATGACTGCGCGTGCGGTGCGGGGGGTGGGCAATGGGTAAATTGTCAAATCGTCAAATGGTCAAATGGTCAAATGTGCGGAGTGCATTATTTGGTCATTTGACCATTTGGCAATTTGACCATTTCGAAAACCCCACCCCTGCCCCTCCCCTCAGGGGAGGGGTTCTATGAGCCGGTTTTTGACATGGCTGGCGGGTGTTCCTGGTCTGGAGGCTGGGGGTGCTGGGGTGCGGTTGCAGTTTGCGTATGAGTTATCGCCAACGGTTTGGGCGATTGTTGTGTTGGGGGCGTTGGGGTTGGGGCTGGTGGGGTATTGGCGTGTGGGTGTGCCGGTGTGGGTGCGGGTGGTGTGCGGGGTGTTGCGGGGGAGCGCGGTGGTGTTGGTGGTGTTGCTGCTGACGGGGCCGAGGTTGGTGCAGGTCTCTGAGCGGGTGGAGAAGGACTGGGTGCTCGGGGTGGTGGACCGCTCGGGGTCGATGGGGATCGGCACGCGGGAGGAGCAGGTGCGTGGGTTGCTGGAGGGGTCCAGGGGCGCGTGGGAGCAGATCGCGCGGGAGCGGCGGTTGGGCTGGGTGGGGTTTGATGTTGGTGCGTATGACCTTGGTGTTGATGACGGTGCGCTGCCGGTGTTGGGCAAGCCTGTGGGGCGTGGGACGGATATTGGGGGCGCGATCGAGGGGGCGCTTGCGCGTGCGAGCGGGAGGCCGATCTCGGGTGTGGTCTTGATCAGTGATGGTCGCTCGACGGTGCCAGTGCCCGGGGAGTTGGTTCGGCGGTTGGCCGCCGAGCGGATCGGGGTGTATGTGGTGCCGATCGGGGAGGGTGAGGGGACGGGGGACTTGTCGGTGCTGGGTGTCGATGCGCCGGCGAGCGCGTTCGCGGGCGACGCGGTGCCTGTGCAGGTGAAGGTGCAGCGGACGGGGAGGTTGCCCGGGCCGGTGCGTGTGCAGCTGGTCGATGAGGCCAGTGGGCGTGTGCTTGATGAGCAGGTGGTGGGGATGCCCGAGGGGCAGGGGGGCGTGGAGGAATCGACCGCGGCAGTTACGCTGACGGGGACGCCCGAGGGTGGTTCGGGTGAGAAGGAGCGGCGGTGGGTGGTGCGTGTGCCGACGGTGGTGGGGGAGCTGGTGGAGGGGAACAACGAGCGTGCGGTAACGCTGGGGCTGGTTGATCGGCCGTTGCGGCTGGCGTTTATTGATGGGTATCCGAGGTGGGAGTATCGGTTTGTCAAGAACGTTTTGGCGCGGGAGAAGTCGTTGAGTTTCGTGGCGACGCTTTTGTCGCCTGGCCGGCGGTATATCAGCGAGGGGACCGAGGAGGTCTTTGCGTTGCCGACGACGGCGCAGGAGTGGGAGAGGTTTGATGTGATGATGTTGGGGGACGTGCAGCCCGGGGTGTTGACGCCCGAGCAGATGTTGCAGGTGCGTGCGCGTGTGGCGGTGGGTGGTGCGGGATTGATCTGGATCGCGGGGGAGTCGGCGGTGCCGCAGGGGTGGGCGGGGACGCCGATGGCGGATTTGCTGCCGATGGTTGTCAGCAGTGAGCGTCCGGCGGTGTGGGAGCAGGACGTGGTGATGCGTCCGACGGCGTTGGCGGAGAAGTTGGGTGTGCTGCGTCTGGGTGATCGGCAGGAGGGGGGTGGTTTTTGGCCTGCGCAGATCGGTGATCCTGGCTCGGGCTGGTCGCGGCTGCGGTGGGCGCAGCGGTTGGATGCCGGGAGGCTCAAGCCTGCGGCGGAGGTTTTGGCCGAGGCGCACCCGGTGGAGGGTGTGGGTGCGCCTTCGCCGTTGGTGGTAACGATGCGGTACGGTGCCGGGCGGGTGGTGTATATCGGTACTGATGAGGTGTGGCGGTATCGGTACGGGCAGGGTGAGGGGTATGTGGAGCGGTTTTATTTGCAGCTGGTTCGGCTGCTGGGGCGGGAGTCGGTGGGTCGTTCGGGCAAGGGGGCGGTGATGCAGATCACGCCGGGGCGTGCGGAGGTGGGCAAGGGTGCGCGGGTGTCGGTGGAGTTGGTCGATCAGGTGCTGGCCGAGGGCGCGCCTGGGGTGTTGACGGCGCGGCTGAGGCGCGTGCCGGGTGCGGGTGAGGAGGCGGGGGTGCCGATGGATGTGCCGTTGCGGCTCGATGGTGGTAGTGGGCGGAAGGTGTATGTGGGCACGTGGGTGCCTGTGCAGGCGGGCGCGTATGTGGGTGAGGGGGTCGGGTCGGTTTTGGAGGGGCAGGGCGTGCGGGCGTCGGCGGAGGTGTTTTTGGCGGGTGATGAGCTGCGCCGGCCGGAGGGGGATGCAGCGGCGTTGGGGAAGTTGGCGGAGTTGACGGGTGGGCAGGTGTTGACGGCCGAGGGGCTTGGGAGGTTGAGCCAGACGCTGCCCAGGCGTGAGATCAAGGTGGTAACGGTGGGCAAGGAGGAGACGTTGTGGGACCGGGGGGTGTGGGTGGTGGTGCTGGTGGTGCTGCTGGGTTGCGAGTGGTTGCTTCGGCGGTTGTTCAGGCTGACGTGATGGTGTGGGTTTAGGATTTGGTGTGATGTATGGATGAGGCCGGGACCAGAGCGTCGGGGCGGGGTGGTGGCGACGGTGGCTTTGCGCGCCTGGCGTGGGTGGTGCGGTGGATGCGCGGGTTGCTCTTGGTCGAGCGCGGCGGGTGGATTGCTATGGGGTTGTTTGCGGCGCTCGGGGCGTTGATTTTGACGGATTATGCGTTGCACTTGCCGGTGTGGGCGCGGGTGATTTGGCTTGCAGTGGGGACGGTTGGAGTGGGGGTGATGTTGTGGGTTCGGCTGCGGCCGGTGGTGCGGTTTAGGCCGGATGTGGAGCAGTTGGCGCTGTTGGTGGAGGGGACGGCTGGGGGTCGTGCGGGTGGTTTGGCTGGGGTTTTGGCGTCGGGGGTGGGGTTGGAGCGGGTGGGTGGCAGTGAGGGGGTGGTTCGTCGTGCGGCCGAGGGGCTGGGAAGGTTGGGGATCGGGGGCGTGGTCAACCCGCGTGGTGCGGTGGTGGCGGTGGTGGGTTTGGTGGTGTGTGCGGCGATGGGTGTGGCGGCGTTGGCGGCGGCGCCGACGTTGACGTTGATCGGTGTGCAGCGGGCGTTGTTGCCTTGGACAACGGCGCAGTGGCCCAAGCGGCAGGACGTGCGGGACGTAACGGGTGTGCGTGTGCATCCGCTGGGGCAGGCGTTGCCGTTGCGTGCGGCGATGGTGCGTGGGCCCGAGCCGGGGGAGGCGGATGTAACGGTGTGGTACCGGGTGGTGGGCGCGCGGGGGAGCACGCCGTGGCGGCAGGTGGGGGCGGCGTACCAGGGGCGGAGCGTGGCGGTGCCGATGCGGGACGAACTGGACACGATGCGTAGCCCGAGCGGGCCGTTGTTTGAGCGATTGCTGGAGCCTGGGTCGCTGGTCGTTGACGCGGCGGAGCCTGGTGGGGGGGGTGTGTTGCAGTATCGGTTTGATGCGGGGCAGGACGGGACGGAGGTGGCGGAGATTTTGTTGGTGCCGCCGCCTGCGATTATCAGTGCGCAGGGGACGGTGCAGCCGCCTGGGTATGCCAAGGGGTTGGCGGCGCGGAAGGTGGAGATGGGGCCTGGGACCGATGAGCGTGCGGGTGTGGGTGGTGTGCTGCCTGGGTCGCGTGTGGTGCTGGCGTTGAAGTTCAACAAGGTGGTGGGGGACCCTACGTCGGCGGTGGCGGAGCGGCTCGGTGGGGATGTTGCGGGGGTTTTAGGGGCGGGTGGGAGTGTGCGTGGTGGTGGTGATGCGTGGGAGCTGGAGTGGGTGCATCGGGGGACGGTGCGTGTGGTGCCCAGGCCTGTAGATGAGGGTGGGTTGACGGTGATTGGTGAGCCTGCGTACCGGTTTGAGTTGCGTGAGGACAAGCCTGCCGAGGGTGTGGTGGCCGAGCCTGGGCAGGATGTGGAGGTGTTGGCGACTGCGACGGTGCGCGTAGCCGGGCAGGGGCGGGATGATGTTGGGCTGGAGTGGGCGGCGTTGCGTGCGCAGGTGGCTCGGCGTGTGGGAGGCTCGGGTGGTGAGATGGAGCCGGTGGGGGAGTGGAAGGAGCTGGCGCGTGCGGAGGGTGGTGGGCTTAGCGCGGAGGTCTCGGCGGAGTTGTCGCTGGGTGAACTGGGCGTGCAGGGTGGTGATGAGGTGCGCGTCGTCGTCGTGGCGCAGGACGGCTTTGAGCTTGATGGTGCCCGGCATGGGGAGGGAAGGTCGCCGGTGCGGAAGATTCGGGTGATTACGGCAGAGCAGATGCTCGAGCAGTTGTGGGGTGAGCTTGGGGGAGTGCGAAGGTCTGCGCAGCGGCTTGGGGAGCAGCAGCTCGAACTGGCCGAGCGGACGGGCAAGGGTGCCGACGCGGCGGAGGCGGCACGCCGGCAGCCTGAGATCAGCGAGCAGTTGGTGCGTGCGCAGGAGTCGATGGCCCGGGTGGAGCGTCGCCAGCGTGACAACGGGTTGGGCGATGAGGAACTGGCCGAGGTTCTGCGGCAGGGGCGGGCGCTGGCGCAGCGGGCGCGGGAGGAGTCGGACGCGGCGGGGCAGGGGGCGGCGCGGGCGCAGCGTGCGCAGGAGGCCGGGGAGAAGGCGGAGGCGGAGGCGGCGCGTGCGGAGGTGGCGCGTGCGCAGGAGCGGGCGACGAGCGCGCTGGACGAGCTGGCGGGTGTGCTGGACCGTGGGCAGGACACGTGGGCGGCGCGGCGGTCGGTGCAGAAGTTGATACGCGAGCAGCAGGGGCTGCGTGCGCAGGCGGAGAAGTTGGCAGAGCAGACGCTGGGCAAGACGCCCGAGGAACTCTCGGCGGAGTTGCGGCAGCAGATCGGGGAGCTGGCCGGCCAGCAGGAGCAGCTGGCCAAGCGGGCCGACGAGGCGTTTACGAAGTTGCAAGAGCGTGCCAAGGGAGTGGCCAAGAGTGATCCGTTGGCGGCCGAGAGTTTGGAGCAGGCGGCCAAGCAGGGGCGGGCCAGCGGCGCGGGGGAGCAGATGCAGCAGGCGGCGCGGAGCCTGCGGCGGAACCAGCAGCAGGCGGGGCAGCAGAGCCAGAAACAGGCGGAGAAGGCACTGCAGGGTGTGCTCGATCAGCTGCGCGACCAGGCCAAGACGCGCGACGCGGTGCTGCGGCGTGAGATGGCCTCGCTGGCCGAGGTGATTGGTGCGCTGGTGGCTAGGCAGCAAGAGCAGATCGGTGCGCTGGAGGGTGCAATGGGCGTTGGGGATGCGGCGGTTGCGGGGCTGGATGGTGCGCAGATCAGGCTCAATAGCAGCACCGTCGCGGCGGCGCAGCAGGCGCGCCAGGCGGGGCGGGAGGGTCGGCAGGTTGCTCGGCTGCTTGATGAGGCTGGCAAGGAGCAGGTGGCGGCGGTCAGCGCGTTGCGGCGCAAGCCCGAGCCGGATGGGGAGGGGGCGATGGCGGCCCAGCGTGCCGCGCTGCTGAAGTTGCAGGAGGCCAAGGGTGAGGCGGAGAGGCAGCAGGAGCAGGCCGAGGGTCGCGAGCAGCGTCGCCAGCGCGAGGAGTTGCGGCGTGCGTATCAGGGGCACCTGCTAGAGCAGAGGCAGGTACGCACCGAGGGGGCGGGGTTGATCGGGGTGGAGTTGGACCGGCGAGGGAGGGCGCGTGGGCGTGCGCTGGCGGATCGGCAGGAGGCGCTGGCCGGTGCGCTGGCAAAGTTGCTGGAGCAGACGGCTGGGCTGCGCGAGGCGACGATGTTTGCCCTTGCGCACGAGCGGCTGGACGCGGCGATGCGGCTGGCGGGTGGGGAACTGGCGCTCGAGCGTGTGCCGGTGAGCGCGGGCAGGCACCTGGCGACGGCGGAGGGGGTTCTGCGGCAGTTGGTCGATGCGATCGAGGAGCCGCAGCAGGAGAACGCCTTCCGCGAGAACGAGCAGGGGCAGGGTGGTGGCGGGGGTGGTGGGCAGCAGGGTGGGAAGCAGCCTTTGCTGCCGCCGATTGCGGAGTTGAGGTTGCTCAAGGGGATGCAGCAGGAGGCTCTGGAGTTAACCCGGCAGGCGGAGGGTGGGGTCGATGGGGCGACGGGCGCGGAGGCGGCAAAGTTGCAGGAGATGCTGGCGGGGAAGGCCGATGAACTGCTCAAGGCGATGGAGAAGAACGAGGGTGGCGGAGGGCAGTAGGTGGCAACCGGGGTGGTGTGTGGGCGTATGAGTAGTGGGGGTTTGGAGGATGGTTGTGGTGCGTTTGCCGGTGGTCATTTTGGGAGTGTGGCTGGGGGTGGGCGCGGCGGTTGCGGAGCCTGAGGTGGTGCCCCCGCCTGCACCGGGGGCGGCACCGGCACCGGCACCGGCACCGGCGCCGGCAGTGTCGCCGACGTCGTTGGATGAGGCGCTCGGGTTGAGCAAGCCTGTGCCTGGCGTGGGTGCTGCGGCTGCGGGCAAGGGGGTGGTGGAGCCGGGGCGGGAGAAGCTCGACGCGCTGCTCAAGCAGGAGCAGCCGGAGGATGATGAGTTCAAGCAGGCGCTTGGGTTGATGCGGCAGTCGGCCGGTCGGCTGCGTGATGCCGGGGACACTTCGCTGGCGACGCAGCGTGTGCAGCAGGAGGCGATCGACAAGCTCGATCAGCTGATCGCCAAGGCGAAGAAGCAGCAGCAGAAGCAGAAGTCATCGTCGAGTTCCGGCTCGCAGGGTGGGCAGCAGAAGGAGCAGCAGCAGGGTGCGTCCCAGCCCAAGCAGGCGGAGGGGAGCCAGGGTGAGCGTCGCGGGCAGGACAGGGACAGCCGGGAGAACGCCGAGGCCCCGAGCAAGCGTGATGTGTCGATGCGGCCGGCGTTGGAGTCAGCGCGGGCGGCGTGGGGGAACCTGCCCGAGCGGCTGCGGCAGAGCCTGCTGCAAGGGGCGGGTGATACTTTTAGCAAGGAGTATCAGCGGTTGACGGAGGAGTATTATAAGAGGTTGGGGGAGCAGGCGGAGTGATTGGGGGAGTGGTCTAGGGCAAAGTGGAAGAGTTGTAAAGTTACAAAGTTACAAAGTGGCAGAGTGGCAAAGTGGCAGAGTGGTAAAGATATTTGAGCTTTGGTCATTTGGTGATTTGGAAATTGATCCAGCCCCACCCCTGCCCCTCCCCTCGGGGGAGGGGTTCTTAGATCGCTGAGAGCACGGCGGCGGCGTTCTGGCCGGCCAGTGAGGACGTGGCGACGAGGACGTGTTTAAGTTTCATCGCCTGGGTGGGGGCGGGGCCGGCGTTGAGGGTGTTTGGGTGGCCGGTGTTGATGCGGGCGGGGAGGGTTTGGTGTTTGACGACCATCGCGGCGACGACGGCGAGCAGGCCCCCGTTGCCCGCGGCGGTGTTGCCGATTGAGGGGCCGATGGTTACGACCGGGACGCTCGGCGTGCGTGTGCCGAGCAGTTGAGCCAGCGCCAGGCCCTCGCCGGCGTCGACGCCTGGGACCCCGGAGCCGAGGAGGACGACGGCGTCGATGGCGTCGGGTGTGAGTTTCGCGTCGGCGATGGCGTTTTCGATGGCGGCGAGGAAGCCCTCGTCGATCGAGAGCGCACCTTGGGGTGGCCGGCGTGGTGAGTGGCCTGCGCCGGTGCCTGAGACTTTGGCCCAGATGGTGGCGTTGCGTTGGCGGGCGGCGTGCTCATCTTCGAGGATGAGGATGCCTGCGCCCTCGCCGATGATGCCGCCTGGGGAGTTGGTGTCAAAGGGTTGGATGAACGCGCCGCCGTCGGTGCAGGTGCCGGTTTCGCCTGCGCGGCCGGCGAACTGCATGCGGAGGAGGCCCATGAGGTTGAGTTTGCTCTCGGCCGAGCCGCTGAAGCAGGCTTCGGCGTCGCCTCGTTCGATGACGCGTGCGCTCTCGCCGAGGCAGAGCAGGCCGGAGGCTTCTGCACAGGTGATGGTGTTGCTGGGGCCTTCGCAGCCGTGGATGATGGTTACGTGGCATGCGAGCATATTGGGGAGGTATTTGAGCATCCAGAGGGGGGTGAGGTTTTCCATCCCTTGTTCGCCCCATGCTGGGAGGCTGACGTTGCCGAGGGCGTCGCGTGCGGTGGCGAAGGCGGCGCTGAGTTCATCGCTGTCGGCGGCGATGAGGCCCGCGCCGATGTGGCACCCGACGCGGCCGGTGGGGTAGGTCATGCCTTCGGTGGCGTCCTCGGGCAACACGCCGCGGGTGATGAGGTGGGCGGAGTCTGCGGCTTCCTTGGCGGCGGCGACGGCAAGCTCGATGTCGCGTGCCATGACCTTGGTGGCTTTGCGGTAGTGCTTGGGGACGAAGTCTTTGATGGAGAAGGGCTCGGGGACTTCGCCGGCGAGCTTGCAGGCGAAGCCCGTGGCGTCAAAGCGTGTGATGGGCTTGAGCGCGCTGCGGCCTGCGCAGAGGCCTTGCCAGAGCGGGGCTGTGCCGACGCCTAGGGCGCTGACGGCACCGAGGCCTGTGATGACGACGGGTCGGGGCATGGCGGATGGTACGTGCGGCGGGACGTGCGTTCAGGGTTCGGGCAGGAGGTCCATGAGTTCGACGACCTGCTGGGGTGTGAGCTCTTCGGGTCGTTGTTCGGGGCGGATGCCAGGTGGGAGGGTGGTGGAGCGGCCGAGGGTTGTGCCGAGTTGTTTTCGGCGTTGGCTGAAGAGGCGGTGGCAGAGCTCGGCGAGTCGGCGTGGGTC
Organism: Phycisphaeraceae bacterium; assembly: GCA_021299385.1. GTDB lineage: Bacteria > Planctomycetota > Phycisphaerae > Phycisphaerales > UBA1924 > JAJTGZ01. The sequence continues at coordinate 9,964 of JAJTGZ010000019.1, read as the reverse complement.
GCGTGTGAGGGGGTCGGGCCGGCGTTCGAGCACGACCATCGCGCTGGTTACCTTTGGGCGGGGCCAGAAGCAGGCGGGGTCGAGTTTGGCGAGGATGTGGGGGGTGGAGAGGGCTTGGACGAGGATCGAGAGCAGGCCGTAGTCGGGGGTGGCGGGCTTGGCCGTCAGTCGGTCGGCGACCTCGCGCTGGATGGTCGCGGCGATGAGCGAGCAGCGCGGGTGGTCGATGAGGAGGGTCAGGATGAGGGGGGTTGCGGCGTTGTAGGGGAGGTTGGCAACGAGCTTGAAGGGTTCGTCGCCGATGGCGTTGGCGACGGCGTTGTTGAGGCGCTTGCCGAGGGCGAGGCAGTCGCCTTGGACGAGGCGGAAGCGTTCGGCGTGGCCTTGGGAGGTGATGCGGTCGGCCAGGAGGGAGGCGAGGTTGGTGTCCATCTCGCAGGCGAGGACGCGGCAGCCTTGGGCCAGGAGGGCCTCGGTGAGCGTGCCGGTGCCCGGGCCGACTTCGAGGATCAGTTCGCCGGGTTTGAGGTTGGCGGCGTTGAGGAGTTTGGCGAGCAGGTTGTGGTCGATGAGAAAGTTTTGCCCCAGCGCGTGGCGCGGTCGCAGGCCCCGTTCGGCGAGCATGGCCTTGATCTCAGAGAGGGTCTGCACGCGGGCACGGTAGGAGGGTGGGTTGAAAACCTGACGCTTGGGTTTGATGATCGTGAACGATTCGGCTACGCTCGCCTCTGGTTGGTCTGGCGAGTCGTTGGGCTGGCGTCCGGTTGGGATTGGTCGTTGTTTCGGGTGTGGTATCCGAACGAAAGGTGAATCGCTTGCTTACGGGTCTGGTTGCAGCACTGGCGTCGGGGCCGATTGGGTCTGCATCGCTGGCTTTGGCCGGGCAGGAGGGGCACGCGGCGGCGGGGGGGGCGGCGGCGGTCAGGACCTTGCAGAGCGTGCCTGCGCAGCTGTGGGTCTGGTTGATCCCCGGGCTGCCCATGCTGGCGGCAGTAGTGGCGGTCCTCTGTGCGATGCTGCGGGTGCGGAGCAAGTTCCCGGCTTATTTCACGGTGCTCTGCCTGGCCGGGGCGTTTGGCGTTACGCTTTGGATGTTTTCGCAGTTGCAGCAGGGTGGGCCGGGTGCGTATTGGGTGGTGCACCTGTTTGACTGGATCAACTTTACATGGCTGCCCGGCAAGGAGTTTGTTGCCAACTTTTCGCTCTACATCGACCCCTTGACGTGCCTTTGGATGCTGTTTGTTACCGGGTTGGCCGCGTGCATTGCGCTGTATGCAAGCGAGTACATGAGCCACGACCTGGGGGCGGGGTACTGCCGGTTTTTCTTTGCCTTTGGGCTTTTCGTCTTCAGCATGGCCTGCCTGGTGATGGGGGACAACCTGCTGATGCTCTATCTTGGGTGGGAGGGCGTGGGGCTGTGCTCGTACCTGCTCATCGGGTACTTCTATCAAAAACCCGCGGCGGTGGCGGCGGCAAAGAAGGCGTTCATCGTCAACCGGATCGGCGACCTGGGCCTGGCCCTGGCGATCATGCTGATCTTTGTCAAGTTTGGCACCATCGAGTATGCCAAGCTCTGGCCCCTGGTGCAGGGGTATGTGGACCTGGCGCTGGCGGGGCACTTTGACCAGATCCCCATGAGCGTGCAGGGGATCGCGTACCTGTTGATCGTCGCGGCGTTTGGCAAGTCGGCCCAGTTGCCGTTGTATGTCTGGCTCCCCGACGCGATGGAGGGGCCCACGCCGGTGTCGGCGTTGATCCACGCGGCAACGATGGTTACGGCGGGCGTCTACCTGATCGCGCGGATGATGCCGATCTTCCAGGCCAGCGAGCACGCGCTGTGGATCGTCGCGTGGGTCGGTGGTTTGACCGCGCTGCTGGCCGCGACGATCGCGATGGCGCAGTTTGATATCAAGCGGATCATGGCGTACAGCACGGTGAGCCAGCTCGGGTTCATGTTTGCCGGGCTTGGGGTGCTCACGAGCACGGGTGCGGCGTTCCATGTCTTTACGCACGCGTTCTTCAAGGCGACGCTCTTCCTGGCCTGCGGTGCGGTGATGCACGGCTTTGCCGGGCAGCTGGATTTGCGCAAACTCTCGGGCGTGGCGTGGATGAAGGGGTGGGGGATTGTCGGCGCGGCGATGCTTGTCGGGTGCGTGAACCTGGCGGGCTTGCCGTTCACCGCCGGGTTTTTTAGCAAGGACATGATCCTGGCGCAGGCGTATGGGCAGGAGGGGTTCAGGCCGCTGGCGATCGTGCTGCTGTTTACCGCGTTGCTGACGGCGTACTACACGTTCCGGGTTTTCTTCAGGGTGTTTGTGGGGCCCAAGAGCTTTGAGCCGGGCGATGAGGTGCATGGGCATGATGATGGGCATGGGGACGCGCACGGGCACGGCGATGACCATGGCAAGGGCCACGACCACTCCCATGCCAAGGGGCATGCGCACGGTGGCTTTGTGCCACACGCGCCGGGGTGGGCGATCAATACGGTGCTGGCGTTGCTGGCCGTTGCCTCGATCGCGGCGGCCTATGCCTATCCGACGCACTTTGTCGAGAACCTCGTGAACAACTCGACGGCACGGGTTGCCCATGCCAGCGGTGCGCACGGCGGGGGCCACGGCGAGCACGAGGGGATCCTCGGTTACGACCTGCACACGGCGATGTACGTCATCTCAGGCGCCGTCGCGGTGCTGGGCATCGGGATTGCCTTTGTGCTGCACTACGCCGGCCGCAAGACCGCGGCGGTCAGCCTGGCCGATGCGGTCAAACTCGGGGCGATCCAGCGGTGGGCGCAGCATAAGTGGTATGTCGATGAGTTCTATGACTTCACGATCCGGCTGCCACTGAAGTTCTTGGCCTGTGTGCTGAGTTTCATCGACAAGTTCCTGGTCGATGGGCTGGTGAACTTGGCCGGGTTCATCCCGAGGTGGATTGGTTCCCGGCTGAGGCCGACGCAGTCGGGGGAGCTGCACGGGTATGCGGTGGGGATGGCGATTGGCATCTCGACGATCGGTCTGGTGGCGTTGTGGGTGTTGTGGTGAGTTGGTGGAATTTGTACGGACGGTCCTTTGTAGTGAGTTTGTAAACGCATGTTGCTTGCACTGATATTCATCCCGATCGTGGCCGCGGCGTTGATCCCGCTGCTGGGCAAGCGGCAGGTCTTCTGGCTCGCGCTGGCCGGGACGCTGGTGCCGCTGGGCATCGGGCTGGTGATGCTGCTGGGGATGGGCGTTGATTGGCGCTCGCTGACGGGTGATGTCTTCACGCGGAGCATCCCGTGGATGCCCGAGTTGGGGCTTACGTTCAAGCTGGGTGTTGATGCCGTGAGCGGGTCGCTGATCTTGCTGACGCTGCTGCTCGGGCCGATCTGCGTGCTCTGCTCGAAGTCGGCGATCACCGAGCGTGTGCGGACGTATTACGGGTGGTTGCTGGTGCTCCAGGGTGCGATGGTGGGGGTCTTTGCCGCACGGGACTTGGTGCTGTTTTACATCGCCTTTGAGTTCACGCTGATACCGATGTTCGTGCTCATCACGCTCTTTGGGAGCACCAACCGGCGTGCGGCGGGGATCAAGTTTTTCTTGTACACATTCACCGGCTCGATCATCGCGCTGGCCGGGTTGGTGTACATCGCGTGGTTCAACGCGACGAAGATCCAGCCCGGGGCGTTTGCCGGGGCGGGGGCGTGGACGTTTGACCTAGCGACGCTGCAATCCGCGGCAAGGACGATCCCCGCGGGGACGCAGTGGTGGCTCTTCCTGGCCCTGATGCTCGGCTTTGCCGTCAAGGTCCCGTTGTTCCCGCTGCACACCTGGCTGCCCTTGGCGCACACCGAGGCTCCCACGGCCGGGTCGGTCGTGCTGGCCGGGGTGCTGCTGAAGCTCGGGACGTACGCGATCTATGCCCTGGCGATCCCGATGCTGCCGGCGGGAGCGGTGCAGTTTGCCCCGGTGGTGGCGGTGCTGGCGATCATCGGGTTTGTCGCCATCGGGCTGGTCTGCTGGGTGCAGACGGACGTCAAAAAGTTGGTCGCGTATTCGTCGGTGGCCCACCTGGGCGTCTGCATGCTCGGGATGTTTGCGCTCAACCCGACGGGGTTTAAGGGCGCGGTGCTCTACATGCTCAACCACGGCCTGAGCACCGGCGCGCTCTTCCTGTGCATCGGGATGATGTACGAACGCTACCACACACGCTCGATGCTCGAGATCGGCGGCCTGGCCAAGAAGATGCCCGTGTGGGCGACGTTTGTCGTCTTCTTTGCGATGGCCAGCGTGGGGCTGCCGGGGCTGAACGGGTTTGTCAGCGAGTTCCTCTGCCTGCTGGGGGCCTGGCAGGCGAGCGATACGTGGCTGGCCGGGGGGTTCGTCGGCGGCACGCCCGGGGTGCTCGGGCCGGTGTACGTCGGCATTGCCGTGGTGGGGATGGTTGTCGGTGCGATCTACACGCTGCAACTGGTCGGCAAGATGGTCTTTGGCCCGCTCAAAACGCCGCATGGGGATGACCATGGGCATGGCCACGCTCACGCCCCGCACGCGGCGGCGGGCGAGCATGTCTCGCTGCCCACAGACCTGAACGCGCGGGAGATCATCACGCTGCTGCCGCTGGCGGCGCTCTGCCTGGCGCTCGGGTTGTTTCCCAAGCCGTTGTTGCAGGCCTTTGACTACTCGGCACAGCGGACGTATTTGATCGTCAACGAGGCACGCGAGCAGGTTCGGCTGCTGCAGGTCGATGCCCCGATCCCCCCGCTCGGGCCGGCGTCCACGCCGAGCGACCCGCCGGGGGCGCGCCCGTCTGGCACAGGCCAGGGCAAGCCGGAGGTGCACCAGTGACTGAGAAGTTGGCCACGCTCTGGCCTGAGATCATCCTGTTCACCTGCGCGTGTGTGGTGATGCTGCTGGGGTTGTCCGAGCGTCTGGGCGTTCGCCGGCTGTGCGCGCCCGTGAGCGCGGCGGGTTTGCTCATCGCCGGGCTTTTCGCCTTTTACAAAACCCCCGTTGACCCCGCCGCGATGCTGCCGAACTTGCCGGTCTTTGGCAAGGTGCTTGCCGCGGGTATTGGGCTGCTGATCCTGGGGCTGCTCACGGGCATCCCCGACCGCGACTATGAGGCCCGCGTCGCCCAGGGGCGGACGCGCTTTGACCCCAAGCGGACGATCCGCTCGGAGTTTTACGCCTTCTTCCTCTTCTCGATCACGGGCCTGATGCTCTGCGCGGGGGCGACGAACCTGATCTGGCTCTTCCTGGCCCTTGAGCTGACCAGCTTGCCGACGTATGTGATGGTGGCGCTGAGCACGCAGCGGGATAAGTCCCTCGAGGCGGCGGTGAAGTACTTTTTCCTCGGCGCGATGGCCGCGGCTGTTTTCCTCTTCGGGTTCGTCCTCCTCTATGGCGCGACCGGGAGTGTCGAGCTGGCGCAGATCGGCGCGACGCTCCGCCATCAGGCGAGCGTGGAGGGCGGGATCAACCCGATCGCCCTGGCCGGGTTGGTGCTGGGGATCCTCGGGCTGTGCTTCAAGATCGCCGCGGTGCCGATGCACTTTTACACGCCGGATGTCTATCAGGGCGCGGCCAGCCCCGTGGCGGGGATGTTGGCGTTTGTCCCCAAGGCCGCGGGGTTCTTCGCGCTCATGCTGCTGCTGACAGCACCCGGCTGGGGTTGGATGCAGCCCGGCGGGCCGGGGGGCGGGCACGGCTCGCTGCCGACACCCATCGGTGAGATCTTGGCGATCATCGCCGTGGCGAGTATGACGCTCGGCAACGTGCTGGCGATCATGCAGACGAGCGTCAAGCGTCTGCTGGCGTATTCGTCGATCGCGCACTCGGGGTACATGCTCGTGGCGTTGCTGGCCGGGCCGGGCAGGCCCGGGACGCTCTTGCCCGAGAACGGGTACTCGGCGATTTTGTTCTACCTGCTCAGTTACGGGCTGACAAGCACCGCCGCGTTCGCAGTGCTGGCGCTGCTGGAACGCAAGGGGCCTGATGGGCAGGTGCACGAGGCCGACGACTTTGCCGATATCCGCGGCCTTCGCAAGAAACACCCGGCACTGGCGTGGGTGCTGGCGCTGTCGGCGCTCGGGCTGATGGGCTTCCCGCCGCTGCTCGGCTTCTTTGCCAAGCTCCCGCTCTTTGCCAGCGGCCTGGCCGGGGGGCATTTGGTGCTGGTGGTGATCTTGGGGTTGAACAGCGCGGTCGCGGCGTTCTATTACCTGCGCATCGTCTCGGCGGCGCTGCTCGAATCGCCCGATGCGTCGGGGCACGCCGAGGGCATGGTCCAGACACCCTTCCGAGGCCGGGCACTGGCCGGGTATGTTGGCGTGCTGGCGATGGTGGCGATGGTGGTGCTGCCACTCTTGTCGGCAGGGAGTTTCTTGCACGTTACCCCGGCGTCGTGGGCGAGCTTCGGCGGCACGTACAAGGACGCCGCCCCGCTGGCGATCGCGCCCCGCTTGCCCTCGCCCGCCAAGCCCATGGGTGCCGCACCCACCGGCGAGGGCCCGATGAGCGAGGATGCGCCCGCACGCCCCTAGCCGGTTGCAAACGCAGCGTCTGCGTACGATCATGCCCATGCGTCAGGTCATCCTCATCACCACCGGCGGGACGATCGAAAAAACCTACGACGAGCAGAGCGGCACGCTCGACAACCGCCGATCGATCGTCCGCAGGATGCTCCGCCGATTGCGGCTAGAAGACACGGCCGTCTCGACCATCGAACTACTCAGCAAAGACTCGCTGGACATGACCGACGACGACCGCGCCCGCGTGCTCGAAACCGTCGCGGCCCAGGCCGGCCGCAAGCCCCCGGCAGGGATCGTCATCCTCCACGGCACCGACACGCTCGCGCAGACCGGCCAGCTGCTCTACACAGGCCTGCAACACCTCACCGTGCCGGTGATCCTGACCGGCGCGATGCGCCCCTACGAGATGACACGCAGCGACGCGCTGCAGAACCTGACGGAGGCACTGCTGGCGGCAAGCATCCTGCCCGCGGGCGTGTACTGCGTCGGCCACGGGCGGGCGCTCGCCTTCCCCGGCGTGCACAAGGACCGGGTGCGCGGGACGTTTGTGCGGGGGGAGTAGGCAGGGAATAGGCAATAGGGAATGGGCAATAGGCAATGGGCGCGGCGGGCGGGGCGTGGAGTTGGAGTGTTCGTAGGATCATCTTTGTGCCGGGGTCGAGCCTGCCGAGCCTGCCGAGCATGACGCATGAGCAACGACTATCAGCCTGAGTCTGCCGGGGCGCGCGAGCGTGCGCCCGATGTGCGGATGACGTGGGAGAACCTCCTGTTTGTGCACTGGCGTCTGCCCGCCGAGGTGATGCGGGCGCTGGTCCCGCGAGAGCTAGAGATCGATCTCTTTGATGGCTCGGCGTGGATCGGGCTGGTGCCGTTTGCGATGCGCCGGTGCGACTTTGCCGGCGTGCCAAGGGTCGGCCTGCCCGGGTTGCGAGATTTTTACGAATGCAACGTCCGCACGTACGTCCGGCACACGGGCGTCGGCGGGACGAGGTCGGGTGTCTGGTTCTTCAGCCTCGACGCCCAGACGCCCCTGCCCGTGCTCGGCGGTCGCTGGCTGTGGAACCTCAACTACGTCTGGAGCAGGTTCAACGTCCAGCAAGAGGGCAGCACGACTGCGTACAAACTGGTCCGCCGAGGCGTGCCGGGCCTGGGCGACGGCATACCCGCACGCACGGACGTTCGCTGGCGCACCGTCGGCGACGTGCTCCCGCAGTCGCAGCCCGGGTCGATCGAGCACTTCCTGACCGAACGCTACTGGCTCTTCACGCAGAGCAGGTGGCCTCGTGGGGCACATGGTGGCGGCGGGCGCATCCTGGCCGGGGAAGTTCGGCACAAGCCATGGTCGCTGTCCCGCGCCGAGGTTCTGCACCTCGATGACACGCTCGTAGCCGCGGCGGGTGTGCGCGGCGGCGTACGCATCGAAGTACAAGGTGAAGCGATCGCGCTGGCGAGCAGGTCGCTGGATGTTCTCGGCTACGGGCTGGTCGCGTGCTGAACGAGGCAATCGGCAATCGGCAATAGGCAATCGTGAAAGACAGAAGAAAAATTCAGACGCCCAAAGGAATAGACGCCAACGCACCCCCCGCCGCGCCTATTGCCCATTGCCTATTCCCGATTGCCTACTCCCGATTGCCTATCCCCCAACCATCTCCCCCAACAACCCCCGCCACTCCGCATACACATACGGCACGGCGAACCTGTCGTGCAATGCCCGCAGGTCCAGCGTCAGCCGTTCGTAGAGCTCGTGCTGCCACTCTTGTGATGAGCGGTCGCAGAAGTACAGCCGGCACCCCAAGGGCTTGCTCGCGTGCACCCCGCAGAGGTTTGCGATTTGGTACGGGCAACCCCCCGCTCGCAGCGCGGCGTCGAGGCGCTCGCGTGCCGGGGCGCCGGCGCGGGTGAGCGTGTACGCCGCCTCCAGGCCCGTGCAATAGAGCAGGTGCCCGGCCTTGATGAAGTTGCAGCACCGCCCGCTCGCCCAGCACGCCGGGGCACGGAGTTTGATCGCCAACGCGGCATCGGCGTAGATTTTTTCCAGTGCGCCCGCAACCGGCCCGTCGCGCACGGCGGCAAACCAAGCGTCGCGGGCAAGTCGTGCGGGAGAGTCCATCGTCGCCTGAGCGTATGCCCACGCCCGCGCCCCGCTCACCGACCCGCGCTGTCGAGCCAACGCTCCCACAACTGGCGCAGCGCGCGTGCCACCGGGCCGGGTTGGCCGCTGCCGATCTGCCGGCCCTCCACCCGCGCCACCGGCAGCACGCCCCACGATGAGTTCGTCAGCAGCACTTCGTCGGCCTCCAGCACGTCGCTGATCGTCAGCGGCCCGCGCCTGGCGCGAAGGTTGGCCAGCCCCGCGTGTGCCGACGCGCCCAGCGAAATCCAGTCCAGCACCCGCGCGCGCGTAACCCCCGGCAGCACGCAACTCGGGATCATCCCCGCCGGCAGTGGCGGTGGTGTGGCGTCCTGTTCGGGGTCGTCGGATGCTGGTGGTGGGCCATCGGCACCGAACGGCTCCTCCCCGCGTGCGGCGGGGGTTGTCGCTAGGCCATCCTTGATGACCACCGCGTTGCTCACGCAACCGCCGGCTAGGTGGTTGGTGATATCAAAGACGAGCGCCTCAGCCGCACCCTTGATGCCCGCGGTCTGCAACTCACGCAAGCGCCACCAGTAGTTGAGCGTCTTGTGCGACTCGAGCGGGTTGAACGGGTTCGCCCGCGCATCGGCCAGGGCAACGAGGACGCCCTCATCGAGCATCTGTGCCGGGTAACTCGTCGCCGGCTGCGCGACGATCAGGATCGTCGGCTCGATCGCCGAGCGCTGCGCGGGCTGCCCCGCCGAGCCCCGTGCGGCTAGGTTCAGGTCCCCACCCGTAACCGTCAGCCGAACGCGCGCACGCGGCAAGTTGCTGCGCAGGACCGTCGCCAGCACGGCCTCGGCCAGCGCGGGCGTGCGCAGCCCGGGCCACAGGCCCGTCTGCGCCGCCGAGGTCGCTAGGCGATCGATGTGCGCGTCCAGGTCAATGACCCACGCCGAGGCATCGGCATCGGTGCGCGTGCGAACCCCGCCGAGCATGGTCTCAAACAAACCGACGGCGTGCTGAAGCCCGGCGTCCAGCGCCGAGACCTTGGCATCGCCCGCCTCAACAAACCGCCCGTTGCAGAAGACCGTCGCCATGCGGGGAGGTTAGCAAGCGGGGTAGGTCGGCTCTCCGAGCCGACCATCATGGGCCGTGCGGCGCGGCCATCGGGAGGCAAGAGAGTTTTTACTCCAGAGGCCCAGAGAGCCCAGAGGTGAAAGTTACTTAGAGGACGGAGGGGCAGAGGTTTTCTGAGTTGTAAATCGGGGTTGGATTGGGGGATGACTTCGGCCCCAGCGGGGCCGCGGGGTGTAGCCACGGATGGAGCCAGCGCTTTGGCGGGCGCAACCCGTGGAAGCGCGGCACCGGATGCGCCCCGC
>JAJTGZ010000076.1 GCA_021299385.1 Phycisphaeraceae bacterium | reverse complement strand
GGTTGAACCCGGCGAGCTTTGCCTCCAGGCCCGCAAGCGCGCTCTCCAGCCCCGGCGTGTCGTTGGTGGCCAGTTTCACGCGGGGCTTGGTGCCCTTTTCAGGCTCATCGAGGCGTGCGTTCTTGACGGCCTCAGCACCGACGGAGCAGTTGCCCGAGAAGCTTGCGCCCTCGGAGACGATCAGCTTCGCGGCGATGATGTCCCCCTTGATGCGTGCGGTGGCGTTGAGCTCGAGGCGTTCGCGGGCGAGGACGTTGCCCTCGACGGTGCCGTCGATGACGATGGCGGCACCCTCGACGGAGGACTTGCAGATGGCCCCTTCGCCGATGTGCACGCGCCCTTGGCTGATGACTTTTCCTTCGACGGTCCCGAGGATCATCCCGGCGTTCTGGATAAGCAGCTCGCCGCGGACGTGCGTGTCCGAGGAGATGATCGTCATATTCGGGTTGACCTCGGCCATGATGGGTGCCTCCTGCTGGTATGCCACTGTATTGCTCGGAAGCCGCCGGGGCCGGGTGGCCCGCGACGGTTATAGACGCCGATAAGCCCGCACGCCACGTTTGCGCGTCGGATTGATAGTTTATCGGCACCAGCCGGCGTAGGCGTTACAACTTTGCACCCGATTTACGGCCAGGCTCAAGGCGGGGGACCGGAGGATCGCACCCGATCAGGCCCGCGGGGGTAAAAACCCCCATCCCCGCCCCTAAAACCTAACTCCTTGCCTCGGCCTTGGCCCCCATCCGTGTCAGCCCCGGCACGCCGCCGATCTCTTTGGGGGGGACGCGCCAGACGGCCGGCTGCCCCTTCCCCTCTGCCTGGTACCACGCGACCATCCGTCTGATGCCCTCGGCCAGCGGGGTCGGACTTTTCCACCCCGCCTGCGCGAGTTTGTCGGCCTCGAAGAGCGTCCGCGTCGCGAAGAGCTTCTTGATCCGCGCGCTGCTGACGGGCAGGTTCTTGCCCGTCAATCTGATCACCACGTCAAAGGGTGTCGCGAGCGCCAGCGCTACCCACATCGGCACACGCAAAGGCCCCGACGGCTTGCCCAAGGCGGCATAAATCACACGCGCGATCTCAGCGCTGGCCAGGTCCGGCTTGTCGACAAAGTTGTAGACCTCAAAGGGCCTGCGCGTCCCCGCCCCGGCCACCTCAGCGATGGGCTTGGACCAGAGGAACATCGTTGCCGGGACGATGTTCTCGACGTACGAAAGGCTCTTGACGTTGGTCCCCTCGCCGACCTGGGCGAACTTCCCTGAGTCGATCTGGCGGATGAGCGAGAACATGTTGGCAAAGTTGCGCGGGCCGAAGGTGATCGTGGGGCGCACCACCAGGCACGAGCGGCCCTGGCCGCGCTCGACCCACGCCTTGAAGACCATCTCCCCGGCGAGTTTGCTCGCGCCGTAGGGGTTCGTCGGGTTGGTGGGTGCATCCTCGTGGTGCGGCTCGGGGGCGTCGCCGAAGACGGCGACGGAGGAGAAGAAGCAGACTCTGGAGATGCCCGCGCGGTCCATCTCGTCGCAGAGGATGCGCGAGCCTTGCTCGTTGACGGTAAAGTAGGTGTCGCGTTCGATGCCGAAGTCGTGGTGTGCCGCGGCCAGGTGCAGCACGGCGTCGCGCCCGGCCAGCGCCGAGCGCACGGCCTGCGGGTCGCGCACGTCCCCGACGTGGCAGGGGATGCCGCCAGCGTCCCACGCGGGCTTGACAAGGTCCAGGATGGCGATGTCCACGCCTTGGCCGCGCAGGAGCTCGACAAAGTACCGACCGATGAACCCGGCGCCGCCGGTGATGAGCAGTTTCACGAGGCTACCCCTTTATGGACCGGGCCTTGGCGGGCCGGCTCTTGACGGACCGGGCTTGCGTCTAGGACGGCCGGGGCGCCGGCGTGCCCGGCACGTGCGCTGGCGCAGATGTCTTTCATCCCGGTCATCCACATCTCCAGGGTCAGGCAGTACAAGAAGAGTTGGTTCCAGGGTTGCAGGCGTGAGGCGGGGCGGCCCATGCGCTCGACCATGTCCTTGCGGAGGATGCCGGAGGCGACGAGGTTGCCGCGTGCGAGTTGCTCGCCGTGCTCGCGGAGAAGGGTGGTGATCCACTGTGTAACGGGGGGGTTGAAGCCGCGTTTGGGGCGTTCGAAGATTTCACGGGGCACGACGTCCTCGACGGCCTTGCGCAGCCAGGCCTTGGTGCCCAGCAGGTGGTCACCCTTGTGGGCCTTGCGCAGGCCGATGACGGTCTGGACGAGTTTGTAATCTACCAGTGGGAGGCGCAACTCGACGGAGTTGGCCATCGCCAGGCGGTCTCCGAGGTTGATCCCGTTGCCGAGCAGGTACCCCTGGCAGAGGAGTTTGGTGATGAGGATTTCCGCTTCCGGGCGTGGGAAGGGTAAGGTGAAGGAGTCGGCGGCGTTGTGGTCGCCGAGCGCGCGGTCGAAGTCATCGGTATAGATGCGCGATCTGGCCCAGTCGGCGACCTGGAAGGGTTTGAGCAGGTCCCAGTAGACCACGCGGTCGCGGTTGGTGTCCTTGGGCAGGCCCAGGGGCGACCAGCCGTAGAACCATGCGCCGAGTTGCTGTGCGAACCCGACGAGCCCACCCCGGGTGAAGTCGCGTGGCCAGAAGCGGTCGCGCATCGGTGTGCGCCGGGTCTGCCCGTGGCGGAGTTTGTACGCCGTTTCGAGCAGGGCCCGGCGTGCCCACGCGTACCCCCAGAACAGTTCGTCCCCACCCTGGCCCTGCAGCAGCACCGGGCACCCGTGGTCGCGCGCGAGTTTGCTCAGCGCGTAATACGCATACCCGGTGATGTCGGCGATCGGGTCGTCCTGCAGCACCGTCAGTTGCGGGAAGAAGGATGCGACCTCCGAGGGTGCGATCTCGATCTCGATGAAGGGCATCCCGAGGGACTTGGCGAGTTTGCGGGCGAAGCCACGCTCGTCCTGGGCCGGGCTGCCGGCCCAGCCGATGCTGAACGCCTTCATCATCCCCGGGTACTTCCGCGCCGACAGGCACGCCACGGCCGAGGAGTCGATCCCCCCCGAGAGCGCCACGCCCACGGGCACCTCCGAGCGGATGATCAGCTCGGCGATGCGGTCAAGCTCGGCACGGATCGTCGGGCCAGGCTCGGCATCGATCGGTGGGGAGTCTTCCATGCGCCAGTAGACGCGTTCGTCGGTCTTCCACGCCCTCGGCTCGACGGTCAGCAGCGAGCCGGCCCGCAGTTTGCGCACCCCACGGACCATCGTGCGCGGGTCGTGCAACCACTGAAAGTGCATGAACTCGTTGACGGCACCGGGGTCAAGCTCGAAGGGGACCAGGCCGCTGGCCAGCAGCGCTCGCATCTCCGAGGCGAACCAGAGCTGCTTGTGCCCCCCCGGCAGCGTGCGCTCGAAGAGGAACAACGGCTTCTCGCCCATGCGGTCGCGGACGAGCGTGAGCCGTTGGCGGTGCTTGTCCCACATGGCGATGGCGTACATGCCGCGCAGGTCGTGGACGAACTCGGGGCCTTTGTCCTCGTAGATGTGCGCGGGCAGTTCGCAGTCGCTGTTGGTACGGAGTTGGTGCCCGCGGGCGATCAGCTCGGCACGGAGTTCGACGTAGTTGTATACCTCGCCGTTGGCCACCAAGGCGACAGACTGGTCCTCGTTGTAGAGCGGCTGCCAGCCGCCGGTGAGGTCGATGATCGCCAGGCGGCGCATCCCGAGCATGCAGTGGGTGTCCTCGAAGAACCCCTCCCCGTCAGGCCCCCGGCGGAACATCGCCCGGTTCATGGCGCGCACGGCAGCCTTCTCGGCTTGACCGAGGGGGGACTGGCTCACGACTCCGCAGATGCCGCACATAAGGGTAACGACCGACGAAAATACAACTGCAATGACCGCGCCCGTGCCGGGGTGGCCGGGGGAAATGGTATCGGCCAGCACTACCCGGGGATAGACCGGCCCGGAAGTTCGCGGCAAGGCGGGCTGGGAAGCCCGCCTCGCACCGGACAAAGATCTTTTATGCCTTGTGCAACCTCTCCCCCATCACGTTTGCCCATGGGGCCAGGGCGTTGCGCGTATCGACCACCAGCCGAGCATGCCGCGCGATCATCGGCCAGTCGAACGCCGAGTGGGCTGTGGAGATCAGCACGGCATCCGCCCAGGCGATGTTCTCGGGCGTGGGCTCAGAACTCTCTAACCCCAGGTCGTGCTTGCGCATCGCCCACGTCCGCGGCACGTGCGGGTCGGCGTAGCGCACCACGCACCCGCGCGACTGCAAACGCTCGATGAGCTCAAAGCTCGGGCTTTCACGCACATCAGAAATATCCGGCTTGTACGCCAGGCCCAGCACCAGCACCTTGGCACCCTTGCACGCCAGGCCGCGATCCGACAGCGCCCGCGCCACCGCCGAGACCACGCGCTCGGGCATCGCCGTGTTGATCTCCCCGGCCAGTTCGATCAGCCGGGCGCGCACCTTGTGCTCGCGGGCCTTCCATGCGAGGTAATAGGGGTCAATCGGGATGCAGTGCCCGCCGAGGCCCGGGCCGGGGTAAAAGGGCATGAACCCGAAGGGCTTGCTGCTGGCCGCCTCGATGACCTCCCAGACATCAATGCCCATCGGCTCGAGGACCGTCTTGAGCTCGTTGGCCAGGGCGATGTTCACGGCACGGAAGACGTTCTCAAAGACCTTCGCGGCCTCGGCGACCTCGGCGCTCCGCACCGCGATGACCTTGTCGATCGCCCCGGCATAGAGCGCCACGGCGGCCCGCGTGCTGGCGGCATCGACGCCGCCGACGAGTTTCGGGATCGTCTTGGTTGTGTGGTCCTTGCGCCCGGGGTCCTCGCGCTCGGGGCTGAAGGCGAGCAGCACGTTGACGCCCAGTTGCAGCACGCCGGCGTGCTTGGCGTCCAGGTGCCCGCGCACGACTGCGGGCCAGAGGTCGCCACGGGTTGTGCCGGGGTAACTGGTGCTTTCGAGCACGATCAACTTGCCCGCCGCGCCGATGCGCCCGAGCATCTCGCCGGTGCGGTGCACGCTGCTGAGGTCCGGCTCGTTGTGCACGCCCAGCGGCGTGGGGACGCAGATGATGCACGCATCGGCGCAGGCCAGTTCCCGCTCGTCGGTCGTCGCGGCAAAGCGCTCGCTGGCGACAAACCCCCGGCAGAGGTCCACGCCCAGATGCGGCAGGTAGTTCTCCCCACGCCGAAGCGCTGCGGGCTTGGCCGGGTCTATGTCAAAGCCGATGACCCGGTGCCCCGCCCCGTGCAGGCAGGCGAGCAATGGCAGCCCCACATACCCCAGCCCGATCACCCCGACCGTCGCCCGACGGGACTCCAACGCCGACACCAGACCCCCGGCCAGATCACTCGCCATGCACCAGCGTATCGGGCCTCGGCCCGGCAGGGATCAACGCTCGGGCGTGTGTGGTGGTGCTGGTGGTGTGTATTGATAGCGTGCGGGTTGGAAACCCGCACCACCCGGCACTGCCCAGGCCTGCGCTCCCTTACAACCGACTTCTCGGACCGCAACCGCATCTAGGCCACCTGCCAGGGACCACTTGTGCCGGGGGCGGGTTGATCGGATAACCATCGCCGGCTGTGAAGATGGGGTGTCTGGGGGACGATATGTAACTTTTCAGATTGCCAGCCCCAGGTGCACGCCCATCGGGGCCCGCCCCTGCCGGCTGATGGATCGGGCCGGGCTGGCAAGGAGGGTGTGTATGTCGTCGAGCGTAACGCCAACTTCAACGCCGATCGCCGGGAGCAACCCGTGGGCGTGTAAGAAGGTCTTCACGACCGGCGAGGCGGCGGAACTCTGCAAGATCAGCCAGCAGACGATCATCCGCTGCTTCGACGCCGGGCGCCTGGGCGGCTTCCGCGTGCCTGGCAGCCGGTTCCGGCGCATCCCGCGCGCCGACCTCATCCGCTTCATGCAGAGCAACGAGATTCCCACCGACCAGCTCGATGTGCCCGAGTGCAAGCGGATTCTCGCGGTCGATGACGACCCGCGGATCATCGAACTGATGATGGACACCATCGGGCGCGACACGAGATTCGAGTTGCGCACCGCCTCGACGGGGTTTGATGCCGGGATGCTTGTCGAGAGTTTCAAGCCGCATCTGGTGCTGCTGGACTACCTGCTGCCGGACATCAACGGGCAGCACGTCATCAGCCGCATCCGTGGCAATTTGGCGCTGGCCGGCACGCGGATCATCGTTGTATCCGGCGCGATCAAGCAGGCGGACGTAGACACCCTGCTGGCCAGCGGGGCCGACGAGTACATCAAGAAACCGTTCGACGCCGCGCACCTGGCCGAGCGCATCAACGCGATACTCAGCGCCTAACCGCACCAGCGACCCATGACCGACCAGACCGCACAACCCGACAGGCCCGTCCAGTGGCATGGCGTTGCGCGCCCATTCGCCGGGCCCGATGCCGGGCACATGCCAGGTGAGCCGCTGGACCCGCATGCCAAGGGTGCCACACGTTCACCGCCGGACCACCGTCAAGTCGAGCTGGTCCTGCAGTCGCTGGACACACTGCCAACGCTCGGGCCCATCGCCGCCCGCGCCATCCGCCTCGGGTCGGCCAGCCAGCCGGAGTTCGACGAGATCACCAAACTCGTCGAGTCCGACCCCGCGTTGACGGCCAAGATCCTGTCGATCTGCCAGCGCGTCGCCACGGGCGTGCCCAGGTCGATCACCACCGTCCGGCGTGCGGTCGTGATGCTCGGGTGGGAGGCCGTGCAGTCGGCGATCCTGTCGGTGCAGATCTACGAACTGCTCCGCCAGCACCCCGAGGGTGAGCCGCACCGGGAGGTGCTCGGCTTTGACGCGCTGGGCTTCTGGCGGCACTCCATCGCCGTCGCCTGCGCCGCCGACCTGATTGCCACCTCAGCCCGGCACCTGCGCGTGCGGGGCAACGAGGCCTTCGTCGCTGGACTCATCCACGACCTGGGCAAACTCGCGCTGGACTGGGTCCTGCCACGCACGTATGACCGCGTGCTGGCCGCCTCGCAGAGCAAGCGCGTCCCGCTGGCACAACTGGAACGTCAGGTCATCGGGCTGGACCACCACCAGGCCGGCAAGCGCCTCGGGGAGCGTTGGGGGCTCCCGCTGCTGCTCCAAGACGCGATGTGGCTGCACGCGCAGCCCCCCGCCGCGCTGCCGGAGATCGCACACCGCCAGACCATCGGCATCGTCGCCATCGCCGACGACCTGGCCAACAGCCTGCACCTTGGCTGGTCCCCCGGCCCGCACGACAGCCGGCCCGCGCAGCAGTGGTGCGCCATGCTGGGCATCCCCGCCGAGTCGCTAACGCAAATCCACGGCCAACTCCACGAGGCCCTCGCGCAGCGCTGCTCCCTGCTCGGCCTGGGCGAGCACACCAGCCAGCAGCTGATGATTGAGTCGATCACGCAGGCCAACAAGCACCTGGCCCACCTGGGCACCGCCCTGCGCCAGGCCGCACGCGCCGCGGGCGAGCACCAGCGCGCCGTCGCGACCATCACCGACTACACCACCAGCGAGCAGAGCGGCGTGGGCGTCGCCGAGGCGCTCACGCGCCTGGCCGAGGGATGGGCCAAACTCACCGGCCGCGCCCCCACGGCCATGATCTGCCAGCACCGTGCCGGCGACGACTGGGGCGTTGCACGCCTGGACGCCGCCGTCAAGGTCCACGCCATGCAGGCCGTCCCCCCGATGCACGATCACCTCGGCCGCACGCAGGACCTGGCCAGCATCGCCGCCCCTCGCGCCGTCGCCGACTCCGCACGCCTGCTCTCGTGGCTGCAAAAGCACATCGACCAGGAACAACCCAACCCAGCCCCCGGCCAGACCGGCAAAGACGCCACCAACCAGCCCCCACCACGCCACGCGGTGCACACGCTCGCTTCACCACTTGGCCCGACGGCCGTGGTCGTCTTCGACCCCGACTTCCCCCTGCCCGGCGGCAGCATCGAGCAGACGGTGTCGGCGTTCTGGACCTGGGCCTTCGTGTGCGCGACGCAGAACGAGGGCGCACGCCGCATCGCCGAGAACCTCGCCCGCACCGCACGCGAACTCTCCGAGACCAAAGAGCGCCTGACCGAGCGCCAGAGCATGGCCCGCCTGGGCGAGTTTGCCAGCGGCGCAGCGCACGAACTGAACAACCCGCTGACGGTCGTCGCTGGTCGGGCCCAACTGCTGGCCGAGCGCCTCAAAAAGAGCAAAGACCCCCAAGACCTCCGCGACGCGCAGGCCATCGTGCGTGCAGCCGAGGACATGACCAACCTCATCACGCAGCTGCACCTGGTCGGCCGCCCGCCGATCGTGGTGCGCGAGAGCGTCAACCTCCAGACCTGGGTGCTCAAGGCCGTCGAGGAGGCCCGCCAGCGCACGGGCGTCTTCCTGCCCGTCAGCGTGCAGATGGAAGGCCCGGCATCGGCAAGCATCGACCACGCCGCCGCGGGTCGTGCGCTCGTCGAGATTCTCACCAACGCCCTGCAGGCCTCGCCGCGCGAGTGCACGCACGTGCGCGTTACAGCCTCGGCCGGCCGCGTCAGCGTCGAGGTCCGCGACGATGGGCGCGGCATGAGCGAGCACACACGCCTGCACGCATTCGACCCCTTCTTCTCCGACCTCCCCGCCGGCCGCCGCCACGGCCTCGGCCTGCCGCTGGCCAAACGCCTCATCGAGGCCCAGGGCGGGTACATCGAACTGACCAGCACCCCAGCCCGGGGGACCACCGCACGCTTTGAGGTCCCCACCGAAAGCCCCAAACAACACGCCAAACGCAAGGCCGCCTAAGCACGCGCTCGGCACCGACGGCCAAAGAACGTTCTGGCGGGTGGGGTTGGCAAAATGGCCAAATGGTCAAATTGCTAAATAGTCAAATAGATGCACGTCACGATGTAGTCGAGGAGGATTT
>JAJTGZ010000018.1 GCA_021299385.1 Phycisphaeraceae bacterium | reverse complement strand
ACCCCCGCGACCCCACCCTCGCCAAACTCATCGCACGCTGGACACACCCGGCACGGCCAACAACTTAAATAAAGTTGCACCCAACGCCTCCAACCCCCAAAGAGATACACACACCCTCTTCGACCCCGAAGGGGTCACGGCATGTAGCCACGGGTAAAGCCCGCGCCTCGCGGGCGCAACCCGTGGATTGACGCGCCCCAATCCACCCGCCCCGGCAGGGGCGGAGGAATTCTTATCTCGTGTAATCTATCAGCAAAAAAACTCCTCCGCCCCTGCAGGGGCGGTGCGCAACTGCGTCACGCTCCCACGGGTTCCGCATCGGCGGGCTTCGCCGCGCCGCCGCTTCACCCGTGGCTACAACCCTCGGCCCCGATGGGGCCGAAGGCGAACGTAGGGGGGGGCTCGAACGCCGCCTGCGCGCGAAAGCCCGCATTAGAGGGCATTACAGCCGGGGTTTTCGCTTTGGACCCGCAGCCCTAAAAACTCCGCCGTCGCGTTCCTGGGCCATCGTGGTGCAACTCCGTGTGCGGTCGCGATTTTGTGGAGATTGCGGGATGTGGATTTACGGACCAGCCCCACCCTTGCCCCTCCCCTCGGGGGAGGGGTTGAGATAAGAATAAATCGTCAAAACTTACTTGATCTGCACCCTTGCCGCCTTGAGGCGTTGGACCACCTCCGGCCGGGTTGTGCGGGCCAGGGCATCGTCGATGATGCGTTGGCCTGCCGGCGCACCCTGGGCCTTGGCGATGGCGCGCCCCGCCTCCAGCGCGTCGCGGGCCAGGTTCCAGAGGCGGACGTTCTGGGCCAAGAGCGTCGCCTGCGCGGGTGTGAGTGCTTCTAGGCGCGTCCCCAGCGCGTGCCAGACTGCGTCTGCCAGTTCATTGGGCACATCGACGCTCGGCCTCGCCTTGCTGGCCAGGCCGATGAACAGGTCCAGGTCCCCCTGCCGGTACGCGGCCAGGGCCAACGCCTCGGCCAGGCCCGGCTCGATCTGCCCACCCTCCTCGGCGAGCAGCGCGCGTGCGAGGCGCACGGCATCGGCATCGCGCCCCTGCAACGCCATCAGCCGCACGGCCTGTCCGAACTCCTTGGCCTTCAGCGCCGAGCGCACCGAATCACGCACGTGCGCGAGCGTGCCGTCGGCGATCGCCGCCGCGAGCGCTGATGGTGGTGCGCCGATCTTCTCTGCGCTCGTTGCCGTCGGCAGCGTCAGCAGCGCGTCGCCCATGACTTGGATGCGCCACGGCGCGTTCATCGGCGGCTCGCCCCGCCTGGCCGCCGCGGCGATCGGCCAACCCGCGACCATCCGCTGGGCGAACAGCGGCGAGGGGACAAACCCGGCCAAAAACGGCTCGTGCACCGAGCCGACGTAGCTGTACGCACCCTTGTCCATCCACCGCCCGCCCACGGTGTCGGGGCGGTCGCCCATCTGCAGCGACCACGAGTGCACGAAGTACACCGCGCTGGGCGTGCGGAGCAGTGGGATGTCCCCCGGCTCGCCGTTGCCGGGGCGGAGCTGGAAGAAGTCCCAGTTGCCCATGGTCGTAACAGTGATGATCGGGGCGTTGACGCCGCCGCCGATTTGGGATGGTGGAATGGCGGGGCTGCGCGGGCTGGCGAATGAGCCTGCCGCGAGCGTGCGCCAGTCCGACAGGCCAAAGCGGGGTGGGTCAAGGAGGGCAACACCGCCCGGCAGCGCGTTCTTAAACACCTCGGCGGTGCGTGTGCCGTCAAACTCGGCCCACTGCCCGCCGGTTTCATAACTGTCGATGACCAGGGCGTTGTCGCGCTGTGCGCGTAGGAAGATCGAGCACATCGCGCGGTACACGGCTCGGGGCGAGTTGCCGGTGAGTTGCGAGGCATAGGCCCAGCGTGGCAGTCGTGCGCGTGTGGTCGGTCGGCCGAGCAGGTCGGTCAGCGCGAGGGCCTCGCCCTCTTTGCTGGCGACGGGTCCGTTGCCGGGGATTTCGCCCTTGGTTGTTACGCGTGGGTCGGCGTTGAGGCAGAGGGTGATGGCGTCGATCTGATCGCCGAGGGCGGCGTAGGTGAGTTTGAGTTCGTCGAGCCGGCCAGTGATGGCGTTGGAGAGGGCATCGACCTTGGGGATGGTCCACAGGTCCGTCGCCGGCGCGACGGGGGCGGCGACCGGCAGCAGGAGTTGCCCATAGAACGCCGAGAGCGCGAGCGCGGCGGGTGCGGTCGGGTCAAGGGGGTCGTAGACGACAACGCCCAGCGGGCCGGTCGGTGCGTTGGGTGGTGCGCCAGGGGGTAAATTGGGTCGGTTCTTGAAGGCATCCAGGAGTGTGGCCTGGTCCTTGGCCTGCCACGTTGCGCCGAGTGCGGCTTGGTAGGCCGAGTCTCGCTCGGCACGGTCTGCGGGGAGATCGGCCGCGGGGGTGCGGATCCAAATCAGGAGTGTGGGGGTCGGTTTGGTTGGGTTGGGTTGTGGGAGTTGTTCCCCGCCGAGGGCGCGGGTGAAGCGGGCGATGTCTTCGCGTGCGGCGGGTGTGCCGTCGTCGAGCAGGATCGGCACGATGTGCCCGGCGGCCCAGAGCGTGCCGATGGCATCGACAAACGCCGCGGGTGAGGTGGTGATGACGATGGCGGTGTCGGCACTGAGGAGGCCTCGGGCGGCTTGGGCGCGGAGGCCGAGGGTTTGCTCGGGGGTGGTGGGGGGCTGCGGAGGTTGGGATTGGGCGTATGTGTGGGTGGTCGTCAGCAGGGAGAGGGTGAGGATGGTTATGGGTGTTGGGTTCATGGTTTTTTTGGGTAGGCGCGGGGTGTTGATTTGTGGGCTTGAGCATCCCGGTTGCCGATGGTGCCGTATTGTTGGCGGTTGATTGATGGGTGTGTGTGTTTGGGTCTAGAGCATGTCGCAACAACCGGCGGACAGGGCGAAGAGGGGCGCTGATGCGCGAGCGGCCAGCAGTGGCCGGGTGAAGCAGCCTTGGCTGTGGAACGTTGTGCTGCTGGACGACCAGGAGCACACGGACGTGTACGTCATCCGCATGGTGCAGGAACTGTTTGCGATGGACGCGGAGCGGTCGGAGAATGTGGCGCAGCTCGTCGATGCGCACGGGCGCGCGGTGGTGGCGACTGCACACAAGGAACTGGCCGAGCTCAAGCGCGACCAGATTCTCAGTTACGGCAAGGACCCTGCGGTGGCCTCGTGCAAGGGGTCGATGCACGCGGTGATCGAGCCGGTGGAGGACTCAACGCAACCGGGTTAGGCCAGCCCGGTCAGGGTGGGTCGGGGTGCGCGTTGGGCGTGGGGGTGGGTGCTCTGGATGATGGAGCTTTTTGGATCGCGCCGATGCGCCACCCTTGGTCGATAGCCGGGGGTGATTGTGCGATTGCGAGGGTTGTCCAGGTCGCCAGCAGGAGGGCCAGCGTGATCGGGCCGATTATTTGAAGTCGGATCAGCCGGGGGGATGAGTTGGTAGGGTTGCCCGCATTGGTGAGCGTCGCGGCGAGGGCGAGCCACAGGAGCACGAAGGGGTCGTGGTAGCGTTGCCAGATTTGCTGGTTGAACGTCTGGCTGGCGATGAAGCCCGCGAGCGCGGCGAGCATGATCCAGCGTTCCCGGCGTGGGATGCCCGCGAGCCAGCCCGCCAGGGCGATGCAGCCGACGATGGACCCGAGTGTGATCAGCAGGGAGCGGTCGCCGAGGGCAGGGGTGCGTGCGACGACCGACCAGATCGCCCCGAAGCGTCCGGCGTGGTAGTTGGCCGAGGTCGGGCCTAGGAGGGCAAGGGCGATGCCCAGTGCGCCGGCGAGCGCGAGCGCGGCGCGGTGGTGCTGCCAGGCCCGTGCGAGGGAGGGCCACAGTGTGCCCATGAAGAAAGCCGAGTAGATGCCCAGGAGTGTGAGTGTGAAGGCGGGTGTGCCGAGCTGGTATTGGCCCTGTGCGTACCACTCCTTAAAGGTTGGGGGGATGAGGTGATAGCCCCAGAGTTTGTAGAACCAGGCGAGCGTGGCAAGAGCGGGGAGCGTGGCCAGGATGGCCAGGGCGAGCCGGCCGATGAGCTTGCCCAGGTGCGCGGGGATGAGGTCGCGCCAGTCGAGCAGTGCGCGCGTGTCGTTGCCGGGGTTGTTCGGCAGTGTGGCGGCGAGCCAGCCGGCGGCCCAGACGATCCCGGCGGACCAGAGGTGGATCTGCCGCATCCATACGGCGAGCAAGACATAGAGGCCCATGAGCACCAGGCGTGCGCTGGAGGGTCGGCCCAGGGCGAGCAGGAGGACGGCGGTAACCATGAGCCACCCGGCGTTGTCGGGCAGCAGCCACACGCCGGATTGCAAGACATACGGCGAGAAGGCCAGCGGCAGCAGCGCGGCGATGGCCAGCAGCTGTGCTGATGGGGCGGTGTGGGTTGACGCTCGCAGGCGGTTGGTGAGCCACGCCGAGAGCAAGATGAGCCAGGTTACCGTGAAGGTGAGGCCGGCCAGTTGCATGGGGATGCGTTGGCGTGCGCGTGCCGGGTTGGCGCTTGGGTCAGGGGTTGATTCGCCGGCGTGCAGGTTGCTGCCGAGGGCGGCGCGGGTGAGCGTGGCGATGACGAGGTGGTATCCCGGCGTGGTAGCCGAGAGGTAGTCGCGCAGGTCTGGGCGCGGGAGCTGCTCGGCAAAGGTGCGGACGACTTTTTCGTGGTAGTTGACCTGGTCGTACGCCCCGCGCCCGCGGAGCACGCTGGCGAAGATCATCGGCATCGCAACGGCGGCAAAGAGCACGGCCAGCAGGAGGGTGCGCAAGCCAGCCCGCCACGCCCGGCCTGGGGGCGAAGGGTGTGGGGGGTTGGAGCGTCGGGGTGTTTGTGCCGATAACGTCAAGGGTTGCTCCGGCATGGTCGGGGCGCGGTTGTGTTGTCTGTTTCGGCGCTCGCCGGGGTTCTTGGCGAGCGTCCGAAGCGTGAACTGCGAAAGGTGCCAGCGTGCTCGGCGGATTGATGAAGAGAATACACGGGCCGATCTACGAGCATCGCCTCGGGGTGCTTGTGCGCGAACTGCTCCCTGCGCTGCGGGCAGGGGACCGGGTGCTGGACGTTGGGTGCGGCGGCGGCGCCCTCGGTGCCGCGATCCTGTCTGCGCCGGGGTGCCCGGCGGGTCTGGTCGTTGAGGGCCTTGAGCGCGTGCCCCGTGGTGGTGAGCCGATCGTGGTGCACGCCTACGCCGGCGGGGTGATGCCGATGGCCGATGAGAGTTACGACGTGGTGATCTTGGCCGACGTTCTGCACCACGAGCGTGCCCCGGCGTCGCTGTTGCGTGAGTGTGCGCGGGTGAGCCGTCGGTTGCTGGTGATCAAGGACCACAAGGTGGAGGGTTTCTGGTCGTGGTGTCGAGTGAGTTTGATGGACTGGGCGGCGAACGCGCCGCACGGTGTGCCGTGCTTGTATCGGTACAACAGTTTGGCGCAGTGGCACGCCGTGCCGGGGGCGGTCGGTGGGGAGTTGGAGCGTGAGTGGACGGGTTTGGACCTGTACCCTGGGTGGTGGAACGTTGCGTTTGGGCGTTCTTTGCAGTACATGGCCGTGATCCGGACCAAGTCGGGGGGTGGGCGTTGAGCGCGGGTGCAAGTCAGCGTGGTGGTGGGCTGGCGTTTGGTCTGGTGCGGTTGGCGCGTGTGCCGCACTGGGTCAAGGGTGTGTTTGTTTTGATCGGACCGGTGTATGCGTTGGGTGATGGGAACCTGGCGTCGGTGTCGGTGCTGTGGTCGGCGTTGTGGGCGGCGCTGGCGTTTGGGCTGGCCAGCAGCGCGTGCTATGCGGTCAACGACATCCGCGACGCCGAGCAGGACCGCGCGCACCCGCGCAAGCGGACGAGGCCGGTGGCCAGCGGCGTGGTGCCGGTGCCCGCCGCGTGGGCATTGGCGGGTGTGCTGCTGGCGTTGTCGGCGGCGGCGGTGCTGGGTGTGCAGGGGGCGGGGCGTGTGTGGGTGGGTTTGTGCGTGGGGTTGTATGTTGTCAACACGCTGGCGTATTCACTGGTTTTCAAGCACCGTGTGATCGCGGATGTGGTCTGCCTGGCGATGGGGTTTGTGCTGCGTGTGGTGGCCGGGTGCTTGGCGGTGGGCGTTGCGCCGACGACGTACCTGCTCAACGTGGTGTTTTTCCTAGCGATGTTTTTGGCCTTTGGCAAGAGGCTGGGCGAGAGGCGGTCGCTCGGGGAGGCCGGGGCGGCACGGGCGCGGGGGGTGCAGGCGAGTTACAGCGAGCAGACGCTCGGGCTGGCGGTGGTGGCCACGGGCGTGGTTACGCTGGTTACCTACGCCGGGTATGTGCTCTCGCGCCAGGGGCAGTTTGCCTGGCACGCCTCGTGGATGGGCTCGGCTGGGCACGGGTTCAACCTGCTCTGGCTGACGATGCTCCCGGCGACGTATGGGCTGCTGCGGTGCGTGCTGCTGGTGGAGACAGGCCGGTACGACGACCCGACGGAACTGGCGCTGCGCGACCGGCCGTTCCAGCTCGCGGCGACGGCGTTCGCGGCGTATGCAGGGGTGCTGATGTACGCCAGGCATGCGGGGGTGCTGGGGTAGGTCGGCTCTCCGAGCCGACACTCGTGGGCGTGTTTGGTCCTGTTTTTCTAAGTTTTTGCATGGTCTAACCCCACCCCTGCCCCTCCCCTCGGGGGAGGGGTTTAGTAGCGCCCACCCCTGCCCTCGGGGGAGGGGTTCAGTAGCGCGCTATAATCGGCTTACGCCTTGTGGTTGACGGCCAGGCCCGGTGAACGGTGGGCCTGCGAACCTGGTCAGGGCTTGACCGCAGCAGCCATAAGCGGTGCTTGCCGGGCCATCGGTCTCCTGGCCGTCAACCGCGGGGCGTGCGGGGTGATGGTTATTTCAGCACCCACGCCCCGGCGATGAGCACGGCCCCGGCTTGCAGCGCGGCGGCGAGGTCGTCGAGCAGGATGCCCCAGCCGCCACCGATACTCTGGAGTTGGTTCGCCGGGGGGAGTTTGAGGATGTCTGCCAAGCGGAAGAGGACGAACGCCCCGGCTGTATAGGCCAGCAGCGTGCGCTGGTCGTCCGCCCACCAGGTGGGCAGCAACAGGAGCGTCAGGGCCATCCCGGCGGTTTCGTCGGCAACGGCTTGGGAGGGGTCTTTCTTGCCAAAGGTTTGCTCGGCTAGGTGCCCGAAGCCCACGCACGCGGCGCTGAAGAGGATGGTGATGGCGGCCAGGAGTGCGTACCAGAGTGTGGTGCCGGCCTGGTTGGTGAGGATGAGGACCCCGGCCAGGACCGCCGGGGGGAGTGAGCCCCAGGTGCCCGAGGCGGGGCGGAGGTGCCCGAGGCCCAGGGTGGTGATCAGGGCGAGTGGGAGCCGGGGTGAGGGTGGGGGTTTGGCTGAAATGGTCTTAGCCTTGTGTGGTTTTGCGTGCAGTGCGCACGAGCATGGCGGCGCGCCAGATGTATGGCAGTGCGCTGAGGATCGTCAGCGCGACGGCAGTGCGGGCGACGAGGTCGATGGTGATGCGGCCCCAGGGGTAGGTCCAGAAACTGGCTGTAACATCGGCGGGGATGACTTTGGTGATGGCCGGGGCGATGAGGCTGGTGGGTATGGCGATGGACTGGGCGAGCATTTTGGCCTTGCCAAAGACATCGGCGCCGAAGCGGATGCCCTGCGATTCGAGCGTGGCACGGATGCTTGTTACGAGCAGTTCGCGCGCGAGTATGACGACGACCATCCATGGGTAGATGCCCGAGACCTGCATGCCGTGGCCTGAGAGTTTGATGATGTCGGGGTCCTTGAACTCGAACCACCAGTCGGCGCTGGCGAGGAAGACGAGCGCGCCGATGACCAGGAGTTTGTCTGCGAAGGGGTCCATGATGCGGCCGAGGGTTGTTTCAACGCCCCAGGCGCGGGCGAGCGCGCCGTCGAGTATGTCAGTCAGGCCCGCGATGATGAAGAGGGCGGCGGCGAGCAGGAGCCAGCGGTCCACGTGGGTGGAGGTTCCCTGGCTGAGGGCCTGGGCCGCCGAGTCTTCCCAGCGCCAGCGGGTCAGGACCGCAAAGAAGACCAGGGCCATGATGACCCGCGCGCCGGTGAGGGCGTTGGGAAGGTGGAGCTGCCAGGGTGGACGGGTGGTGGTGATGGTGGGGCCTGGGTGGGGGGAAACCTAGTTGAGAGGGAATAAGAAAGAGCGACGCGGAGGGGGCGGGTGTGAGGAAGATTGGGCTGGGGAGTGTATTGGTGGGGGGTGGGTCGGGTGATCTTTGGCCCGTTGGGGTCTGGGTGTGCAAGGGAAGGTGGCGAACACCCGATATAGAGGTGCATGGGCGTGCGTTTGGCATGGGTGCTCGGGGTGGCATTGGCGTTGTGCGCTGGCGTTGCGCACGCGGGCGATGAGGTGGTGGAGATTTCGATGTCCCCTGGTGTGTCCCCTGGTGTATCGAAGGGGGCGCAGGGGGGGGCTGCTGACCGGCCCGTCCTCTCGGGGCGCGTGGTTACGCGGTTTGACTTTGACGAGCGGGCGGCGAACCCAGAAGAGGTGCCGGCGAACTGGTTCCGCGCCCAGCACAACCCACCCGAGCGCGAGCGGATGGGCTTCCCGGCGTTCAACCGGGCGAGGTTTGACCACACGCAAGGGGCGGGCAGCTCAGGCTCGTCGGTGGTGCTGCCCACGCGTGGCGGCAGCACGGCGCTGCGGCTGGCGGCCGGGTCGCTGGTGGTCTTTGCCGATGCTGAGTACCGCGTGTCGGCGATGGTCAAGACCAAGGGTTTGGTCAACGCGCGGGCTGTGGTTCGGGCGACGCTCTTGGACGGGCAGCGCGAGGTGCTGGCGGGGTCGATGGTGCAGACCGAGCCGGTGGTCAGCGAGGGGGGCTGGGTGCCCGTGGGGCTGACGGTGCCGAGCGGGCGTGCGGGGGCAAACTTTTTGCAGATCGAACTGCTGCTCTTGCAGCCGGGGGAGTTGGGGGTCGGGCATGACGGTGGCGGGCGCGAGTGGTCGCAGGTGCAGGACTTGGAAGGCTCGGCGTGGTTTGATGATGTAACGATCGTGCAGCTGCCCAGGGTGGTGCTCACGAGCAACCGGCTGGCGAACACGTTCTTCGCCCCCGACGCCCCGGCGGTGATCGTGGACGTCCGCGACCTGACGGGTGCGGAACTGGCGACCGAGTTGGTCGTCAGCGATCTGGACGACAAAGAAGTTTGGCGCTTGGCGATGACGATCCCGCGTGGCGGGAGCAAGACGCGTGTGCCGTTGTCGCTGCCGGGCTTTGGGTGGTTCCGGGTGCGGATGGAACTGGGGGGGCTGCGGACGCTTGCCGGTGGCGGTCTGGCGGGGGTAAAGTTTTTGACCGAGACCACGGTGGTGTGGGTGCCTAGCAGTGGCGGGGGTGATGGTGTTGATGGGGAGGGCGGGGTGTCGCTGCTGCGGCCGTTTGCGTTGTTTGCCGAGGGCGTGGGGACGGGTTCGCTGGCCGGGCTGCCGGCGTTGGCGTCGGGGCTGGGCGTGCCGAGGTTGACCGTCGGGCTGCCGACGGAGTACTCGGCCAACACCCCCACGCCGGCCGTTGCGCTGGGGGAGATGCTCGACAACCTCTCGGCCAACCGTGTGGAGTTGACCGTCTCGCTGCCGGCGATGCCCAGGCCTGTGGCCGAGAAGCTGCGCCTGTCGCGGTCGAACGTCTGGGGGCTTGGTGGTGTCGAGTCTGGCCTGTGGCTGGGGGAGATCGAGGGGTTGATCGGGTCGTCGGGCCAGCGTCTGGCAAGCTGGCAGTTTGGGCCCACGCTGGGCCCGGCACCGCTGGACCATGACCTGATCCCCGCGCAGGTGCGCGGGCTGAGCAGGGCCTTCTCGCGTGTAACGCCCGGGCTGCGTGTGATGCTGCCTTGGCGTGCGGACTCAGAGTGGCTGGGCAGCGGCGACGGGGCGCGGGCGTTTTCGGGCGCGAGCATCGTGGTGCCGGCGGGGTACCCGATTTCGTCGCTGCGCGGGATGCTGGAGAACTTTGCCCGTGTGCCAGCTGATGGGGTGGATGTTACATACGTCGTCGAGGCGCTGCCGGGCGAGCAGTTTTCTAGGCGGGACCAGCTGGAGCATTTTTTGCAGCGTGCGGTGGTGCTCTGGAGTGAGCTGAGCGTGGCCAAGCGTGCCGGCCCGCTGGTGCGCGTCGGTGCGGCGGACCCGTGGCGCGTGGGTGTGGACGGGCAGCTCAAGCCCGAGCCGATCCTGGCGGTGCTCTCGACGCTCTCGGCGGGGACGGCGGGTATGCGCGTCATCGGTGAGGTGCCCAGCGATGCAGCGATCCGCACCATTGTGCTGGCGCCGGAGTCGGGCAGCCCGGTCAAGGGTGGGTTGCGTGCCGGGCCTGGCGGGGGCAACGGCACGATCATCCTCTGGTGCGAGGGCAAGGTTGGCCAGGCGCAGGACTCTGGGCGCACGATGACAGGGTTCTTTGGCGGCGGTGAGCTGACGCTGATCGATGCGTTCGGCAACCGCAAGAGGCTGCTGCCCGAGAAGAACAGCGGGCAGCACGTCATACCCATTTCGACCACGCCGGCCTATGTGCTGGGGATCGACCCGTACCTGGTGCAGTTCTTGTCGCAGATAAAGGTGCAGCCCGAGTTGATCCCCGCGGTGATTACCAGCCACGACTGCGAGCTGGTGCTGCACAACCCCTGGCCATCGCGGATCAGCGGGGACATCACACTGCACAACCCGCCCACGCGCTCGGCCCGGCTTCATCAGAACTGGATGCTGTCGCCGACGGCGCCGATGCCCTTTTCGATCGCGCCGGGGCAAACGGTGCGCCTGCCGTTTGTCTTCCAGTTCACCGCGGCGGAGGAGGCTGGGGTCAAGCAGTTGCCCATGTCAGTGCGGCTGTCGGTAGACCGCCCCTACCCGGCGATACGCGTTACCAAGCCGATCAGCGTCGGGCTGGAGGACCTGGAGTTGCAGTTGGCAACGCAGTTGGGGCCCAGGGACGACGGGCCTGATGTGATCCTGACAGGGACGGTCAGCAACACCGGCAAGTTGACGCGGACGCTGCAGTTATCAACGACTACCAGCGGGTTTGCCACGCAGAGCCTGCCAGTGGTGGACCTTGAGCCGGGTGAGACGGCAGTGCGGCAGTTTGTCTTCAAGAACGCGGCGGAGGCGTTGACGGGGCGCCGGCTGCGCGTGATTCTGGTCGATGTCGATGGTGCCGAGCGGATGTCCAAGTATGTGATGGTTCCGTAAGGGTGCCCGGAACCTTGCGCGATGGTGGGGCGTAGGGTGGGGGTGAAGGGTGGGGGTGAAGGTTGGGGGTCTAGGGTGGGGGGCTGGGGTGCTTGCGGGTTTGCAGGGAACGGGCGTGGGTTGCCGATGGAGTGGGCGTGAGCGTTGAACTATCGCGTAGGTTGTTGCTGCAGGCGGGGGGAGCCCTGGGGTTGTTGTATTTGACCGGCTGCAAGGCCAAGCCGGGCGGTGGGGGCGATGGTCTGGTTGCGGGGGACCCTGAGATTCCGTGGCCCGAGTTGCCGAGTGTTCCTGGGGGGCGGGCGGTGCGTGGCACGTATTACCCGGCGCCTACGGAGCCTGGCCCGTTTGCCCCTGCTGGGCCTGTGTCCCCCGTGCCGGGGGTGGTGCCCTTGCCGACGGGCGTGATCCCCAGGCGTGAGTGGACGCGTGCGGGTGTGGCCCGGCCGGGGAGCATCAACGCCATGAACGGGATCAGCCGGCTGACCGTGCACCACGACGGGATGAACGTCTTTACCAGCACCGGGTACGGCCAGTGCGCCGCAAGGGTCGAGCAGATCCGCCTCTCGCACATCAGCCGAAATGCCAAGGGTGGGGGCAAGTGGGCAGACATCGGGTACCACTACATCATCGACGCCGGGGGGAGGGTGTGGGAGGGACGCTCCACGGCCTATCAGGGCGCGCATGTGCAGGACAAAAACGAGCACAACCTCGGCGTGCTCTGCATGGGTAACTTCGAGCAGCAAAGCCCGACGAGCGCCCAGATGGCACAGCTCGACCGGTTCATCGCCTCGCAGATGCGGCAGTACAACATCCCACTCTCGCGCGTCTATACCCACCGCGAACTGAACCCCACCGAATGCCCGGGGCGCAACCTCCAGCAGTACATGGTCCGAACACGCTCACGCGGCGGCGGCCTGGCGCTGGCGGCGGGCGAGCCGAATGGGGTGCGGGGCCTTGGGTGAGGGTGGGGGAAACATTGCTAAGCCATGGTGCTGCGCCGCATTACCGCGGGCCGGTACACTGCCCGCATGGGAAGGCGTCTGCGCAGCCCGGTTGCTACTTTGGACGGGCCAGACTCACCGGCCGAGGGGGCGATTGCCGATGTGGTGCTCGAAGTGAAGCCCGCGCCGCATGGAATGTTGCTCGAGGTCGCCTGGGAGGTCTGCAACCCCATCGGGGGGATCTTCCAGGTCATCCGTTCCAAGGCCCCGGCGATGGTCGAGCGCTGGGGTGAGCGGTATTGCCTCATCGGCCCGTACAACCCCCAGCACGCGGCTATCGAGTTTGAGGAGACGCCACCGACGGGCCCGATCGGGCGTGCCGTCGAGGCGTTGCGGCATGAGGGGCTGGACATCAAGCACGGCAGGTGGATGGTCTCGGGTAGGCCACGCGCGCTGCTGATCAACCATTGGCAGGGGCAAGGGCACGCCGACGCCGTCAAGTTTCGGCTGTGGGCCGACAACCACATCGCGATCCCCGGCGGCGATGGCCTGCTCGACGGCGTGGTGAGCTTCGCCGACGCTGTGCTGCGCGTGTTCATGAAACTCAGCGAGCACGGCGAGGGCGGCTCGGCCGGCACCGGGCCGATGCTCGGGCACTTCCACGAGTGGATGGGTGGGCTGGCGGTCCCGATGATCCGCAAGAACAACCTGCCGGTGGGGTGTGTCTTCCAGACGCACGCAACGCTGCTGGGCCGCTACATGGCCAGCAACGAGGAGGATTTTTACGACCGCCTCTCGTGGGGGACGATCGACCAGGCCGCGTCGGCGGAGAAGTATCAAATCTCGGCCCAGCACGCCATCGAGCGGGCGTGCGCGCACGGGTGCCACGTGATGACGACCGTCAGCGAAGTCACGGGCGAAGAGTGCGAGGGGCTGCTGGGGCGCGGGCCCGACGTGATCCTGCCCAACGGGCTGGACATCGGCCGGTACAACGTCGGGCACGAGTTCCAGACGCTGCACGCGACGCACAAGGAGAAGATCCACCGCTTCGTGATGGGGCACTTCTTCCCGAGTTACAGCTTTGACCTGGACAAGACGCTCTATTTTTTCACCAGCGGCCGGTATGAGCCGAGGAACAAGGGGTTTGACCTGTCGCTGGAGGCGATGGCGAGGCTCAACGCCGAGCTCAAGGCGATCGGCTCGCCGGTGAACGTGGTGTTTTTCATCATCACCAAGAGGCCGACGATCTCGCTGCACCCGTGGGTGCTCCAGCAGCGGGGCGTGCTCAACGAGTTTCGGCAAGTCTGCGACCACATCATGTCGGACCTGGGGGACAAGCTCTTCAAGGTCGGCGCGACCGGCTCGCGCGTGGACCTGGAAAAGATGATCGATGAGTACTGGGTGCTCCGCTACCGGCGGACGCAGCAGGCGATGAAGGTTGACCGCCTCCCGCTGGTAACAACGCACATGATCAACGGGCCAGACCCGGTGATCTCGCAGATCCAGAACGTCTGGCTGTTCAACCGCAAGGACGACCCCGTCAAGGTCGTTTATCACCCAGACTTTTTGTCCCCGGTGAACCCCTTGTGGGGGATGGAGTATGACGACTTTGTGCGCGGGTGCCACCTTGGCGTTTTCCCGAGCAGTTATGAGCCGTGGGGGTACACGCCGCTGGAGTGCCTGGCGATGGGGGTGCCGGCGATCACCAGTGATCTTGCGGGCTTTGGCAGTTACGTCAGCAAGCAGATGCACTGGCGGCCGGGGGCGGGTTTGTGGACGGTGCACCGGCGCGGGCGCGGGTTTGCCGACGCCGCGGGCGAGATGGCCGGGCAGATGCTCGAGTTCTGCAAGCTCGATCGGCGTGCGCGGATCGCGATGCGCAACCAGGTCGAGGCGCACTCTTGGCAGTTTGATTGGTCCAACCTCGGCGAGTATTACCATAAGGCTCATGCGTTGGCCTTGGAGCGTGCCTTTGCCATCAAGGGTTGAGGTGTGCGGGGCTGGCTGGTCTTTGGCTGCGTGCTCTGGCCTGTTTGTGCAGTATACTGACTGGCTGAGGATGCGTATACACCATCATGAACCGAGGTAGAGCGGATGTTTTCGGCTAGCGGTAACAGTGTGGACGAGCCGTTGACAGACGCATTCTTGACGCGTGCGCGTGAGGTGGCCTTGCAGGTGCGTGCGGCGCTCTCGGCCGCGTTGGCGTCGTGCGCGGTGGACCCGTCTAAGCCGCAGTCTCTTGGGCGTGCGCTCCGGCTGGACAAGAGCCTGGCGTGGAAGATCGCGCGGGTGGTGACCGATTCGGACCCGCTGGCGGCCGTGTGCCGGCTCCCGGGGCGGACGGGCTCGAAGCTGATGCTGCTGGCGTTGGGCAAGGGTGGGGCGTCGCCGGCGGAAGTGGAGTCGGTGCAGTCGGCGCTGCTGGCCTTTGAGCAGATGATCGCCACCCACGCCGGGGACCGCGAGACGCTCGAAATCATGCTCGCGGGTGTGATGCCCAGCGGGCGCGAGCGCGAGGAGCAGTACCGCAAGGTCGCCTTCGTGGGCAACAGCGCGGTCTTTGGCGTGCGTGCACGGGCGCAGCTGGCGGCGCAGTTTGTCGCGCCCAACCCGGCGGACCCGGGCCGGCTCGACTCGGCCATCGTTACGGCCCTGCTCGGGCTGGTGCGTTTGCGCCCAGAGACGCCCTGGGCCGTCGCCACCGTGCGTGCATACGACGGCGCGGGGCAGGAGAACGTCCCCGGCTTCACCGGCGCGATCGACCCAGCGGGCCTGACGCCCGATGGGTTGCCGTTAATGCCCGCGTTCTGCTCCAAGCCCCTGCCGACGGTGCAGGTGCGGACGCTGCCCAGCGGGGCGGTCCGGTTTGAGCTCGCGCCGGTCCCCGTCGGGCAGACCGCGGCGATGGACTGCGTAACCGGGTGGTTCATGCGCTCGTGCGTGCCGATCGGGCGGACGGATGTCGATCGCTTCGGTGAGCACATTGTGCGCGTGAGCACGCCGGGGGAGGTGGTCGTCTTTGACTACTTCGTGCACCGCTCGATGTTCTTTGCACACCGCCCGGAGCTGGAAGTCTATAGCATGCTCCCCGGCGGTCCGGTCTACCCGCTGCACGGCCCGGAGTCGGGCCGGCTGCCGATCGGCGTCGAGCCGGAGGCCCTGGATGTTCCCAACATCACCTGCGATGAGGTGGAGGGCTACTCGGCGATGATCGACGCAACGATGGCGCGCCTGGGTTGGGATGCGCGTGATTTTGTGGGCCTGCGCGTGCGGATACCTTATCCGCCGGTGCCGAGCATGATGGTGCTGCGGTACGAGTTGCCGTTGCTGGTTTGAGGAGCGTGCGTGGACGCCGATGATGAGGTTTGCTTGTGCTTTCATGTTTCGCTCCGCAAGGTGCGGACGTTTTTGGCGGTTCAGGACCCGCCGGTGGCCTCGCTGATCAGCGAGTGCCTGGGGGCGGGGACGGGCTGCCGATGGTGCGTGCCGTTTCTGAAAGCGCTGCACGCCCAGCACCTGCGCGGCGAGGTGCCGGACCTGCGCGTCAGCCCGCAGCAATACGCCCGCACCCGGCTGACGTACCAGGCGACAAACGTGCGCGATGAGAAGATGCTGCGCGAGGCGGGTGGTGAGGGTCCGGGGTAAGCCGGCCGGGTAGGTCGGCCGGGTAGGTCGGCTCTCCGAGCCGACCGGGGCAGAAGAGGTTCGCGGAGATTGCGGAGGTTGGCGGAGGAACGCGGAGGGAAGGCTTGGGGTTTTCAAGCCTGGTTGATTCGTCTTTGTGGCCCTTGCCAATCTCCCCCTTTTTGCGCGCACCCCCACGGCGACGTTTACAGCCATCCTGGGGCGTGCTCATCGGGGAGGGTCCAGAGGTATGCCCGAGGCCGCCGAGCGGCTCGTGTGCCATCGTGGTGCATATCCACATTTGATCACAACGGCGCGGGGAAGCGTACACATTTCTCGTCGCTCATCGCTTGTCGCTCGGCACTTGCTGACGAAGAAGTTTTACTCCCGAGGCCCAGAGGGCCCAGAGAAGGAATCACTCAGAGGACGGAGGTGTGGAGGGGAAGTGACAGAGTAGCAAAGTAGCAAAGTAGCAGAGTGGCAGAGTGGCAGAGTGGCAGAGTGGCAGAGATTGGTTGTGCGTTGCTTTGGTGGTAGCAGGCTTCAACTCGGGCCTTTACTCCGCGTTGCTCCGCCAAGCTTCGCAACCTCCGCGAACCTCTTTGTATTGGACACTTTGTGTCAGCCAACTCCACCGCTGCTCCTGCCCTGGGGGGAGGGGGTTCAAGTCTTGGCGAAATAGTCGGCGATGACTTGCCGTCGGTAGGCGAAGATGCGGTCGAGTTGCGGGCGGATGAAGAGGCGTTCGATGATGCGTTCGACGCCCGGGCCGCCGGGCACGGCGTAGATGACTTGGTCGCGCGCACGCGTGCCCGTGGCGATCGGCTCGAAGGTGTGCGTGTGCACCCACTTGCGGTAGGGGCCTTTGATCTGCTCGTCGATGAACGAGGGCGTGGGGGTGCCGGCAGGTTGGGTGCCGGGGGTTTGGGTAATGGGCACCCAGCGTGCGATGCGTGTGCGCCAGCGGATGGGGATGCCGTGCAGACGGATGCGGTAGTCGATGAGTGTGCCCTCGTGCATGTCGATGGGCAGGGGGGTGAGGATTTGGAAGTGCAGGAATGGTGGGGTGATTTGCTGGAGGTTCCCGGCGTCGGCAAAGAAGGGGAAGACCTCTTCGACGGGGCGTGGGATGTCCTGGACGACATCGAGAACAAACTCGTGCACGGGTAGCTCCTAGGAAGTGGCGGAGATGGTATGTTGGCACGCTCGGGCATGCCCGCGGCTGGGGAAACTAGACAAGCGAACTATGCCACGAGCATATCGACGCCGAGTGCGCGTACGCCTGTGTCTGCCGCGGCGATGAGGCGTTGCTCTTGAACCGCGTCGCGGGCGAGGGCCAAGAGTGTGCTGCCCGAGCCGGTTAGGTGTATCGTCGCCCCGCTTGCGCGTGCGATGTGCCGCGCGTGCTCGGCTAGGGCGGGGTATGCGTGCATAGCCGGTGCCGCAAGGTCGTTAAAGAGCATGGTCGGGTCGATTGCTTTGCGTTCGCGTACGGCGTTGAGGAGCGCGTCGATGCGCTCGCTGCGTAGTGATGCCGTGCCGGGCAGCTGGTGCGTGGCGGCGTCGAAGGCCTTGTAGACTTCGCCGGTAGGGCATCGCAGCGGGAGCATGAAGAGGACGACGCGTGCTGTGGGGAGTTGCACGCGTGTGATGCGTTCGCCAAAGCCAGCAACCACGGCCGGGCGTGCGGGCGTGTGGTCGTCGAGGAAGAAGGGGACGTCGGCGCCGAGTGTCGCGCCGATGGTGGCCAGTTGCGCGTTGGAGAGGGCGAGTGCGCAGCGGTTGTTCACGCCCCGCAGCACGGCGGCGGCCTCGGATGAGCCCCCGCCGAGGCCCCCGCCGACGGGGACGCGCTTGCGGACATCGATGTGCACCGGCAGTGCGCGGCCGGTGTGGGCCTCCAGTGCGCGCCAGGCGCGATAGCCAAGGTCTTGTTCGATCGGCCAGTCGATGGGGGTTGGCAGGGGCGCGTCGTTGGCCCAGGTGGTGCGGAAGGTGCCTTTGCTGTGAGCGGCCGGCTCGATGTGCACCTCCCCGGCTAGGGAGACGCACACAAAGATCGAGGCGATCGGGTGGTACCCGCGCGGCCCTTGTGGGGGGCCGACGGCCAGGGCCAGGTTGATCTTTGCGTGGGCCTGGTGCGTTTGCATGGTGCGAGGATATTGCCGGGGGTTTGGGCAGGCGTGCCCTGGTGGGCTTTGCGGGCAACTATCCTGCACCATGGCGACGCGTATTCCCCCGTCATCGACCCCGACCGTGCAGAGTCTTTTAGACGCGATGGACGCGGTCGCGCCGCTGGCGCTGGCCGAGGAGTGGGACAACGTGGGCCTGATCGCCGGCGACGCGCGGTCGGCGTTGCGTGGGCCGGTGTTGCTGACGATCGACCTGACGGACGGGGTGCTCAGCGAGGCCGAGGGTGTCGGGGCGGGGGCGATACTGAGTTATCACCCGCCGATCTTCCATGCGATCAAGCGTTTGGTGGCCAGCGATGCGAGGCAGGGGTTGATTTTGCGTGCGCTGGCAGGGGGTATGGCGGTGGTGTCGCCGCACACGAGTTTGGATGCTGCGCCTGGGTGCATGAGCGACTGGCTGGCCGATGCGGTGCTGGAGCCTGGGCAGCCGCGCTCGGCGGATCGGCGGGCGTTGATCCCCAGAGCGATCGAGCAGGCCAGCGGGCGGTGCAAGATTGTTACGTTTGTGCCTGCATCGCACGTTGAGCAGGTTCGTGGCGCGCTGGCGAGCGCGGGTGCGGGGACGATCGGGAACTATCAGGCGTGTTCCTTTTCGGCGACTGGGACGGGGACGTTTCTGGGCAACCAGGGAGCGCACCCGACGGTGGGGAAGGTGGGGCAGCTGGAGCATGTGCCGGAGGTTCGGCTGGAGATGGTGATCCTGCGGCGTGCGGTGCCGTTGGCGGTGGAACTGCTGCGGAGTTTGCACCCGTATGAGGAGCCTGGGATCGATGTGTATCCATTGGAGCCGAAGGCCGAGCGCGGGACGGGTGCGGGCCGGCGTCTGACGCTGGACACGCCGGCGACGATCGGGGAGTTGGCCCAGCGTGTCAAGACGAACCTGGGCCTGACGCACGTGCAGATCGCCCCGGCACGGGCCGTCGAGAGCAAGTTGTCGCGCAT
The DNA here is from genome assembly GCA_021299385.1 of Phycisphaeraceae bacterium. Taxonomy (GTDB): domain Bacteria; phylum Planctomycetota; class Phycisphaerae; order Phycisphaerales; family UBA1924; genus JAJTGZ01. Next base: position 15,091 of record JAJTGZ010000018.1, on the reverse strand, counting down.
TGGCATCTGCCCCGGCGCGGGTGCGTCGCTGGTCGAGTCGGCTAGCCGCGAATCGTGCGAAGTGTTTTTGACCGGGGAGATGAAGCACCACGAGGTGCTGGCGGCGAACGCGATGGGGATCGGGATTATTTTGGCGGGGCACTCGAACACCGAGCGGGGTTTTTTGCCGAGGCTGGCCGAGCGGCTCAATGCGATCACGCCGGGGCTGCAAGCCCGGCACGCCGGGGCGGATAAGGTGCTGATGCGGACGGTGTGAGGGTCGCGTGATACAGATCACCGATGATTCGCGTGCGTTCGAAGTGGCCAACCCCACCCCTGCCCCTCCCCTCGGGGGAGGGGTTCCGCACGAGGAATCTCGGCCATCCGTAGAAGCACGCCTTACTGAGCACCTACCACGCCCCGCTGAGCATCTGCTCGATGGCGTGCGCCACGCCCCCTTGCTCGCACGGGAGGGTCTGGCGTTTGGCCACGTCTTTGACGGGCTTGATCGCGTTGCCCATCGCAACGCCAAGGCCGGCGTGCTGGAGCATGGTCAGGTCGTTGGCCTGGTCGCCGATGGCGGCGGTGTGGGCCGGGTCGATGCCAAGTCGGCTGGCCAGGCGCGCGAGGGCCTGCCACTTGTCGGCGTGCTGGTGGAAGACCTCGACGATGTGCACGCTGTGCACGCCGCCGTCGCGACGGTCCTTGGGCAGGACGACGCCCTGGAAGTGTTGCAGCGTTGAGACCTGGCCGAAGCGGTTTTGCAGGCCGGTGGCGAGGGTGTCGACGGGGTCGTTGGCCTGGTAGGCGCCGACGCGGATGGTGTCGTGCGGGTGCTCGTCGTCGCTCAGGCGTGGGACGACGCGGAGGCGGACGTTCATGCGTGCGAACCACCACGCGCTGGCGGGGTCTATCCCGGCGTTGCCGCGTGGGGAGACGACGAGGTAGTCGTACCCGGTCGCGGCGGGGTCTTTGAGGACCATCGCTGCGTGGTCGCGTTCGAGCAGGTGGCCGACGACGTCTTGGACAAGCGCGTGTTCGAGGGCGAAGCGTTCGAGCGTTTGGCCTGACTTGGGGCAGGCGACCATCGCGCCGCCGGAGACGATGGCGGGGTCGTCGCGCCCGACGAGGTCAAGGATGCGTTCGCACTCGATGAGTGCTCGGCCTGTGCAGAGCACGACGGTGCACCCGGCGGCGCGAGCGCGTGTGATCGCAGCGATGTTCACCTCGGGTACGTGCCCGTGGTGGTCGATGAGTGTCCCGTCGAGGTCGATGGCCAAGAGTTTGTAGCGCACGGGTGAGCGTAGCGCAACGCCCAGGGGCCTGGGCTGTTATGGGTGTGCGCAGGCGTGTGTGATGTGCTCGGCGAGGGCGTGCATGAGGTGCTCTTGGTCGATTGGGTGCCCGCGGTGGGCCAGGAGGGTGGTGGCCGGGTATGCCAGGGCTGTTGGCATGGATTCTTGGGGCACGTTGCTGTTGACCCCGACGCCGACGAGCACCCACGCGCGCCCGGCGGGGTCATGGAGGAGTTCGGTCAGGAGCCCGCAGACCTTTGCGCCGGCGATGAGGATGTCGTTGGGGGGTTTGAGTGTTACTTGGGTCTGCGAGGGTGTGCCGGCGAGGAGTTGTGCGATGACTTCTTGGCAAGTTGCTCCCAAGCGTGTGCCGAGCGTTGCGCTCCAGTGCGCGAAGCTGGGTGTGCCTGGTGCGTGTGGGGCGGGGAGGGCGATGGTCATCCAGAGGCCGCCGAGGGGGCTGTGCCAGGGGCGACCGAATTGGCCGACGCCCCCGGTCTGGGTAGTAGCGATGAGGAGGATGGGGGATAGCAACTCACCGCGGGCAAGTCTTCGGCGGAGTTCGAGGCTTGTTGAGTCGATCTCGCGCACGCGCTGGATGATCACGCCGGGAGGTTAGGGAGGCCCGGTGCTCGACCTAACCTCGACGGTTGGCAGCAAGGATGAACATCGCGGTGATTGGCGGGGGTGTGATCGGCCTCTCGGCGGCGCTCCGGCTGTCGGCAGTAGCGCGGGTGGAGGTTTTCACGCGCGATGACCCGGCAGAGACGACCTCGACGCGCGCCGGCGCGGTTTTTTCCGCGTTTGATGCCGGGGATATGGTGGATGTCCTCTCGGCGTCGGCGGTGGCTTTTGCTGAGTTGGCCGGGGATGGGGATGCGGGGGTTTCGCTGCGCCCGAGCAGTGAATATTGGTCGCGTCCCGGCCCGATCCCGGCGTGGACGGGCGTGGTTGCCGGTGCGCTGGGCACGCGGGTGCAGAGCCTTGCGCCGGTCGGGCCGTATGCGGGGGGGTTTCGGTTGACGGTGCCGCAGGTTGATATCCCGCGGTACATGCCGTGGCTTCGCGGGCGGGTGTTGGCGTCTGGGGTTTCAATCACGCGGCGGGCCGTTGATGCGGTTGCGCTGCTCTTTGGTGAGGGGTTTGATCTGGTTGTCAACGCCTCGGGGCTTGGCGCGCGTGTGCTGGCGGAAGACCCAGCCGTGCGCCCGATGCGTGGGCAGGTGGTGCATGTGCCCAACGACCTGGGGTTGACCGAGGCGCTGGACGCGACGGAGCCGGACGGGTCGATTACGTATATCTATCCATTTGCGCAGCATGTTGTGTTGGGTGGGACGTACGAGCACGATGAGCAGGCGTGCGTAACGGAGCCGGGGGCGTTGGACGCGATGACGGAGCGTTGCCGGGGGCTGCTCGCGTGCACGGGTCGGGCAGGCGCGGCGGGGCTTGGGCGTGTTCGTCTGCGGGCGCTTGCGGGTTTGCGCCCGGCGCGGGTGGTGGGGGGGCAGCGCGAGGCCGTGCGATTGGAACTGGAACGGACCAAGGCCGGGCCTGTGGTGCACGCGTATGGGTATGGGCGCGCGGGTGTTACGCTGAGTTGGGGGACGGCTGCGCGGGTGGTGGAGTTGGTGGGGATGGTCTGACCTCGGGTAGGTCGGCTCTCCGAGCCGACCATCTTGGGCGTGTTGGGTGCTTTTTTTCGGGGTTCTTTGTGCTGCCCAGCCCCACCCCTGCCCGTCCCCTCGGGGGAGCAGTTCAGCAAGAAAACAGCTCCACCGGCATCACGCCGCTTGCGCGGCCAGTGGTCGTGCGAAGCGCACGGCGACTTGTTGTGTGCCGTTGGACAATACACCGGCACGGACGACTGTTGCACGCTTCATCTCGCCAGCGGGCAGCACGGCAGAGGACTTGAACTCGATGTGCACGTCGATCGTCTCGCCGAGGCTCACCGGGCGTGTGGCCGTGAGGTCAATGAGTGCGCCCCCGGCGGAGTAATCACGCGTCCGGCCGGAGCCGAAACTGTTGAACGTGGGGCGGAAGGTTCGGCAGCCGTGGACGGCAGGTAAGCGCGGGAATGATCGGCGGTCTTCGGGGGTTTTCAGATTCTCCATGCCTGGGATATCGGTCTTGCCGCGGGGGCAATCAAGCCTGGGGGCACAGAGGGTTGGTCAACGCCCGGTAAGCGTGGCAAGGGACGCGCAACTTCGACTCGTGGTTTTCATCGCCCGGGCGGATCGATCGCCCCGCCCCTACTTTTGGTTTCTATGGCCGAAGCGAGCGAGGAGCAACACCTGCCGAATGTGCACCTGTTTACCGATGGTGCGTGCTCGGGGAACCCCGGCCCGGGTGGGTGGGGGTACATCCTCAAGCACCCGGCGACGGGGAAGGCCCGCGAGGATTCCGGTGCCGAGGTTGAGACGACCAACAACCGGATGGAACTGCGTGCGGTGATCGAGGGGTTGAGCGCGCTGCACAGGCCGACGCTTGTCGATCTGACCAGCGATAGCAAGTATGTTTTGGAGGGGCTTAAGACGTGGTTGGACGCATGGATCGCGCGCGGGTGGCGCACGGCGGGGAAAAAACCGGTAAAGAACCAGGACCTGTGGGAGCAGTTGGCGGTGCTGCGCAAGCGGCACACGATCCGGTTCCACTGGATCAAGGGGCACGCCGGGCACGCGGAGAATGAGCGGTGCGATGAGTTGGCGGTGCGGGCGTATCAGGAGATGATCGGTCCGGGGTGAGGCGTGCCCGGCCCGGGGCGGTTGCTGGCCGGTTTGGCGATCTATTATTCGACGTGAAGCTGCCAGCCGAGTTTGTCCAACGCCTGCGCCCGCTGATTGCGGGGCGGAGTGTGTGTGTAACCGGTGGTGCGGGTTTCATCGGCGGGCACCTGGTTGATGCGTTGCTGGCGTTGCAGGCGCGTGTGAGCGTGATCGACGATTTGTCCAATGCGAGTGCCGAGCACCTCGTTGAGCTCATGGAGCTGGACCCATCGAGCCTGCGGTTTGTGCAGGGGTCGATTTTGGACGACTCGGCACTGAACGAGGCGTTGGCCGGGGCGCAGGTGGTCTTCCACTTGGCCGCGGTCGGGTCGGTGCCGTTGTCGATCGAGCACCCCGAGCGGAGTTGGGCGGTCAACGATGCCGGTTGCGTGCGTGTTTTGCAGGGGGCCAGGCGTGCGGGTGTCAAGCGTGTGGTCTACTCGGCTAGTTCATCGGCGTACGGCGATGTGCCCGGGCCGGTGGTGCCGAGGGTTGAGTCGCAACTTCCTGCGCCGCTATCGCCTTACGCGGCGAGCAAACTAGCCGGGGAGTTTGCGATGCGGGCGTGGTCGGCCAGTTACGGCATCGAGACGATCAGCCTGCGGTACTTCAACGTCTTTGGCCCCAGGCAGAGCGCGGGGACGCCCTACTCGGCGGTGATCGCCAGTTTCGCACGCGCGATTTTGCTTGGTGAGCAGCCGGTTGTCTTTGGGGATGGTCTGCAGTCGCGCGACTTCACGCCCGTTGCATCAGCGGTCGCGGCGAACCTGCTGTCAGCGACGACGACGCAGACGCTTGCCGGTCAGGTCGTCAACATCGGCACCGGCACGCGCACGGACCTGTTGACGCTGGTGAAACTCATGGCCGACCGGGCCGGGCGTCCTGGTGCGGTTCCGACCTTCCGCCCCGCCCGCACCGGGGACCCCCGGCACTCGCTGGCAGACATCGCCGGGGCGCGTTCGCTGCTGGGCTACCAACCCATCGGCACCCTCGAAGAGGCCCTGACTGAGACCCTGGCGTGGTTCCGAACAACCCTGGCCGCCAAATGAACCCCTCTCCCGAGGGGATGGGCAGGGGTGGGGTTGGTTAGACACTTTCAACCACATTCAACCCGTAATCGGCCAATAATCACGCAAGAAGCCACCATGATCCGAACAATACTTGACTTTTTCGGTGGCCTTTACCAACTCGCCCGGCTGGGTGTGATTACTCGGTTTCGGTTCCAGGGTGAGTATTGGCAGTGGCGGCTGCACACGGCGTTTGGGCGTGGGTATCCACGCAGCCGGGTGCAGTTGTGGCGATCGATACTCGACTACGGCATCTGGATGCACCGCATCAGGCCTTGATGGCGCCCGCGCCCAACCCACCGCACCCGACAGGTGTGGAAAGTCTGTGGATATCCGGTTGATAACTTGGGGTGGCGTGAGGATACTGCGGTGTTGTGCCCGTATGGTTCCAGGTTGTGCCCGGGGTTTGTTGCGCTCACGGATGGGCCTGGCCTGCGGGTCTGAGTTTGGTTGGTCTGGCTTACAGGGCTTGCCTGCGGGCCGGGGCCGGCGACAGGAGGTTGCCCGATGCGTCTGAGCAAACTGACACTCACCGGCTTTAAGAGCTTTGCCGACCGGACGGAGTTTACATTCGATGAGCCGATCACCGGCGTCGTCGGCCCCAACGGGTGTGGCAAGAGCAACGTCGTCGATGCCATCAAGTGGGTCCTCGGCGAGCGCAGCAGCAAGGCCCTGCGCGGCACCGAGATGCTCGATGTCATCTTCGCAGGCTCGGCGGCGCGGAAGCCGCTGGGGATGGCGAGTGTGGTTTTGAGCTTCGAGAACCCGGTGCTGGCGGGGGGGCAAGAGGCAATAGGCAATGGGCAATGGGCAATCGGCGCGGTGGGTGCTGATGAGGTTGGCTTGATTGCTTCGGATGCGCCTGTTGCCGATTGCCAACTCCCTATTGCCCAGCCCGATGCGCCCACCGCGCTGGACCTGGCCGTGCGCGGCAAGCGCACCCTCCCGATCGATGCCGACGTTGTTGATGTCGAGCGGCGGCTGTATCGCGATGGGACCAGCGAGTATCTGATCAACTCCAAGAAGGCCCGGCTGCGGGACATCCGCGAGTTGTTTATGGACACGGGCGTCGGGGCCGATGCGTATTCGATCATCGAGCAGGGGAAGGTCGATGCGATGCTGCTGGCCAACCCGATGGAGAGGCGGACGGTCTTTGAGGAGGCGGCGGGGGTGGCCAAGTATCGCCAGCGGCGTGCCGAGGCGCAGCGGAAGTTGGAGCGGACGGAGGCGAACCTGACGATCGCGCGCGAGCAGCTCGAGAGCACCGAGCGCCGCCTGCGGCTGGTCAAGGGTCAGGCCGCCAAGGCGAGGCAGTTCCAGGTGCTCGATGCCGAGCTCAAGGCCCTGCGGATGTGCCTGGCGCTCGATCAGTTTGACGACCTGCACGAGCGGCTGCTGGGGCTGACGGGTCGCTTGGCCGATCTGTCGGCAACGCGTAGCGAGGCGGAGGCGCAGTTGGCGCAGACCGAGTCGGCCAAGCAGGAGGCTGAACTGACCCGGCAGGAGCTGGCCGAGGGGCACCGGCGTGGTGAGAAGGAGCTGGCCGAGGCTCGGTTTGCATTGCAGAGCGCCGAGCAGCGCGCCCGGCAGGCGGGGGCGTCGGCGGAGGAGGCACGCCGGCAGATTGCTGAGGATGTGCAGCGTTTGGCAACGCTCTCGGGTCTGATCTCGCAGCTGGAGGGTGGTGAGCGCGACGCGGCCGAGCAGATCGCGGCGGTGGGCGAGCAGCTCGCCGACGCCGAGCGGGCGCTCGAGGAGCAGGGGCGCCAGCGTGCGGGCGTGCTCGATGAACTGGCCGGCGAGCGTGCGGAGTTGGCCCGGCAGCGGTCGGCGCAGGGTGCGATCGACCGCGAGCGTGCCGGTGTGCTGGCGGCGTTGCAGCAGGACGCCCAGCGGGCGCAGGTGGTGGCCGAGCAGCTCGATCGGCTGGCGGGCAAGGCGCAGGGGAACCAGGCCGAGCAGGCGCGCGTCGGAGAGTCTCGGCGTGAGGTTGCACGGGCGATCGAGCAGCGGCGCGCGGTGGTGGGGGGGCTGGAGGGGCGTAACAACGACCTGGAGGAGCGGAGCCGGCAGCTTGATGGGGACCGTCGCGTGCAGGCCGAGCGCGTGGCGGAGCTTGAGCAGAGGCTCGCCCGCGTCGAGAGCCGGCACGGGACGCTGCGCGAGATGGTCGAGCAGCGCGTCGGGCTTAACGATGCCGTCAAGGAGGTGCTCGATGCGCAGAGCGCCGGCACGGGCTTTGCAAACGTTGTTGGTGTGCTGGCGGACCTGATCGAGACGGACGGCACGCAGGCGGCGCACGTCGAGGCGGCTCTCGGGCAGGCTCTGCAGGCGGTGGTGGTGCGGGCGTTGACGGAGTTGCCCACGCCGGGCGAACTCGCGTCGCTGTCGGGGCGCGTGGCGTTTGTGCCGTTGCACGCGGGTGGTGTATCTGGCGGGGTGGCAGTGCAAGGGCTTGAGGGTGTCCCGGGCGTTGCTCCGGTGCGCGGGATGGTCAAGGCGCGGGGCCAGTCGCCCGAGCGGTGCGTAGAGGTCTCGGCACTGCTGGACCGGTTGCTCGGCGGCACGTTCCTGGTGCGGGATTTGGAGTCGGCCCTGATGCTGCAGGCCGCGGGCGTGCTGCACGCGCCGGCGGGGTCGCCGTTGCGGCTGGTAACCGGTGATGGTTGTGTGCTCGAGCCTGATGGGCGCGTGCTGGCCGGGCCGGTTTCGACGAGCCAGGCGGGGGGGTTGTTGCAGCGTCGCAGCGAGATGGAGGCGCTGGGCCTTGAGCTGGGCACACTGGCCGGGCAGGTCGAGCAAGAGCGGCAGACGATCCGCACGCTCGACGCCGGGGCCGCGAACCTTGGCCACGAACTCGGTGAGGCCCGCCGGCAGCTCAGCGAGGAACGCCGGGTGCTGGCGCAGGAGGAAAGCCGCCAAGAGCAACTCGCCCGCGAGGCCGACCGTCTTGAGCGTGAGCACGGCGTTCTGGGCGATGAGATCGGGCAGTTGCAAGAGCGTACCGCGGGCCTGCGTGCCGAGCGTGAGGCGTTGACGCACAAGGCCGAGGGTTTGCTGCGGGCGTTCAACGAGGCCGGGGGCGTGCTGGGTGCGTTGGAGGTGAAGATCGCGGCGGTGGCGTTGCGTGCCGAGGGGATCGTCGAGCAGATGACCGCCGGTCGCGTTCGGGTTGGGCGGCTCGGTGAGCAGTTGTCGGGCCTTCGTCGTGAGCGGCAGCGTGCTGAGTCGCAGTTGCACGACGCGCAGCGGCAGCACGGCGGGCTTGTGCAGGCCGGCGCGGCGAGGCAGCGTGCGCTGGCCGAGCACGAGGGGATCATCGAGTCGAGCCGGGCGGAGGCGTCGGCAGCGCGTGCTCGTGCCGAGGGTCTGGCCGAGGGCGTGGCGGGGCTGGCGTCAAGGGTTGCGCACGCGGCGGTGGAGGTTGCGCAGTTGGCTGAGCGTGCCCTGGCCGGGCGTGAGCAGGCCGGGCACCTGCAGCGCGACTGGCACGCGCTGGAGATTGCCAAGCGCGAGTGCGAGGTCAAGCGTGAGAACATCGAGGAGCGTGCCGAGCACGACCTGGGCGTTGACCTGCCCGGCTTGCACAGGGAGTATGCCGAGATGCTTGCGGGGTCGATGTCGGTTGCCGCCGACGAGCACGAGTTGCCGGTGGTGGTCGTGCGCGTCGATCCGCAGCAAGGGCACCGGCAGGCCGAGCAGCTGCGTAAGGAGATCAAGCACCTCGGGAACGTCAACCTCGACGCGATCGAGGAGGAGGGCCAGCTCGCCGGCCGCAACGAGGCGTTGGCCGGGCAGGTCAAGGACCTGGACAGCGCCCAGGGGCAGCTGCGCGAGCTGATCGCGCAGCTCGACGACGCCAGCCGGTCGCGCTTCAAGGAGACCTTCGAGCTCATCCAGCAGCACTTCGCCGGCGAGGAGGGGATGTTCCGCAAACTCTTCGGCGGGGGGAAGGCGGAGGTTCGCCTCATGCCCGTGGTGCGCGACGGCGTCGAGAGTGAAGAGGTCGACTGGCTCGAGTCGGGCATCGAGATCATCGCCAAGCCGCCGGGCAAGGAGCCGAGGTCGATCAGCCAACTCTCGGGCGGTGAAAAGTCGATGACGGCCGTCGCGCTGCTGATGAGCATCTTCCGCAGCAAGCCGAGCTGCTTCTGCGTGCTCGACGAGGTGGATGCGGCACTCGACGACGCGAACGTTGACCGCTTCTGCCGGGTTGTTGAGCAGTTCACCGACCGCTCGCACTTCATCGTCATCACGCACCACAAACGCACGATGCACTCGGCACACCAGTTGTATGGCGTAACGATGCAAGAGCGCGGCGTGAGCAAGCGCGTGGCCGTGAAGATCGACCAGGTCGGCAGCGATGGACGGATCAAGCCCGCCGCAAGCACCGCCCCCGAGGCCGAAGGTGGCACCGGCGATGGGGCACTGGCCCGCGGCCTGGCGGGGATGGTCGCGCCGGTGCAAGCGGGTGTTGGGATGAACTGATATGGATCACGACTGAATGTCGTGCGCCCGAAGTGGTCAACCCCACCCCTGCCCCTCCCCTCGGGCGAGGGGTTCCGCATGAGGAACATCGGCGATGCGTATTACCCGTTCGCGATGATTTTCCACGCACCGCCGTTGAACGGCCCGACCGCCGGGCCGATGGTCATCGGCTGCACCTCGGCGAGCCAGATGAGCGTGGCGAAGCGGGCTTGACGTTTGCCGGCCCAGTATGCCCGACCGCCAAGCACGTTCGGCTCGTGCCGGGATGCGAGCTGGCGGACCTCGCTCGGCGTCAGCCCCGCGACGTGCTCGACGCGCCCGACCGTCGCCAGCGCGACATACCCCCCACCGGCAAGCTTGAAGTGGATCACGTCCCCCGCATCGACGGCCCCGAACGGCTGCCGCCTCGTCCGGCTCAGCCGGCACTCGACGGTCTTCTTGCCGCGCAGCATCAAGTCGGCATACACAGCGTGCACGACCGCAACGTGCGTTCGGCGGCGCGCGCAAGGCCCCGGCGAAGGCGGCGCGCCTTCACCCACTCCCTGACCAGGAGCCCGGGGTTGCTGCTGCACGGCCCATGCGACGTACGGAATCACGACGAGCGGATCCTTTCAACCGTGCCGGTGGTGCTCCGACCCTCGACAACGTCCAGCAGCTCGACGCGCCCACCGTGCGACTGCACGAACGACGCGCCGGGTATTTCTTCGATCCGGTACTGCCGGCCCTTGACCAGAACATCCGGCCGCACGGCATGAACCACGTTCTCGGGCGTCGGCTCGTCAAAGACCACCACCGCGCCCACACACTCAAGTTCCCCAAGCAGCTGCGCCCGGTCGGCGATCGGGTAGATCGGCCTGCCCGCGCCCTTGAGCCTGCGCACGCTCTCATCCCCATTGACGGCCACGACCAGGAAGTCCCCCAGCGCGGCCGCCCGCCGCAGCAGGCTCACGTGCCCGGCGTGCAGCACGTCAAAGCACCCGTTGGCGAGCACCACTTTGGGGGTTGTGCCCTTGGAGGCACCACCCTGGCGGATCGCCGAGACCTCGACGATGAGCTCGCTGAGCGTGCGCAGTTTGCCGCGCTGCTCGCGCTCGCGCAGCAGCAGGTCGCGGTGGATGCGTTCGATAGGGATGGGCACGACGCCAAACTCTTCGACCTCCAGGCCCGCCGCGGCGTTGGCAAAGCGCACCGCCTCGTGCCACGGCAGCCCGTTGGCGCGACCCGCCGCGAGGGCGGCTAGCACCATGTCCCCCGCGCCCGTTACGTCGTAGACGTGCCTTGCGACCGTCGGGACTACCCGAGGCTCCTGGCCGCGCACCAACAGCAGCGCCCCGCTTTTGTCTAGCGTTATAACCACGCTCTCAAAGCCGTGCCGTTCTTGTAACGCCTCGGCCAGGGGGATGTACGCCTCGGCCGGGGCGTTGTCCGGCAGGGTGATCCCCGCGGCGCGCTCGGCCTCGTTGCGGTTGGGGGTGATGCACGATGCGCCGGCGTAGCGCGAATAGTCCGCGATCGCCGCGGGGTCGACAAGCACGGGGATGTTGGCCTGCCGGGCCAGTTCGATGACCCCTTGGCAAAGCCCCGGCGTACAGACACCCTTGTTGTAGTCCTCTATGCAAACGACGTTCACTTCGGGCAGACGCTTGCCGACCTGCTCGAGCATTTTTTCGACCATGCGGACGCTGGCCGGCTCTCGGCTCTCCTTATCGACGCGGAACATCTTCTGCGCGTGCCGGTGCTGGGCCAGGCCCACCAGGCTCTGCTTGAGCGTCGTCGGGCGCGTCGAGTCCGTCAGCACCCCATCGCACTCCACGCCCTGCTCGGTCAACTTTGACAACAGCGCATCGGCACCCGCGTCGTCCCCCACCAGGCCCACGGCATGGACGGAGCCCCGCATCGCCAGCAGGTCCGCCGCGACGTTGGCCGAGCCGCCGGCACGGTGCTCGGTCCGCTGCACGTGCAGCACGGGCACCGGCGCGTCGTTGGCCAGGCGGTCGACGTTCCCAAAGACCAGTTCATCGAGCATGTAGTCGCCCACAACGATCGCCCCGAAGGGTTTCCAAGCCGAGAGCACTTCGAGCAGATGCGACATAGTGGCGATTGTATGTATTGACCCCTCGCACACGCCCCCGCCCGCACACCACCCCAAACTCAGGCCTTGCGAAGCCCCTGCACCGCTATGGGGAGGTGATCGGCCAGTTCCCATGCGAGCATCCCACCGGCCACCCCGGCAGAATCGCGCCACGCCCGCCCCGCCGAGGCGTGGGCAAGCACGCCGGCACAAACGACATCCGCAAGGGCACCGCCGCGCGCATCGGGATACTGCGCCAGCAGCCCCGCGATCGCCCCGGCTAGCACGTCCCCGCTGCCGCCGACGGCCATCACGGCGTTCGCCTCGCCGAGTTCCTGCGCCCTCCCGTCAGGGCTGGCCACGATCGTTGTGGCCCCCTTGAGCACCACCACCGCTCGGGCCACGTGCGCAAGCGCGCTCGCCGCTGACTTCCTTGATGCTTCATCCCCCTGCTCAAGCGTCCCGATCCCAAACGCCCCGGCCAGCCGGCGGAACTCACCCGGGTGCGGCGTCAGCACGACGCGCCCGTGCCGGGCGATCAACGCGGCATCGTCGGCGGTCGTCATTGCATTCAGCCCGTCGGCATCGAGGACGATCGGGCACGTCAGGTGGGCCAGTGCCGTGCGCACCAGGTCGCGTTGGACCGCTCCTTGCCCAAGTCCCGGGCCAATCACCGCCGCGTGCTCCCCACGCGCCTCGGCCAGCAACGCCTCACCAGCACCGGGCAGCAGGCCCGCATCACCAGCGGGCAAGGGCACGCCCGTCGCCGAGGGGCAGAGCGTCAGGATCGCCGGCAGGATCGGCGCCGGCGCAGCAACCACCACCCGCCCACACCCGACGCGCAAAGCCGCACGCGCCGCCAGCGCCGGCGCACCGAGCATCACACCCTGCGGTGATGATTGCCCACCGACGACGAGCACCATCCCGAAGGTCCCCTTGTGCCCGGCTTCGTTGCGTGCTGCAAGCATGGTTTGTTTACCTGCCCACCCCGGCTGCTGCCGGGCGTGCGAAAACCACTCACGTCCCGATCAACTCCGCCGCGTCGCTGATGGCCCGCTGGTAGCTCTGCACGCACGCAAGCCCGGCACGCTCCCACGTCAGTGCCCGCAGGGCGAAACTGCCGTGCTCGCGCATCGTCTGGCCCAGCGGCGGGTGCCGAAGCACCGCCACGATCTTGTTGGCCATCTCGTCGGTGTCCCAGAAGTCCACCTTCAGCGCGTGCGTGAGCACCTCGCCGACGCCGCTCTGCTTGCTGATGATCACCGGCGCACCGGCACGGATCGCCTCCAGCGGCGCGATCCCAAACGGCTCACTCACGCTGGGCATCACATAGCAGTCGGCCATGCGGTAGACGCGGTCGACGTCCTCACCCTGCAAAAAGCCCGTAAACAAAACCCGGTGCCCAATCCCCAGCTGTGCCGCCAGTTCCACCATCCGCGCGTGCATATCCCCAGCGCCGGCCATGATGAACTTTGCCTCGGGCACCTTCTCGAGCACGCGACTGGCCGCGGCGAGAAAAAAATCAGGCCCCTTCTGCATCGTGATCCGCCCCAAGAACAGCACGATCTTGTCCTGCCCCTCGATCCGCTCGCCGGGGGCGGGCTGCAAACGCTGGTCGTCGATCCCGTTGTAGACCACGTCCACCTTTGCCGCTGGCACCGCATACCGCTGCACCACCAGGTTCTTGGTCAGTTCACTCACGGCCAGCACCCGGCTGGCCGAGGCCATCCCACGCCTTTCAACCTCGCAGATGCGCGGGCTTGGCGCGTCCCCGGCACGGTCATACTCAGTGCTGTGTACGTGCACGATCAGCGGCTTGCCCGTAACGCGCGACAGCGCGATACCCGCCGGGAATGTCAGCCAGTCGTGCGCGTGGATGACGTCAAACTGCTCACCCCGCACCATCGCCACCACCAGGCGCGCATACTGCTCGGCTTGGATGAACAGGTCCCCCTGATAGAGCGACTCGACGCCACCACCAGGCCAGCCACCGTGGCGAGCATCTTCATACAACGGCGTTCCGTCGGGCGCGTGCCCCGCCGGCCGGCCCTGTCCGGCTGCCTTGGTGCCCATCAGCCCCACCTGCCCCCCCCCGCCGTATGGGCTTGCAAACCCAGCCGGCACGCCCATGATCCGCGAGGCTGTAAACTCCGGGTGGTGCACACCCATCCCCCCCGCGGTCCCAAACGGCCGGTCCACGCCGTGCGATGCATTGTGCACCTGCCCACCCGCGCCACCCTGCGGAGCAAGCACGCGCACATGCCCCTCCTGCCCCTTGCCCGCCGGCCTGGGCAGGACAAAGACCACTTGGTGCCCCTGTTTGTCCAGCGCGGCCGTCAGCCCCTGGCACGCCGTGCCGAGGCCTCCTGATATAAATGGCGGGAACTCCCACCCAAGCATAACAATCCGCATACGCCGCTCCTGGACCGGCAGGATAGCGCCGGGGATCGGCAACGCCCGGCCATCCCCCGCCCCACCCGTGTGCCGGCCCGCGTGCCAAGTTCTTGATCTACCCTTGCCCATGCACGCACGCGAGGTGGCCTCGATCGTTGCCGCGACTGTTGCCGGGCTGCTCATCACGCTGAGCACCCCGGCCCGCGCACAGCCCGGCGCGGGCAAGCCGGCCGACGCCGCGAAGCAGCCCACCCCAGGCTCGACGCTCCCGCTCGACCAACTCAAGCGCGTCGAGCAAGGCATCGGCGACCAAGGCCCGGCCAGCACCACCATGCGACAAGCACCGGCCGACCTGCGCATGCCCAACGACTTTGCCGGCGTCTACCGCATCCCCGACATCCCCGGCTCCCCCTACGCCGGGTGGTACGCACGCGTGCGTGGCATGGGTGGCCTCGTCGCCGTCTTCCCGCGCAGCACCTATGCCCTCAACGCCAACGGCACCCCGACCGCAACGGTCCCCCCAGGCACGCAGTTCCTGATCGGCGGCATCCCCAACGCACCGCAGCCGGCAAGCCAATCAGCCCCCATCAACCCTCTGGCCATCGACGGCAGGATCGACTCACGCACCCCCCAGAACCCCGAACCACCCCCAGCACCCGCAACCCCCTCACCCCCCGCAGACTGGAGCCGTCTGACCAGCCGGCTCTGCACCGAGCCAGACTACCGCGCCGCCCGCATCGCGGCACTGCTGGCCGCGGCCGTGCGCGCCGAGGGGCCAGTTGCACCGGGTAGCGCCAACGAACAAGACATGGATCCTAAAACTCCAAAGTAACAAGGTATTTTTCAGAACCCCTCCTCCGAGGGGAGTGTACAGACCTGGGACATAGGTAACACTGCGTCAGGACATGGGTGGCACTTTGGCCGGGGACTGTTTGGGCTTTACGGGAGGCCCAACATGCCCTGGCGGGAGTGGTCGATCATGTCGTCTCGAGAAGAGTTTGTCGCGCTCGCAACATCGCCCGCGATGGGCGTGGC